>JBBJNS010000202.1:0-3061 GCA_037720745.1 Candidatus Limnocylindrales bacterium
CATGAGCCCGATCGAGTCGCCGGTGGATGTCTGGATCGAGCAGGTGGTCGACGCGGGCCTGCGCCTGAGCGGCGAATCCGAGACCCATCGCTGACGGCTCGGTCTTGAGCAGCGCGCCCGCGATGGCTCCTCGGCTGACGCCGTGGCGGAGAGCGAAGCGGTCCGCGTCGCACTCGAGCTGAGTTACTCGTGCGTCGAGGGCGTCGCGAACGCGTGAAGACGAGCTTGCCAGACGTCGCCAGGCGCCCAGCGCGGCGCTGCGCAGGGGAGCCCGTGTGCGGCGGTGGTGCTCCTCGTGAAGGACGACAGCGCGCAGCTCATCGGTGTCCAGTGTCGTGAGGAGCCCTGCTCCCAGGTAGATGCGGGGACGCAGGGTGCCCAGGACGAACGCGGAGCATCCGCCGTCGCGCATCACTCGGCACGACACTCCGACGACGACGGCCTGGCTACTGACGGCCCCGATGGACCGCTCCAGTCGGTGCCCGCGATAGGCCGCAGCCAGGATCTCCAGGAGCCAGGCAGCCAGCACGGCGGCACCCGCGATCTCCGCCGGCAGCATGGGATCGCCTGCCACGATGAGCCGCGCCGCCAGGCACGCCAGCACGACCGCCATGGAGACGGCGATGACCGCCCGCCAAGGGCTCACGGGACGTCCTTCTCTGACGTCCGGGTGGCCAGTCGCTCGAGCTCTGCCCGTGCTTGGGCGTCGAGCCGGTCGAGCCGCTCGGCGAAGTGCACCAAGGCCGGCGTCCCGAACCGCCGCACCAGATCATCTACGGCTCGCGCGCTCGCCGCGTCGATCAACTCGTTCTCCGTCAGGGCCGCGCTGTAGGCGTAACCACGTCCCTCGAATCGCCGGGTGACAAGCGCTTTCTCGTGCAGGCGCACGAGGACCGTCATGACCGTGGTGTACGCCAGCGGGCGCTCCCGGTCTTCGTTCAGCCGGGTCAACACCATGGGGACCGAGGCATCGCCGGCCTTCCAGAGGAGGCGCATGATGGCCGACTCCAGCGGTCCCAGGATCCGCTCGACACCGGTGTTCATGCTTGTGGCCTGCACATCGAGCCGAGCCTATCACCGAGAGTGGCTCGCTTCGGTCAGTCGGTCCCGCAGCCGCAGCAGTGCTTGTCGCAGCAGCAGTCGTCACATCGATCAAGGTGCATGAAGTTCCTCCTTTCCGAGCGTGATGAGGGGTCGAGGGGGCTCGCCGGCATCGAGCTGGCCAGCCAGATGAGCCAGTCTGTGGTCGAGGTACACGAACTCGTCGAGGCGGCGGCGGAGATGGGTCCGCTTCTCCACGATGGCCGAACGAAGCTCGCGGGAGACCTGATCGCACCGACCTTCTGCGCACAGGCTCGCCAGCTCGGCGGCCTGGTCGACCGGAAGGTCGAGCTGGCGGAGACCGATCAGCAGCCGCAGCCGCTGGATGTCCTGCTCGGCGTACTCCCGATAGCCGTTCTCGCTCCGCTCGGGCGAGGGCAGCAGCCCGTTGCGCTCGTAGAACCGCAACGCGTGAGGCGTGGTCCCAAGTCGTCCAGCCAGTTCGCCGATGCGCATGAGGCCACCCTAGACCCTAGAGTGGCTCTAATGTCAAGCTGGGTCGGATCTACGATGCGAGATCAACGCCGGCTAGGCGCTGGGCGCTAGGCAGGCAACGCGGCGAGGAGCTGCTCGCAGGCCTCGGCGCAGCGCCGGCACGACTCGGCACAGACCCGGCAGTGCTCCATGCCCATGCCGTCGGCGTGCTGCTGGCACTCGTCGCCGCACGCGCGACATGCCGCGACACAAGCCTGGAGCTGCGTTCGGATGACGCTCCAGTCGGGCTGCGTCTGACGCAGGACGAGCCGTCCCGTCGTCTCGCAGACTTCGGCACAATCGAGGTTCAGGCGGATGCACCGGACCAGCTGATCGAGGTGCTGCTGTTCTCCGAGGCAGGCATCTGCGCACGAGGTGCATGACTGTGCGCAGTCGAAGCAGGCCTCGATGCACTGGAGCAGGACAGAGCGGTCCACGCCGCTCGAGGTGGCGGCGGGATGGGTCTCGAGCATCTGGGCGATGTGGGTCATGAGGGAAACCTCCATGCAGTGGGGACACAGCCGTGCAAGGTTCTCGAACGTCTCCGCCCGGCCCGACAACATTCCCGCGTCGGACATTTCGCTACTATCTCAGTGTAGGAGCTCGCGCGCCGTTGCAAGTGACGGCGGTGCCCGCAAGGACGGTTATGGCCTATAAGCGCTCGACAGCGCTACGGCCCGAACGAGAGGAGCGACTTGGAGGAAGCAGTCGCGAGCACGAGCCAGACGTACGACGCGCTTCGCCCCACCGGTGCCGTCAGCTGCGACTGCGCGGGATATGCTAGGGCAAGAGGCGACGAGCTTCAGAACGCAATGGACGAGGACCCGGTGTCCTTCGCATCGGCCCGGCAACGGTCCATCGTGCCAGTCGGAGAGGAGCACCCAGATGACCATGGCTGATTCGGAGAAGGTCACCGACCCCGTGTGCATGATGAGGATCTCACCCGCCGATGCGGTGGCGACCATCGAGCACGAGGGAACGACCTACTACTTCTGCAGCCAGGACTGTGCCGATAGCTTCCGCGACTCGCCCGGCGACTACGTGTAGCGCACGCGCCCGCGCGAAGCCCGAGTGGTGGTCGCCATCGGTCCACTCGTCGTCACACTGGCCGTGTTCGGCGCTGCCGTGGGGGTGGTCCTCATGCTGTGGTGGACGCAGGATGTCCGTGGAGGGAGGCGGCGGACGGCGCCGGAGCGCGTGCCGTTCGCCGGTGGCTCTGCGCCCCAGGTCCACGCCTGGAGCCGCTATCACGCTCGCTACTACGCGATGGCACTCCTGTTCCTCGCCTTCGACATGGAGATGGTCTTCATGTACCCATGGGCGGTCGTCTTCGTCGAGGAAGGGCCCATCGCCATGGTCGAGATGGCGATGTTCATCGCCATCCTGCTGCTTGGCGTCCTGTATGCGTGGCGGGAACGGGCGCTGGAGTGGGCCTGAGGCGGATCATCGCCGAGGCCGCCGCGAGGGCGCCCGTCCCTGTCTTCGT
>JBBJNS010000005.1:0-36740 GCA_037720745.1 Candidatus Limnocylindrales bacterium
CAGCTGGGAGCGCAGATACGACCGGCCCCGCTCGGACTCCAGGTACTCCACCAGGCGCGGGTTGGCTTCGGCCGACTGCCGGCCGCGCTCGATCTCCGCCTCGACCGCCTCGTCCGAGACTTCGACCCCCTCAGCCTCGGCCACCTGGCCGAGCACCAGCAGCACCTTCACGCGCTTCTCGGCCTGTTCGCGGTACTCGCCTCGGATGGCGGCCTCGTCGCGTTCGGTGGCCCGCTGGTACTCCTCGAAGCCGATGCGCTGCTCGGCCAGGCGGACCTTCAGCTCGTCGATCATGACGTCCATCTCGCGCTCGACCAGCAGCTCCGGCACCTCTACCGTGGCGTTGGCCGCGGTGAACTCGATGATGTGGTCGGCGAAGGCATGGCGCGCGCGGTCTCGGGCGCTCCGCTCCAGCCGCCGGGCGATCTCCGTACGCAGCGTGGCCAGGTCGGCGTAGTCGCCCAGGGAACGCGCGAAGTCGTCATCGAGGGCCGGCGGCTGCTTCTGGCGGAGCTCGCGCATGACGATCGTGAACTCGACCTCCTGGCCGGCCAGCTCCGCTTGCCCGTAGTCCGCCGGGAAGGTGACGCTGAAGATCTTCTCCTCGTCCTCGCGCAGCCCCACGAGCTGCGCTTCGAAGCCGGGGACCATGCGCTCCTTGCCGATGATCAGCGGGAAGCGCTCCGACTGGGCGCCCTCGATGAGCGCGCCGTCGCGTCGCCCCTCGAAACCGACGACGGCGTAGTCCCCGTCCTGCGCGCCGCGACCTTCGACCGGCACCAGGCTTGCCTGCTGATCGCGCAGCTGCTCGACCACGGCCTCCACCTTGGCCTGGTCGACGTCCTCGACCTCGATGGTGAAGGGGTAGTCGGTATAGGCACCCAACTCGACCGTGGGGCGGACGGGTAGCGTGACGCGGTAAGCCGCCCCTTCCTGCTCGTGAAAGCTCGTCCATTCCGGTGCCGGGATGGCCAGCACATCGAGTTCGCTCTGGCGCAGTGCCTCGATGACGGACGCCTCGAAAAGATGCTCTTTGGCATCGTCGTAGATGGGATCGGGAGCTTCGGGATCATCCCGGCGGATGCCCAAGGCGCGCTCCAGCATCGGTCGCGGGATCCGTCCCGGTCGGAATCCGGGCACGCGGTGCCGCTGCCCGATGTGGCGCACGGACACATCGATGGAGCGCTTCACGCGCTCGGCGGGCAGCTCCACCTCGAGCACGACCGTGCTCCGCTCAGCGGGCCGGGTGTTGAACTTCAGGGTCAAAGGTCCGATGCATGCATGGGGAGAGGAAAGTATAGGCGGGCCGGACCGGACGGGCGGCGACCACCACGACGCAGGCCGCGGATGGCCGGCTCGTTGCTCGAAGGCACCGGTGCGACGAGTCGATGCCCTACGCTAGAGCCCTTCCGGGACGCCGTCGCGTGCCGGCGCGCCCACCTTCATGGAGGGTCGTTTGACCGGCCTCATCAAGTTCGCCGCCTTCAGTGCCGTGCTGATCGCCCTCCTCGTGTTCGTGGTCATCCCCGTCGTGGCTGGCCCCATCATCAGTGGCCTGGCGCGCGATGCCGGTGTACAAGGTGACGACCTGGACGTCAGCGTCGACCTGTTCGGGCCGAGCATCTTCACCGGGCGAGCGCCTTCCGTGCGCGTCCAGGCCGACGACGTCATGGTCCCGCGTGCCGTCATCGGACGCGTGGATGTCACGCTGACCGATGTCTCGCCTTCCGACCGCAGCTTCGCGTCCATCAGTGGCACGCTCCACGAGGTGCGCGTCAGCGGCCCCGGCGGCCTGGAGATGGTCGTCCAGAGCATCGACCTGGAGGGCCCCGCCGAGGCGACGCGCGCCACTGGATCGATGGACCGGACCGCATCGGAGGAGTTGGTCCGTGAGATCGCCGGTCAGGCTGGCGTGGCGGTCGATGCGGTGACCCTGCGTGACGGCTCTTTGACCATCGAGCGCGATGGCCAGGCGACGCAAGCCCAGCTCCGCGTGGCCGGCGACGCACTCATCCTGCAGCCAGCGGGCACGGATCCCGTGGTCTTGCTGGCACCCGCTCCCTCGGAGTCGTGGCGACTCAGTGACGTGCGCATCACGCCCCACGGGATGATGGTGGACGTGACCGTCGACGCGCGGCAGCTCGTCTCCCAGATGAGCGGCTCACTGCCCTGAGCCGCGCCCTCAGCTGGATGGTGGGCAAGGTCGGGGTCGAACCGACACGCCGCTCACGCGGCACCAGGTCCTAAGCCTGGCGCGTCTGCCATTCCGCCACTCGCCCGAGCTTGCAGTCTAGCGCCGGAGGCGCGCACACGATCAGCTGCTGAGCTTCTTCCCCAGGCTGGTAGCCACCTGATCGGCCGGCGAGACGCTGCCCGGTCGGTCCTGCTGCTTGGAGACGGCCGTGCGTTCCTTCTCGGCCGCGAAGAGCTTCTCGACCATGGCCTTCGCCCCCAGCGCCCCCAGCGGACCGAGGAATGAATCGTACGTCTTCCAAAAGCTCTGTCGCGCGTTGGCGGGGGCCTGCTGCGGCCGCTTCTTGCTCATCCAGTCGTAGAAATCCTGTTCCAGGCGTTGCCTCACTTCGTCTGCGTTGGAGGCGGTCTTGTCCACGAGCTTCTCGACGTCCTTGGGCAGGATGCCCTTGAGACGGTCCTTCTTGGTAGGCCGGATGCGATGCTCCATGGCCTGGATGACCCGCTTCGGGCCGCCCACGGCGAGGAAGCCCGCGCCACCGATGAGACTCATCGTCTTGACCGGGTTGCGCTTGACCTTGGCCGGGATGTCGACCGCTGAGCGAGTGGCCACACGCAGCTCATCCAGCTCGTGCCCCAACGCCTTGCGCGCGGCGACTACCTCTTGGTGAGCTTGCTTCGTTGTCGTTGCCATTCCTGTCCCAACCAGCTACGGGTATCTTTGGCGGCCGTGATCGACTCGCTGGGCACGAGCTTGCCGAACCGCTTCTGGGGGTCGATGCCCTCGCGCATGGCGAGGATGGCCTGGAAGGCGAGCCACGCCAGCAGGCCCAGGGTGACGCCGACGGCGATGGCACCCTTGAGGTCGAAGGTCACGGCTCCCATGATGGCGCCCAGGAACACACCCAGGAGGCCACCCAGTCCGAAGCCACTCAGGGCACCGCCGGCGCCGCCCGCCTTGGCTCCCAGGGCGAGGCCGAGCAGGCCGAGGACGATGAGCCCCACCAGGGCCCCGGCCAACATCGGGTAGGCCGCCCCAAGGGAGTCTCCGCCGAGGGCGAGACCGAAGAGCGCACCAAGCACAGCGCCGGCTGCCAGACCACCTAGCGCGCCAGCGGCGCCGGCGCGGAGGCCGGCCAAAAGTCCCAGGATGCCCATCACCACGGCCATCGCCAGAAGCGTGACATGCAGGCCGTTCAGCGCCGCCGCATCAAGGCGCAGGATGGGCTCGAGCGCATCGGCCAGCGCGACGAACGCGTTGCGCAGGAGATTGGTGCCGAAGAGGATGGAGAGCACGGTGCCTACGACCGCGGCCAGACCCAGCGCCATCAGCGGCACGCGAGGCGTGTTGCCGATGAGTATCAGACCGAGCGCCATGATGATGCCCAGCGTCGCCAGCGTGCCGTGCAACAGACCCCAGCCCATCGAGCCGAAGAGCCACTCGCCCAGGAAGAGCCACGTGCCCGTGTAGAGCAACGTGGCGAGCAGGAGCGCGAGGCCCAGCATCATGCCCGCCAGCAGAGCGATGATCTTGGCCTGCTCGACGATGACGCCGATCTCCGACTTCAACAGGCCGACATGCGCGGAGGCGAGCCCTCTCGCCGTCGACTTCACCTGTCCCAGCTGCTCTCGCAAGCCAGGCGCTGGAGGAGGCGGCGGCGTCTGCGGCCGCTGACCCGTCGCTCGGGTACCGGCGGGCGGTGTCCCGCCGGGCCGGCCGACCGGACGTGCAGACGGGGTAGCCGCGCGCGTGGGCGGGGACGTCGGCTGCGTGAAGGCTTCGCGCGTAGGCGCTACGGGCGGGGTCGCGCTGCCTGACGATGGCGCGGAACCATTGCCTGCGGGGCGATCGGCGGGGTTCGGCGGGCGTTCGGACGTCAGCGGATCTGCCTCGATGCGTCGGGGTGGGCAGGGGCAGGATACAAGAACCCTCGCCTACCGATGTCGTTTCGGGTGCGAGCGTGACCTTGCGGTGGCCGGACAGATCACTACGACGCTCCTTCAGCTGAGGCGCAGGTCACCCCGGACCAGCCGTTCCCCGATGTCGAAGAATCCGTAGACCCGTCTGTAGCCAGCATCCGAAGGGCTCGGCACGCGGCCCGTAGCCACGTTCCACAGACGCCGCTCGAGCTCCTCGATGCGACCGACGAGCTCCGCTGGTGAGCGCGGCGCGGCGATGTCCGCATAGGTACGCCGGCCGGTCGGGTAGCGCACCGACGGACCTGGGGTCGATGGCATCAGCGCGAAGACCAGGCGTGCATGCTCCAGCGCAGCCAAGCCTCGTCCCGGAGAGCCGGCAAGGGTGCGTTCTCCGCCGGCGCCGGCACGTGCCTGCATCGCCTCGATCAGTGCGGCCCGCGCCTCGGCCGTGTCACGCGGCTCGGGCAGGCCCAGGCCGCCCAGGAGGACGAGCGCACGCAGCTCCTCGACGTTCGACTCGGTGGCCCGGAGCCGGGCGCGGAAGCCCGCTTCCATGTCTTCGATGTGGGGCAGCGTCTCGGTCGCCAGCACATCACTGGCGCCATCGGGCAGATCGCCCGTGGCCGCGAGGGCATGAAGCAACTCCAGGGTCCGCCGAAAGACGGCGCCCAGTCGATCGAAGTCGCTGAATCCACTGGAGGCGAGCCGATCCATGATGCCGCTGAGTATCGGCCCCCCGAGCAAGGGGTGACGTCACGTCCGCCGAAAGCCCGTGGTGTCGGGCCTTCCCTCGCATCAGGAACAGCGTGGGGCCCGGCGAGACTGATCTCGCCAGGCCCCATGAGACGCTCCTGCGCGGTACGCGGACTCCTAGAAGTCCATGCCGCCCATTCCGCCGGGGGGCATCTGCGGCGCCGCGGATGCTGGCTCGGGCTTGTCCGTGATCATGGCCTCGGTGGTGAGGACCATGGCCGCGATGGAGGCCGCATTCTCGACGGCCGAACGGGTCACCTTGGCTGGATCGACGATGCCTCGTGCCAGCAGGTCGGTGTAGTCGTCGGCCACCACGTCGTAGCCGATGGTCGAGTCGCTTGCTTCCTGCTGACGCCGGCGGATGTTCTCCAGCACGACACCGCCGTCCATGCCGGCGTTCTGGGCCAGCCGCTTGGCGGGCTCCTCGAGTGCGCGACGTACGATGCGCACGCCGATGGCCGCGTCGCCGTCCATGCCCAGCCCGTCCAGCGCCGACTGCACGTTCAGCAGCGCCACGCCGCCGCCCGGCACGAGGCCCTCCTCCAGCGCGGCGCGCGTGGCTGAGAGCGCATCCTCGACGCGGTGCTTCTTCTCCTTGAGCTCGGTCTCCGTACCGGCGCCGACCTTGATGATGGCCACGCCGCCGGCCAGCTTGGCCAGTCGCTCCTGGAGCTTCTCGCGATCGTAGTCCGAGGTGGTCTCCTCGATCTGCGCCTTGATCTGCTTCACCCGCGCGTCGATGTCAGGCTGCTGGCCCTTGCCCTCGATGACCGTGGTGGTGTCCTTGGTGGAGAGGACGCGCCGGGCGCGGCCCAGATCGTCCAGGGTCACCGAGTCGAGCTTGCGGCCGACCTCTTCGCTGATGACTTGTGCACCGGTCACGATGGCCAGGTCGCGTAGCATCTCCTTGCGCCGGTCGCCGAAGCCGGGTGCCTTGACGGCGAGCACGCTCACGATGCCGCGCAGCTTGTTGACGACGAGCGTGGCAAGCGCTTCCCCGTCGACGTCCTCGGACACGATGAGCAGCTCCTTGCGGCCCGCTCCGAGGACCTTCTCCAGCGTCGGCACGATGTCCGCCACGGCCGAGATCTTCTTGTCCGTGATGAGGATGTAGGGCTCGTCCAAGGCGGCTTCCATGCGCTGCGTATCAGTCACGAAGTAGGGGCTGACGTAGCCGCGGTCGAACTGCATGCCCTCCACGTACTCCGTCTCGAAGGCCATCGTCTTCGATTCTTCGACGGTGATGACGCCGTCTTTGCCGGTCTTCTCGAAGACGTCGGCGATGAGCTTGCCGATCTCCGGGTCGGCGGCACTGACGGTGGCCACCTGCGTGATCTCGTCATGGCCCTTGACCGGCTGCGCGTTGGCCTTGATGGCCTCCGATACGGCGTGGGAGGCGGCGTCGATGCCCAACTTCATCTGCATCGGATTAGCCCCCGACGCGACGTTCTTCAGACCTTCCGAAACGATGGCCTGGGCCAACACGGTCGCGGTCGTGGTGCCGTCGCCGGCCACGTCCTCGGTCTTCGTGGCAGCCTCTTTGAGGAGCTGCGCGCCCATGTTCTCGAAGGGGTCATCGAGCTGGATGTCTCGGGCCACCGTCACGCCATCGTGCGTCACCGTCGGTGCGCCGTACTTCTTGTCCAGCGCGACGTTGCGGCCCTTGGGGCCGAGCGTGCCGCCCACAGCGTCGGCCAGGGCGTCGATGCCCCGCTTCATCGCGCCGCGTGCTTCCTCGTCATAGGCGATCAGCTTTGCCATCGGTGCTCCCTCGCTCATCGTTCATTTCGCGCCACGTGGGCGTGGCCGCGCGTTTCATGTGCTGGCACGGACGTTAGCACTCTCCGGCGGAGATTGCCAACGGGGCCCGACCGCAGCGAGCGTGCCACGCCTCGGCGGCGTATCTAAACTCGACACCGTGACCACACCGTCGTCTCTCCGGCGCGCCGAGATCCTGGCCGTCGGCACGGAGTTGACCACCGGTTCCACCCGCGACACGAACTCGGGCGATCTGGCCGCGGGATTGATGGAGCGCGGCGTGGAGGTCGGTCGCATCACCGCCCTGCCCGATCGACTGGACGCCGTCAGCGAGGCGTTCGAGGCGGCCTTGGGTCGCACGGACCTGATCATCAGCACCGGCGGTCTGGGCCCCACCCCGGACGACCTGACGCGAGAGGCGATCGCAGCCGCCTGCGGCGCGGACCCTGCGGTCGATCCCGCCCTGGAGCACTGGCTGCGCGATCTCTTCGAGCGACGCGGTCTGCCCATGGCCGAGGCCAACCTGAAGCAAGCCTGGCTGATCCCGGGAGCGGAGGCTCTGCCCAACACCCAGGGCACCGCCCCGGGGTGGTGGGTCGAGCCTGACGGAGCACACGTGATCGTGGCCCTGCCCGGCCCGCCGCGCGAGATGTCGCCGATGTGGCACAGGGAGGTGCTGCCCCGCCTCCTGGCGCGCGGCGTGGGGCAGCATTCAGCGGCTGAGACGCTCCGTCTCACAGGCATCGGCGAGTCGGCTCTCGCCGATCTCATCGGCGAGACGATCCTGCGGGCAGCCGACCCACAGGTCGCCACCTATGCCCGAGCCGACGCGATCGACCTCCGCATCAGCGCCTTCGGTGCCGGCGCGGGCGAGCGAGTGGCGGCCATGACCGCGCTCCTGGCACCGAAGGTGGAGCGCTGGCTCTTCGCACGAGGCGAGGAGACGTGGCTGGATGCCCTCGGTCACCGGCTGGCCGCTCGCACGCTGGCGACAGTGGAGATCGGTACGGCTGGACAGCTGGCCTTCCTCCTGGGTCCTGCTCCGTGGCTGGCACGCGCCGAGGTGTTGCCGGACGGGCGATACGACCTCCGCCACGAGGCCAGGCGGGCGCGCGGGGCGCCATCCGCACAGATAGGACTCGCCGTCAGAGCGCTTGAGCGCCACGGCGACACGGCAGTCAGCGTGGCCATCGCGCTCGGTGACCGGGTCACGCTCGAGAGGCGGACCGCCTTCCTGGCAGGCGACGAGGGTCGTCGCCGCGCTGGGCTCCTCGCCTGTTCCGCCCTATGGCGGCGACTGGAAGACTGAACGCAGGGCCCGGGGGGCCGCTCGATCTTCAGCGCTGCCCCTCCGGGCTGGCCAGCGTCCGCTTGCCGGAAAGACGGAGCGTGCCGATCAGCGCCAGATACGCGACGACTCCGACCACGACCGTTCGAAGAAGGGCGTCGGGAGTGCCGAGGATCCAGTCAGGCACCGCTGCGGTGGGCTAGCTGATGGAGAGGACCGGCGCCTGTCGCGCGGCGCGAACGCTCATGCGCGCGGCCACGGTGCGCGCCAGCTGCCGCAGCACATCAGCCGCCACCCCCGGATCGCGCTGGGCGACTGCGGGGACGCCCGCGTCACCCCCCTGGCGAACACGCACGTCCAGCGGGATGCCGCCGAAGTACTCCAGCTCGTTGCGACGCGCGAACGCCTCGCCGCCGCCCCGCCCGAAGATCTCCGTGGCTTCCCCGCAGTGGGGGCAGACGAAGGCGCTCATGTTCTCGACGACACCCATCACCGGCACGCTCATGCGCCGGAACATGGCCAGCGCCTTGGTCACATCCTGCACGGCCACATCCTGCGGCGTGGTCACCAGCAGGGAACCGCTGATAGGCACCGCCTGGGCCAGCGTCAACTGCGCGTCCGAAGTCCCGGGCGGCAGGTCGATGACCAGGTAGTCCAGGTCGCCCCAATCGACGTCGCGCAGGAACTGCTGGATAGCGCCGCCCACCAGCGGACCGCGCCACACGATGGGCTGTCCCTCGGGCACGAAGAACTGGATGCTGATGACCTTCACGCCATAGCGCTCGAGCGGGCTGATCTTGCCCTCCGGGCTGGCCACCGGCGCGCCTTCGATGCCCATCATGAGCGGGATGTTCGGGCCCGTGATGTCCGCGTCCAGCAGTCCCACCGAGGCGCCGTCCATGGCCAGTGCCACGGCCAGGTTGGCGCTTACCGTGGACTTGCCCACGCCGCCCTTGCCCGAAGCCACAGCCAGGATGTTCTTGACCCCGGGCACCAGCTGTTCCGGCTGCTTCGGCGATGCGCGCCGCACCATGGCGCCCCAGGTGATGGCGATCTCCCGGGCACCGACGGCGCCCAGGGCGGCGCGCACGTTGCCCTCGATCTCGTCCTTGAGGGGGCAGGCGGGTGTGGTCAACTCGATGGTGAGACCCACATTGAAGGAGGGGTCGATGACCACATCCTTGACCATGTTGAGCGTGACGATGTCCCGACCGAGCTCGGGCTCTTGGACGGCGCGCAGCGCCTCATAGACGGCGGATTCGGAGAGCATGCTCATATCTTAGCGATGCGGTCGGTCTTCCCGGCGCGCTGGCTGGTACCGCCTCAGGGACCGTCCAGTGACAGCACGACCAGCGCATCCAGCTCGACGCGTGGCCGGTCGGGCGACTCCAGGGTGCGGATGATCAGCTCGTGCGGCTCGGCCCTCGCCCAGGCCCGGCTGAAGACGAGGCGGCGCGCCTCAAGGCTTGGCGCGACCAGGTCGATCACCTCAGTAGGGACGACGTCGACCGGGATGCCGTCCAGGCTGACCTCCGCGATGCCCGAACGGGGCGATCGAGTCGAGACCCAGGCAAGGGCGAGCCACTCCCCGGAGAGTCGCGCGCGGACGCCGGCCTGGCGCGTCTTGGCGACGCGCCCGCCGGACGCCGTCGATCGAGTGACGAAGCGCCAGCCCGGATCCCACGTGATGTCCGCGTTCTTCTCCTGGAGGATGCGCGGCCGGATGACGGGCGCGTCGACCCAGGCTCCGACGTTGCCCTCGGCATCGGCAGCCATCAAGCGGAAGGCGTAGCTGC
Organism: Candidatus Limnocylindrales bacterium; assembly: GCA_037720745.1. GTDB lineage: Bacteria > Chloroflexota > Limnocylindria > Limnocylindrales > CSP1-4 > Palsa-1032. Next base: position 9,709 of record JBBJNS010000005.1, read on the forward strand.
GGCCGGCGCGCAGGTCCAGGTCGAGGGTCTGTGGCACCTGGCCTCGCGGCACCTCGGGACCCTCGGTGGGCAGCGACTCCCACGCGCCCCCATCCACTCTCATCCGTAGGTCGTAGCGCTCCACGCCGCTCTCTGTCTCCGTGGTCGACCAGTTCAGCCGGGCCGGGACGAGCCGGCCATCCAGCGTCGCTCCTTTCCGCAACTCGAACGTGGTGGCATCGATCACGGGCGGGGTCGTATCGGGATAGAGGGCGCGGGAAGCGATGGCTGCCAACTCGCGCGCGAGATCCGCAGACTCCACGCCGCCCCGATTCCAGAGCACCACCACGGCCGCGTCCAGTGAGGGCAGGTAGCGCATCGTCGCTTCGGCGCCTCGCAGCGAGCCGCCGTGGCCCCAGGCCGTGCGGCCGCCCATCAGGTAGGTCTTGGTGCCCAGGCCGTAGTCGTCCTCATCGAAGTCGGTCATCGCGGCCAGCGAAGCGTCGGACAGGACGTGGCCGCCATACAGCGCGCGTGCCCACGTGGCCAGGTCGCGAGCGCTCGAGATCATGGCGCCTGCCGCCCAGGCCACCGTGGCAGCAGAGGTGTGCGGCCGGAACGGGGTCCCGTCAGCCAGGCCGATCCATCGCCCGTCCCGGCGCAGGTAGGCCTGCGCCGGCGTGACGGGCACCGTCTCCTCGCCCTGGAACCAGGTCTCCCGCAGGCCCAGCGGATCGAGGAACCTTTCGCGGATGACGCTCGACACCGATGCCCCGGTCGCCGCCTCGATAACAAGACCCAGCAGCACGTAATTCGTATTGGAGTACTGCCAGTCCGTACCCGGCACGAAGACCGGCTCGCCCACCAGAGCCAGGATCTCAGCGCTGGTCCAGTGATGCGTCGGGCGACCGAAGACCAGCGACTCATAGTCGCGATGCGTGAAGTAGTTTGCCTCGCCGCTGGTGTGGTCAAGGAGGTGCCGCAGGGTCACGATGTCCCCGCGGGGGTGGTCCGGCAGCCAGCGCCCGAGCGGGTCGTCCAGGGAGAGCGCGCCCTCCTCGGCGAGCTGGAGGATGGCCGCCGCCACGAACGTCTTGGTGATGCTGGCGATGGCGAAGGGGGTGGAGGGCCGGACGGGCCACTTCGACGTCCCCCGCTCCCCTACCCCGGCCACACCCTCCCAGCGCGTCCCGTCCGCGAGATGGATGGCGGCCGAGATGCCCGGGATGGGCCGCAGGGTGCGAGCCTCGTCAACGGCTGCCTGGAGCTGGGCCTCCGTGGTGGGGTCGAGGGGGCCGCTTTCGGCGCTCGTCATGGCCGCTCCGCCGCTGGGCGCGAGCAGTGTGACCGCGACGGTCAGGGCGACAGCTCGAAGCGCGGCGATGCGGCTCGATGGAGCTCGTGACTGAGCCGGCCGCCAGCTCGGCGTCGTGTCCATGTGCCGTAAGGTACCTCACGGCCGATGGTCCGCCCGAGTGGCTCTTGGTTAGCCTTACCGACCGATCGCGATGCGAAGAGCCTCGGGCAGATCGAGCGAGCGCGGCGTCACGCGGATGTGCCGCTCGACCATGGTCCGGTTGTCGGCGATGCCCAGCTGCTGGAAGAGGAATCCGAACTTGGCCTCTTGAGCGGCGATGATCTCGTCCTTCTCGGGCAGGTCCCAGAGCTGTCGCTTGAACGGGCCAAGCGCCTTCTTGCGTGTCTTGTACAGGAAGACGTCGTCGCTCTCGCCGTCCTTGCGCTCGTCGGCCGTGTTGGTGTGGCACCACGCCTCCATCTCGGCGCGCCGGTCGGCGGGGAAGGCGGGATGGTCGTAGAGCAGGTTCTGGAAGCCCGTGGCCAGGTGGATCTCCGCCGTCTCCACCTGCGGGAAGCGATCGAACAGCTCGTCCGGCAGCGTGGAAGCGCCGTGCTGGACGGCGCCTGCCAGGCCGTACTCGCGACACACGGCGGAGAGCCGCTCCAGCGTCCCGAAGTCGAGCTTGACCTCCGCCACGCCGCCGCCAGGCAGTGGCACGCCGCCATGCGAGGTACCGGTCTGGACGCTCACCTTGGAGAGCCCCACGGCCGACTCCCCGGCCAGCTGATCCAGCTCGCGGCGGAACCCGTCCAGGTATGCCCGCAGCTCCTCTTCCGTCGAGTTCTGCTTGCCGACCTCACCGATCTCGCCGCCGACACTGGCGGTCATCCCGTCCGGCTGCTGGTCTCGGATGAGCGCCGCGATCTCGGCCGCGCGTCGATAGTTCTCGCGCTGCTGCCCGTCCACGGTGCGGAACGAGAGGTCGACCAGGGTGGATGAGTCGATATCGATGTTGCCGTAGCCGACGCGCAGGGCATCGCTGGTCAGCTTGCGGATCGCGCCGGTGGTGCCCTCAGGATCGTCCGCGTACTTCTTGGCGTTGAACTGGTAGTGGTCTCCCTGCACGAAGACGGGCCCTCGCCAGCCGGCCGAGATGCAGCCCGCCAGGACGCTGGTGATGTACTCGCCCGGTCGCTGGAAGGTGTACTCCTGCTCGCTACGGGCGAGTTCGAAGACGATGGTCCCGGCATCGATGGCCTGAGCGGCACGGCACATGGCCGCTGCCATGTCGAAGACCTGTGTGCGCAGGTTGACGGCGGGCACGGTAAAACCCGAGACCTCTCCCCTGCCCCGCGCCATGTAGAGGTCGTGGATGCTGGCGGACGGCGACCTCAGCGACTGCGACGCTTCCCAGATGAACCAGCGAGCCGCCTCCACGGTCGCGGCGTCCTCGCTGAAGGTCGCGCTCCAGGCCAGATCGCGGATGCCCCGGCCCCGGAGCGCGGTCTCGTCCTCGATGGCCAGGCGCTCGCCGTCCAGGCGGCAGATGCCGTCGAGCAGATCGAGAAGCTGGCGGACCGAGCCGGCGGCGGTGGGACTGGACATGTGAGCGACCTCCGGCGGGTGATGATGCGACGGCGCGACGATCGAGAGCGGCGCGCGGGAAGCGTACTCCGCGGCTGGCGGCACGACCGACTCGCCGACCCCCGCCCTCGCCCGGCTACCCTTTGCCTGTGCTTTCCCTGCTGACTCGACTCGATGCCGTCTCGCGCTCGTCGGGCTTGGCTGTCGTGGTGCTCGTCGTCTCCAATGCGATCCCGTTGGGCGGCGTGCTCTTCCTGGGCTGGGACATCCTGACGCTGCTGGTCCTGTACTGGATCGAGAGCGGCGTCATCGGCCTCATCAATATCCTCAAGATGGCGCGAGCGGAGGCTCCGCCCGACCCGAGCGCGGGCTCCGGGATCACCTTCAGCGGCGCACCAGGGTGTGCCCCCATGGCGGCCAAGGCATTCGCCATCCCCTTCTTCATCTTTCACTATGGACTGTTCTGGGTGGTCCACGGCGTCTTCGTGTTCCTGCTGCCGCTCTTCGCGGGGCTCTTCTCGCTCTTTACGCCCGAGGGGAGGCTCGACGTGGAGTCGGGCCCGGGTCTGCTGGGTGCCGCCATCTCGGCGGAGGAGATCCTCCTGGCCGCTCTCGCCTTGACGGTCAGCCACGCCGTATCGTTCTACGTCAATTTCATCCGGCGAGGTGAATACCGGCGCGTCTCGGTGATGGGCCAGATGGCACGTCCCTATGGCCGCGTGGTGATCCTGCATCTGACCATCATCGTGGGAGCCCTGTTGGTGGGCGTCCTGGGACAGCCCATCGCCCTGCTCGTGCTGCTGGTCGTGCTGAAGACGGCGCTCGATCTTGTCCTGCACCTTCGCTCACACCGGGCGGCAACGGACTGATCCCTGCCCAGCCCGAGCCAAGCCCGAGCGGGCCCGTAACCTCGGCCCTCGCTTTGTTGCCCTCCTGAAACCCCTCTCGCCCCAGCCTGAGCGGTACCGGGTGTCCTCTGACGCCCATCGGAAACCCCAATGGAGGTCGTACATGGGTCTCATCGGCCTGCTCGTGGTGATCATCCTGATCATCCTCGTCCTGCGATTGCTGTAGCGGCGGGTGACACGGCGAGATGCAAGAAAGAGGAGGATCTATGGAGAACCGTCCAGTCGCGCACGAAGGCGTCGCGCATGACTCCGCCGCCGACACGCCACGCGGTGGTGGCAGTCTGATGGCAACGGATGACTACTGGAACAGCGGGACGATCCCCGATCGTACACAGCTCAAGTGGGGTCCCATCTGGGCCGGTCTGCTAACCGCGCTGGGACTATTCGTGTTGATGACCCTGGCTGCCATCGCCATCGGCCTTCAGGCGGCGCCTGGCGCGGACGAGGGAGACACGGCGATGGTCGCGGGCATCGTCACCGGCATCATCGCCCTGGTCGCCTTCTTCATCGGCGGCTTCGTCTCTTCGTGGTCCGCTGAACTCTCGGACAACGGCCGGAGCCTGCTCAACGGTTTCCTTGTCTGGGCACTGTTCCTGGTGCTACTGATGATCTTGGCAGCGTTCGGCGCTGGCTCGATCTTCGGGGCCGCCACCAACCTGTTGGGTGACGTGTCGGTCAATGTGCCGGAGGTCGATGTGACGCCTCAGGAGGCCATCGCGGGAGCCCGAGAGAGCGCTTGGGGATCGCTCCTTGCGCTGGCCCTTACTGCCGCCGCTTCCGCGCTGGGTGGCGTGGTGGGCTCACACGAGTCCGTGCGCGGCCGTTGGGGGCGCAAGACGGCCTGAACCGCAGACGGGGCCTAGAGAGCCGTCTCGAGCGCGAACCGGAGGTCGGAAGATCTCGACTTCCTCGACCGGTCGGACCCCTCCTGGTCCGGCCGGTCTTCTCATCTCCGTCGGCTGTTGCGACGGCCCACGAAGTCGACCAGGACGTACTCACCCAATCGTTCCGGCGTAGCGTAAAAGGCACGGCCGCGATTGAGCGCGGTCATCCGCTCCACGAATGCGGTCAAAGCGCGGGAGCGCTCCAGCATGAACGTGTTGATGGTGATGCCGGCGCGCGTGCATCGCCCCACTTCCTTCAGCGTCTCGCTCACCGTGCGTTGAGTCGGCGGATAGGAGAACTCGACCTGGCCATCTTCGAAGTGAGCGGTCGGCTCACCGTCGGTGATGACCACGATCTCGCGGTTCGTGGCATGCGACCTCACCAGCAGCTGACGCGCCAGGAGCAGGCCGTGCTGGAGGTTCGTACCGTACTCGTAGCCGTGCCAGGAGAGCGTGGCCAGTGCCCCGGGTCGGATCTCTCGAGCGTGATAGGCGAAGCCCACGACGTGCAGGTCGTCGCGCGGATACCTCGTTCGGATCAGCGTGTCCAGAGCCACGGCCACTTTCTTGGCGGCCATGAAACAGCCGCGCAGGAGCATCGAGCGACTCATGTCCACCAGCAGCACCGTCGCGGCGCTTGACACCTCGCGCGTCTCACGCACGGCAAAGTCGGCCGGCTCAAGCGTCAAGGACACGGCGTGGCCGCTGACTCGCCTGCCGCGGCCGTGGCTCGCGCTCGCCTCGCGGACCACCGCGTTCGAGAGCGTCCGCTGCAGATCAAGGTGGAACGGCTGGCCGAAGGCGTAGGGCAGGGACGACTCCTCCACCTCGCCGCCCACCCCTCTGGCGTGTGTCGGATGCGCGCCGAAAGTGTCTTTGCGCAAGCGTGTGAAGAGCTCATCCAGGACACCCTGACCGATGCGCCGAGTACCACGCGGCGTCAGCTCCAGCTTGTCGCCCCGGCGCTGGACGTGTCCCGCCTCCTCGAGCCGCCGAGCCACACTCTGGAGAGCGGCAAGGTCGTCCGCCGACTCTGCCCCGAGCAGGTCCCACAGCTCCGCCGCGTCCACCTCGCGGAGCCGCCCGGTGTCACCGGCCAGGTCGAGCTGGTCAGCCAGGCGGTCCAGCCGGCCCAACCTGCCCAACTGCTGAAGCGCCCCGTCCAGCGAGAGCGACTCGGACCCGCCAAAGGCAACCCGCTCACCCAGGCCGCCCGGCAGCAGCTGGTCCAGCGTCGACGCGAGCTGCGCCAGGTCCCAGCGCAGGCGATCGTCGCGCAGGAGGGCATCCATCATCGAGCCCAGCTCTTCGCGCTGCTGCGGTGTCAAGGAAGCCAGCAGCGACTGCATGGCGGCCATGCGCTGCACCAGTCGCTCGACGATGTCGTCCAGCGTGCGCGCGCCGGGAAAGAAGCCCCCGTGCTGTGCCAGGAATGCATCGACCCTTTCCTGCGACGGCTCCTTGCCGTCCAGGCGCTCGCGCAGCAGTCGCTCCAGGTCCCGGACCATCTCTCGGTTGGCCGCGACCTGTTCCGGGGTCGCGCTGCGGATCGCTTCCGACAAGCCGCCGAACAGGCCGTCGAGCACCTGGCGGCCGACCTTCTCGAGCAGCGCGTCGAAGCGCTCCCGGGCGGACGGCTCCAGGAAGTCGTAGTCGCGCAGGGCGCGGATCCGCTCGCCGGGATCGGCCGGCAGCGCGGCCAGCTCCTCCTGGTGGCGCGCAGAGACCTCCATCAACATCTGTCGCAGCGACTCGTCGCCCGACGCGCCGCCCGCAGCTTCGGCCAGACGGCGCTCGATGCCGCGCCGTTCCGTGTTCACGATGGCCTCGAGTTCCTCGCGCACCTCTGCCAGCACGTCGCCCAAGCGGTACCGGTCGAGAAGCTCCTGCCTTTGCCGCTCCAAGCGCTGTATCAGCTCCTGGAGGCCGGGGATCCGGGCCGCGTCCGCGTCAGCCGGCCCGTGATAGCCCCGCTGGAGCAGCCGGCGCAGCGCCTCATCGAGGTCCTCGCCGGCCATGACATCGTCCGAGAGAGCTCGCAGCAGCTCATCCGCCGAGAGGTCCGCAAGGCGCTGGCGACCATCCCAGCGCGCGTAGCGGTTCGGGCCACGGCTGGATATCCCGGGGGCAGTTCCGGTCGCGCCGGCCCCTTCGAAGGGCACGGGCCACGGTCCGCTCATGCCCGATACCGACCGCCGCCGCTGACACCCTGCCGCTCCTTGTTCAGGCGTCGCCCGAGGTGCAAGCCCTCCAGCACGAACTCCACCGCCGAGGCCACCTCCGCTGGCGATTCACCGACTCCCAGCCGAGCCACGGCCTCGCCCAGGCCCGGCGTACCGCGCAGCCAGCGCACGTACTCGCGCGACGGGAGCGCATCGCCCGTCTCGATCACCAGGCCGCTCTCGAAGGCTTCCACGACCTCGGCCAGCTGGTCCGCGTCCACCCGGCGCGCGAAGACCGCACTCAGCGCCCGTGAGAGGAGTCGATCCACGATGCGCTCCTCGGGCGCGTCGTCGCCCAGCGACTCAAGCTCGATCTTGCCCGTGGTGGACGGGAGCAGCGCAGCCAGGTCGCTGACTCGCGGCGCACCCGAGGGCTCACCCAAGCGTACGGCCCGTTTGAGGGCGCTGGCGAGCAGGACCTCCAGGTTGGCCACGCTGACCCGAACGCTCACGCCGGAGCGCTGGCTTATCTCCGGTGAGCGGCGCGCCAGGTGGGTCAGCTCCGCGACCAGCTCCAGCATGTACTCGGGCTCGGCGATGGTCGGCCCGTCATCGGCGGCGAAGCGTGTGCGCTCCTGACGCATGATGGCCATCTCGTCCTCGATGGTGCGCGGGTAATGTGTCCGGATCTGTGACCCGAGGCGATCCTTGAGCGGCGTGATGATGCGGCCGCGGCTGGTGTAGTCCTCGGGATTGGCGCTGGCCACCACGAAGAGGTCGAGCGGCAGGCGAAGGGTGTAGCCGCGAACCTGTACGTCGCGCTCCTCCAGGATGTTGAGCAGGCCCACCTGGATGCGCTCGGCCAGGTCGGGCAGCTCATTGATGGTGAAGATGCCGCGGTTCGTGCGCGGGATGAGGCCGTAGTGGATGGTGCTGGCATCGGCCAGGTAGCGGCCCTCCGCGACCTTGATGGGATCTACCTCCCCGATCAGGTCGGCGATGGTGATGTCCGGCGTGGCCAGCTTCTCGCCGTAGCGGCGGTCATGCGGCAGCCAGGCGATGGCCGTCTCGTCTCCCTCCACCGCGATCCGGGCAACGGCCTCCGGTCCGATGGGCGCCAGCGGGTCATCGTTGAGCTCGCTGCCGGCGACCACCGGCACCTGCGGGTCGAGCAGGCCCACGAGCTGCCGAGCGAGGCGCGTCTTGGCCTGTCCGCGCTCGCCCAGGAGACAGATGTCGTGCCCTGCCAGGATCGCGTTCTCGATGGCCGGGATGACGGTCTCGTCATAGCCGACGATGCCCTCGAAGGGCGGAACGCCATCGGCCAGCCGCTGGAGCAGGTTGGCGCGCATCTCCACCTTGATGGAGCGAGGCTCATAGCCGCTCGCCCGGAGCGCGCCCAGGGTGCTCGGGAGAGCGTCAGTCGTGGGATCGGTGGGGTCGGAAGAGGTCACGCGCTGCTCCGGAACGGGGTCTCGGGCCTGTAGTCGAGCCTAGGCCCGCCGCCGGTACGCGTCAAACGACATGCCCAGCGCCACCCTCAATGGGGTCGGTGGTCGTCAGGTGGCGGCCAGGGCGGCCGGGCCGGCGGACGTTCCGGAGCTGGCTGTCGCGGCGGCTCAGCAGAAAGGTGAGCCTCCAGGGCGGCGCGGTCGCCGGTCGAGGCCGGGTTTGAGGCAAGGTGGTCGATCAGTCGTGCCCGGCCGGCCTGCCGCGCCTCGAAGTCAGGTTGGCTGCGATCGACCCGGTCGGCCAGCTCGGACGTCACGGCCCAGGTAAAGTGTTCCAGTTCCCCATCGTGAGAGTCCCTCGCGGCAAGCACCGCGGGCGGACGGCGCTGGAGATGCCCTGCGCCGTCGCGTTCCACCGGCCGCAGCAGGTGCGCGGCAGCGACGCGGCCCTCGGCGTCGAGCACGAGGATCACGCTTAGGGTGCGGATCTCGTCGTCCGTCAGGCCGATGGCAGGTCCGTCAAGCAGCTCCAGCAACTCCCGCAGCGAGCCCACTTCAGCTGTGGCGCGGAAGCGGTCACCCGGCCTCAGGCTGGCGATGCGACCTCGCAGCACGCTCCCCCAGACGCCGTTCGGTGCGATGTGGTCGGGCGCATCGTTGCGCGCTCCGGGCAATCCGCCCAGCGCCGCTAGCAGCGTCGCCCGCTGATCGGATGTCCCGCCGGCGACCACCAGCGGCAGGTCGCCATCGACCAGGAGCCACAGCAGAGCGGCAAGGTCCGCGTCGAGTGCGCGCGCGCGCACCGCTCCCACCAGCGATCCTTCGGTCGACCGGACCTCGCTCAGCCGGCTGCCTCCTGGCCCTCGCGCCGTGATGCGATGCGCGCGTCGAGCAGCGTGCAGACGGCGTGGATGACGGTGATGTGCATCTCCTGGATACGTGCCGTGACGTCTGACGGCACCACGATGGAGCGGTCGGCTACCTCGCGCAGCCTGCCGCCCGTGCCGCCGGTCAGCGCCCAGGTCGCGGCACCACGGGCTCCGGCTGCCTGGATGCCGCGGATCACGTTCTCCGCGCGTCCGGAGGTGCTGATGCCGACCGCCACGTCTCCGGCGGTGGCCAGCGCCGTCGCCTGACGGGCGAAGACATCCGCGAAGGAGTAGTCATTGGCGATGGCCGTGAGTGCGGAACTGTCGGTGGTCAGCGCGACGGCCGGCAGCGGGTCGCGCTCCATGGCGAAGTGGCCGGTCAACTCGGCGGCGAAGTGCTGCGCATCGGCGGCACTGCCACCGTTGCCGAAGACGAGCAGCTTGCCGCCGCCCTCGATGGCGTCCGCCAGCGCCGTCCCTAGCGCCGCTACCTCCGCCATCAACGACTGGCGCGATCGGTGCGCCACGGCGAGATGCTCGTCGAAGATAGCAGCGGCGCGCTCGAGATGATCGGTCACATCTTCGAGTCTAACGATGCCGTCATATGTCCCGCTTGCTCGACCGTCATCCGTCGTATTGACAAGCCAAAGCCGACCTGCCTACACTCCGCAACCTTGCGCATGCCGTGCGCGCGACCACGCATCACCACAGGAGTCGAACGAGCCAGATGATCGATGTCCGTCTCTCCAGCGCCGCAGCCTCCGTGCTGCGGATGGGCGCGCCTTTCGGCGGCCCGGACACGGGAGATCTGAGCCCTTCGTGACACTGCGACGACGCTGAAGCGTCGGATCGTCGAGCCGGAGGGCCTGATCGGGCCCCCCGGCTTTTTTGTTGCCTCGCGCTGAGTCGTGCGAGGGGCGTGAGAGAGCCGGCCTCCCCCAGGAGCCCGCCAACACTCATCACGTCCCCACCCACCAGGAGCACGACCCATGGCCATCCTCATCGAGCCACAGCGGCCCGACGCCCTCTCGGCCGAGCCTGCCCTGCTTCCCGTGGATGCGGACCTGGAGCAGCGGCCGGCCCCTCGCCAACGCCCTCAGGCCTCCGACGCGCTGCCAGCTCTGCTGGTCGATCACGTGACCAAACGGTTCGTGGTGGGCCGCAAGAAGAAGCCCGTCACAGCCGTGGATGACGTCTCGCTGCGCATCGAGCGCGGTGAGGTCTACGGCATCCTGGGTGCCAACGGCGGCGGCAAGTCCACGCTCATCCGGCTCGTCTCGACCCTGCTCACCCTGGACACCGGTCGTGTCGAGGTATTCGGCAAGGACATCGAGCGGGACGAGATGGCGGTCAAGCGGATGATCAACCGGGTCTCCGTCGACGCCGCCTTCTTCAAGAAGCTCTCGCCACTCGAGAACCTGGTCTACGCCGCGCGGCTGTACGGCCTCGAGGCCGGGCCCGCCCGGCGAGAGACGATCACCATCCTGGCCCGGCTGGGCATCAAGGAGTCGCGCCTGTCGCGGCCCTTGGAGCAGATGAGCCGGGGCATGCAGCAGAAGGTGGCCATCGCCAGGTCGATCCTGACGAGTCCCACGCTGCTGCTGCTGGATGAGCCGACGACCGGCCTCGATCCGCGTTCGAAGCTAGACGTGCAGACCTTCATCGAGGAGCTGCGCGACAGCCACGACGCGACCATCGTGCTGACCACTCACGACCTGGCTGAGGCGGAGCGTCTCTGCGACCGCATCGGGATCCTCAACGACGGCCGGTTGATCGTGGAGGGCACCGCCGACGAGCTCAAGACCCTGGTCGAGCGCGACCACGGTAAGCCACCAACGCTGGAAGCCGTCTTCATGACCTACACCGGTCGTTCGCTGGACGACGACGTCGAGGAGGAGAGCTCCGATGACGACTGATCCGGCCACGCGAACACCGAACGGACACACGAACTTCGATGGAAAGGAGGTGAGAACGCCATGAACACCGTGCAGATCGAGCAGCGCTTCGCCCGCGAGCGTCGCCAGCGCGAGATCCAGCGGAACGGACAGGAACGCCTGGCCCGCCGCTCGGAGATCCGCCGGCAGCGCCAGCGCCCGCCCGTGCGACGCGCCGTCGGTCGCTCCCTCGTCCGGCTGGGCAGCCGCCTGGCCGGCGAGGGCGACCCGTCCCTCGAGCCGGCTCGTTCCCGATGACGGGACGAGCCGGCTCCAAGCCCATCATCTCTGGAGCCACTCCCACCATGTCCACGCTGACGCGCGAGATGCGCGGCTCGTACGCCTTCATCGAGCGCAACTGGTTCCTCGTCAAGCGCTACTGGGGCTGGGAGGTCGCGTACCTCGTGTACGCCCTTGCCTCAGCCCTGGCCATCGCCTTCATCGGTGCCGACCAGGGCGACGCGCGCCTGCTCCTCTCGCTGATGATCGGCGCCATCTTCTGGAACTACCTGTCCATCGTCTTCGGCTTCATCGCCGAGACGGTGGCCTGGGAGCGCTGGGAGGGCACGCTCGAGTACACCTTCATGGCGCCCATCCGGCGCTACACGCAGCTGCTGGGCTCGACCTTCTTCGCGGTGATCTACGGCCTCGTCCACACCGCGGTCATCCTGGTCGTGCTGACCTTCTTCTTCGGCCTGGATCTGTCGCGCGCCGACTTCCTGACGGCGGCCGTGATCATGGTCATCGGCTCCGCTTCGTTCATCGGCATCGGCATGATGGCCGCCATCCTGCCCCTGATGTATGTGGAGCGAGGCGCCCAGATGACCTTCGTGCTGCAATCCCTGCTGCTCCTGGTGAGCGGTGTCTACTACAGCATCGAGGTGATGCCCGAGTGGATGCAGGTGCTCTCGGCGTTCTCACCGGCCACGTATGTCCTCAACGGCGTGCGTGCCGGTCTGATGGACGGCGTACCCATCACCGAGCTGTGGGGCCAGGTCTGGCCACTGGGCGTGATGGCCGTCGTGCTCATCCCGCTTGGTGTCTGGACGTTCGGCGTGGCCGAACGCTACGCCAAGCGAACGGGCAAGCTGAAGCGGGTAGGTTGATGGACGTGATGGGTTGGACTCCGGAGCGCGAGGCCGCCTTCGCGGAGCATGCGGCGGCTGGCTTCGTGCCGGGGCGCGTCGTCAGCCAGGAGCGGGACGTGGTCCATGCCATGACCGCCTCCGGCCTGACGGACGTCCATGTCCAGCGCGGGTTCCGCCGCTCGGCGAGCGGGACCGCCTCGTTTCCCACGGTCGGTGACTGGATCGCCCTGGAGCCGCTGGCCAGCGGCGAAGGCGCGCTGCGAGGCGTCCTGCCGCGGACCAGTGCCTTCTCTCGTGGCCAGGCCGAACGCGGCGGTCGGGCCTCCGGTCAGATCCTGGCCGCCAACGTGGATACCGCGCTGCTTGTGGCGGCACTCGACCGTGACTTCAACCTCCGGCGCGTGGAGCGCTATCTGGCGCTGGCCTGGGCCAGTGGCGCTGCGCCGGTGATCCTGCTCAACAAGGCCGACGTGTGCGCCGACGTGCCGGCCCGCGTCGCGGAGATCAGCGGCATCGCGGGCGACACGCCCGTCCACCCCATCAGCGCGCGGACCGGCGAAGGCCTGGAGGTGCTGGACCGATACCTCGTGCCGGGCCAGACCCTGGTACTCCTTGGCTCGTCCGGCGCGGGCAAGTCGACCATCACGAACATGCTCCTGGGCGATCAGCGCCAGGCCGTGCAGACGGTCCGTGAGGGCGACGACCGCGGCCGCCACACGACGGTGGGTCGCGAACTCTTCGTGCTGCCCGGCGGCGCCCTGCTCATCGACACCCCGGGACTCCGCGCGGTCGGGCTGGTGGACGCCGAAGAAGGCATGGATGCCGCCTTCGCCGACATCGCGCTTCTCGCCGAACGATGCCGCTTCATCGACTGTTCGCACGGTGTCGAGCCCGGCTGTGCCGTGCGCGCGGCCATCGAGAGCGGCGAACTGGCCGAGACGCGCCTGCGCAGCCAGCAGAAGCTCCAGCGGGAGATCGCCGCCACGGAGCGCCGCTCGTCACCGGCGCAGGCACGGGCGGAGGGACGGCGCTTCGCGCGCAGTGTCCGCAGCTCATGCCGTATCCAGGACCGGCTCAAGGGCAGGCTCGACAACGACTGACCAGAACCCCCCAGAAACGACCCTGAGGAGATCGTCATGACCACCAAGACCAGAGAGGATCCGACCAAGGACCTCGCCCTTGCTGATGCGCCGGCCATCCCCGGACTGCGCTTCAGGCGCTACCGCGGCGAGACCGACCTGCCCGAGATGGTCCGAGTCGCCAACGCCTGCCACGACGCCGACGGCGTCGACGAGGTGACCACGGTCGAAGCCATGTCCGTCGACTACGCCAACCTCACCAACTCCGACCCCTACCGGGACGCCCTCCTGGCCGAGGTCCAAGGACGGCTGGTGGCGTACGCCCGGGTCGAGTGGGAGGACGAGAACAACGGCGGACGGACCTACACGAGCTTCGGTTGGGTCGATCCTTCCTGGCGTCGTCGCGGCATCGGTTGCGCGATGCTGCACGAGGATGAGCGACGGCTGCGCGAGATCGCCGCAGAGCACCAGCACGAACGGCCGCGCTGGCTCGGATCGTTCGGCGCGGACCGTGACGAGTCCAACACCCGCTTGCTGCTGAGCGAGGGGTACGTCGTCGTGCGGCATTTCTACGACATGGTCCGCCCCACCCTCGACGACATCCAGGACTTCCCGCTGCCCGAGGGCCTCCAGGTCCGCCCGGTCAGCCGGGAGGGGCTCCGCGCCGTCTTCGACGCAGACGGGGAGGCATTCCGGGATCACTGGGGCGGAATCGACTCCTCCGAGGCGGCCTTCCAGAGGTGGATCGGCAGCCCGACCTTCGATCCTTCCCTGTACATCGTCGCTTGGGACGGTGATCAGATCGCCGGCGGCGTGGTCAACGTCATCGATCCCGTCGAGAACGCCACGCGAGGACACCAGCGGGGGTTGCTGGACTCCGTCTTCACCCGCCGACCGTGGCGCCGTCGAGGCCTCGCCCGAGCGCTCATCGGGCAGTCGTTCTATCTCCTGCGCGAGCGGGGCATGACCTCAGCGGCGCTGGGCGTCGATGCGGCCAACCCCAACGAGGCACTCGCGCTCTACGAGTCGTCCGGCTTCGCCGTGCACCGCAGTTACGCGGCCTATCGCAAGCCCTTCGATCCGGCTGCGAGCCCGGAGTGGGTCGGCTTGCCCGAGTAGCTCGGAACGGGACCCCAGCTGTGACTCAGGGAGTCAGCGCACGGCGGCGGTCCAGGCCATGGCCCGCAGGTGGCTCGCAGCGGCTACAGCAGGAGTCGTCGCTGGCGGGCGACCAGGTCCAGCCATGCGCGCTCGCGCTCAAGGGTCGTCTCCTTGCCATGTCCCGGCAGTACTCGCAGGTCGCCGTCCATGGCAGAGAGCCGCGTCAGCGATCCGACCATCTGCTCGGTCGAGCCGCCGAGCAGGTCCACCCGTCCCCAACCGGCGCGGAAGAGCGTGTCGCCGGTGAAGAGCAGCCGCTCGCCCGAAGCCAGCAGGCAGATGGAGCCTTCCGTGTGGCCCGGCGTGTGCAGCACCTCCAGATCGATGGAGCCGAAGCGGATACGGCCGCCCTCGGCCAGGTCCATGGCCGGGATGGAGGGTGGGATGGGGAATGGCGCCCAAAGCGGTTCTGGCCGCACCAGCCCATGACGATCCGCGGCATGGACGGCAAGCGACGCTCCGGTGGCCTCGACCACGGCCGCGTTATCCCCGATGTGATCCCAGTGACGGTGGCTGCTTACCACGAAGCGCAGTGACCAGCCCCGCTCGGCAAGGCGCTCCGTGAGCCAGGCGACGCAAGGGGTCGCCGTGTCGATGGCCAGCGCCTCGCGGCTTGCCTCGTCGCCCAGCACATAGAGGTTCGTGGCCACCGGGCCGATGACCGAGTGCAGGAGCTCCACTCAGACTGACCCGGCGGGAGTGGCGGCCGAGCACTCCCCTTGCCATGAGCGCGACATGCGCCGGAGCATATCGCCAGCGGGCCTGGGCGCGACCGGCGGTACCGTCAAGCGCACACCGACGAGCACCATGCAAGGAGTGACTGATGGCTCACGATGCGCTGCGTTTCACCTGGTACGGCCACGCCTGCGTGGAGGTCGAGTCTCGCGACGGGAAGCGGATCCTCTTCGACCCGTGGTTCGGCAATCCGCGCTCGCCGAAGGCGGCCGACGAGGTCGACGCCTGCGAGCTGCTGCTCGTGACGCACGGTCACAGCGATCACCTGGGAGACGCCGTGGCGCTGGCGACCCGGCTGCGTCCGGCTTGGCCGTGCATCCACGAGCTTAGCCTCTGGCTGGCGCGGCAGTTGCCCGGCGGCGAGGACGCGGTCACCGGCATGAACAAGGGCGGCACGGTCGAGGCGGCGGGCCTGCGCGTGACCATGGTCCGCGCCGACCACTCGGCGGGCGACTGGAACGCGGACGCCGGCGTGCCGCTCTACCTTGGCGAGCCGGCGGGCTTCGTGGTGGAGCTGGAGGATGGGTCGCGCATATATCACGCCGGAGATACCGACGTCTTCGGTGACATGCGCCTCATCGCCGAGCTGCACCGGCCGGACGTCGCCTTCCTGCCCATCGGCGGCCACTTCACGATGGGTCCGCGCGAGGCGGCGCTGGCCGTCGAGATGCTCGGAGTTCGCACCGTGGTGCCCATCCACTACGGCACGTTCCCCTTGCTGTCTGGCACGCCTGATGAGCTGCGTGCAGCGCTGCGCGAGCGCGGCCTGCACGATGTCGAGCTGATCAGCCCGGAGCCAGGAGAGACGATGGGCTGAACCGATCTCCACTACGCGGGCGGCGGCTTCCAGACCACGATGCCGATGCGGGTCGGGGTCCACTCCAGTGCGAATCGTCCGTCGCGCTCCTCGGCGCCGCCCTGGACGAGTTCGCTGAGCCGCGCGTCCTTCTCGCTGCCTGGGCGCACCCAGAGCTGTCGACGCGCCATGGTCAGGAGCTCGTCCATCGACTCGAACGTCGGTGGCGACCGGTCGACCAGCCGGATCTCCGGGATCCGACCTCGCGCGAAGAGCAGCGTCACGAGTTCCGGCAGAGCGGGCAGCGCCACTCGTGGCTCACCATGGACGGGCTCCCAGAACATCGTCGCCACCGTGGTCATGGCCCCCTCCCCCATGACCGCCACGCACCGCTGGCGTGCGACCGACTCCACGGTATCCAGGAACTGACCGAACTCCTCTATGTCGTAGCCGATGTGAGCGAGCAGCGCAACGTCCACCTGGGCCCGGACCGCTGTATCCGGCAGGGGCCAGCGTTCGGGCACGATCCGGATGTTGCTGATGCCGTGCTCGCGCACGCCCTCCTCGAGCACGGCGATCATGGCCGGGCTCGGTTCCACGCAGATCACCTCGCGGGCGAGGAGCGCGAGCGGCAGCGCGAACCGGCCACCACCCGACCCCACGTCGAGCCAGATCTCTTCGGGAACGACGAGGGAGCGCAAGACCTCGAGGGTCGGATCATCCGTGCGCTGCGGATCGAGCCGGAAGCGGTCGGCCACGGGAGCGTAGAAGTCGGTCGGGTCGGCCGACTCCCGTAGGCGCTCGACCTGTTCGCGATCCGCGCGGACGCGAGCCGCCCACGCCGCACTTGCATCAGCCACGGACGGCCGCAGAGCGTCAGCGACGGACTTCATCGAGCCATACCGCGGCGAGCGTGCATCGATCCTCACCTGTCCTCTTCCGTGGTCGACGTCGAGCGGCGCCGGCCCTGATGCGATGCTGACAGACGGGGCGCTCCTGGATCGGATGGTGAGCCTGTCGATTTGTCACGATGGATGAACAGGCTGGGCCAGAGCGGTGCGTTCCGGCACGACACTTCCCCGTGGACCGCCTTGTCCTGCGCTGGCGTGAGCGTGGTCGACGCCAGTTCGCGCTACCGGGGGGAGCGCCACCCGGCGTTGATCCATCCGAGACATGCCAGCACGGGCATCTTGTTCGTTCATCGTGATGATCTGCACGGGTAGCAGCCCCTTCGTCGACAAAGCCGGCCATATCTCGCGCCGACCACCGGCCGCTAGACTCGAACCTACGATGACCGCCCATCCCGCTCCGAACAGCACGACCGGCTCGACCGGCTCGACCGGCGACGCGCGTCGCGATCGACGTTTGGCGCGCCTGCCCGAGCTGCTGGCCGAGAGGATCCTCGTGCTCGACGGCGCCATGGGCACCATGATCCAGACGCACACGTTGGACGAGGCGGCATTCCGCGGCGAGCGCTTCCGCGGCCATCCGCGAGACCTACGCGGGGCCAACGATCTCCTTGTCCTGACCCAGCCCGCCATCATCAGCGACATCCACGCCGCCTACCTGGAAGCCGGCGCGGACATCATCAGCAGCAACACGTTCAACGCCACGAGGATCTCCATGGCCGACTACGGCTTGGAGGATGCGGCTGAGGAGATGAACCGCGAGGCCGCCCGACTCGCTCGTGAGGCGGCCGACGCCTCCGAGGCACGCGAGCCGGAGCGGCCCCGCTACGTGGCCGGCGCGTTGGGTCCCACCAACAGGACCGCCTCGCTCTCCCCCGACGTGAATGATCCGGGCGCCCGCAACGTGACATTCGAGGAACTCGCGGTGGCCTACGGTGAGGCGGCAGGCGGCTTGGTCCAGGGCGGCGCAGACATCCTGCTCATCGAGACTATCTTCGACACGCTCAACGCGAAGGCCGCCATCTTCGCCGTGGAGACGCTCTTCGATGGGCTCGGCTTCCGGCTGCCCGTCATGATCAGCGGCACCATCACGGACGCTTCCGGCCGGACGCTGAGCGGTCAGACCGTGGGTGCCTTCTGGAACAGCGTGCGCCATGCGCGGCCCTTTGCGGTGGGCCTCAACTGCGCGCTGGGGGCCCGTCTCCTGCGGCCCTACCTCCAGGAGCTGTCACGCATCGCCGATGTGCCCGTCAGCGCCTACCCCAATGCCGGCCTGCCCAACGCCTTCGGCGGGTACGACGAGCCGCCGTCCGAGACCTCCGGTGTGCTGGGACAGCTGGTCGACGAGGGTGCCCTCAATCTGGTCGGCGGCTGCTGCGGCACGACGCCCGACCACATCCGAGCCATCGCCGAGCGTGTGGCTGAACGCGCCCCGCGCCGCATCCCCACGGTCGAGCGGCGCACGCGTCTCTCGGGCCTGGAGCCGCTGGACATCGGCGCAGACACACTGTTCGTGAACGTCGGGGAACGAACCAATGTGACTGGTTCGCGGCGCTTCGCAAAGCTCGTCCTGGAGGACCGCTTCACGGAGGCCGTGGAAGTCGCACGCCAGCAGGTCGAGAGCGGCGCGCAGATGCTGGACGTCAACATGGACGAGGCACTGCTCGACTCGGAAGCGGCCATGACGCGCTATCTCAACCTGCTCGGCTCCGAGCCGGACATCTCGCGCATCCCCTTCGTCATCGACTCGTCCAAATGGTCGATCATCGAGGCGGGACTGCGCTGTGTGCAAGGACGCGCGGTGGTGAACTCGGTGAGCCTCAAGGAGGGTGAGGAGGAGTTCCTTCGCCAAGCCTCACTCGCCCGACGCTATGGGGCAGCCGTCATCGTGATGGCCTTCGACGAGCAGGGCCAGGCCGACACGGTCGAGCGCAAGCTGGCCATCCTCTCCCGGGCGCACCACCTGCTAACGACCGAAGCCGGCTTCGAGTCCGAGGACGTCATCGTCGATCCCAACATCTTCGCCATCGGCACGGGCATCGAGGAGCACGCCGATTACGCCAACGCGTACATCCAAGCGGTGACGCGGATCAAGTCCGAGCTGCCGGGCGTGAAGGTGAGTGGCGGGGTCTCCAACGTCTCCTTCTCGTTCCGGGGCAACGACCCGGTGCGCGAGGCGATCCACACGGTCTTCCTGTACCACGCCATCGCGGCCGGCATGGACATGGGCATCGTCAACGCCGGTGCGCTGCCGGTGTACGACGACATCCCGGCCGACCTGCGGGAACGCGTGGAGGACCTGATCCTGGACCGTCGCCCCGACGCCACGGAGCGGATCCTGGAGGTCGCCGACACGGTGCGCGGCCAGACCGTGGCAGGTGGACCAGACCTGGCCTGGCGTGAGGCGCCGGTCGAGGAGCGGCTCAAGCACTCCCTGGTGGAGGGCATCGCTGACTGGATCGTGGAGGACACGGAGGCGGCCCGCCTGCGCGCCGACCGTCCCATCCACGTCATCGAGGGGCCGCTGATGGCGGGCATGGATGTGGTCGGTGACCTGTTCGGCAGCGGCCGCATGTTCCTGCCCCAGGTGGTCAAGAGCGCCCGCGTGATGAAGCGCGCCGTGGCCCACCTCATCCCCTTCATCGAGGCCGAGAAGGAGGTCGGCCAGCGCGTCGATGCGGGCGGGCGCCGCTCGGCGGGCAAGGTGGTCATGGCCACCGTCAAGGGCGACGTGCACGACATCGGAAAGAACATCGTGGGCGTCGTCCTGGCCTGCAACGGGTACGAGGTGATCGACCTGGGCGTGATGGTGCCCTGGCCACGCATCCTGGAGACGGCACGCGAGGAGAAGGCGGACCTGGTCGGCCTCTCCGGGCTCATCACGCCCTCGCTGGAGGAGATGCGCACCGTGGCCACGGAGATGCAGCGCGAGGGCTTCACCGTGCCGCTGCTCATCGGCGGCGCCACTACGTCTCGCGCGCACACGGCCGTCAAGCTGGAGCCGGTCTATGAGTCGCCGGTGGTCCATGTCATCGATGCCTCGCGCGCCGTAGGCGTGGCCGGGGCACTGCTGGACGCCAACACCCGGGACGCGTTCATGGAGCGGACACGGACCGACTACGCGGAGGTACGCCGGCAGCACGAGAACCGTGATGACCGCTCTCGCTTCATCTCCCTGGCGGCGGCGCGCGAGAACCGGCTGCGCCTCGACTGGACCTCCGTCCCGCCTCCGCGGCCGACCTTCCTGGGCGTGCGCACCTTCGCCAACGTGCCCTTGGCAGAGCTGGTGGAGCGCATCGACTGGGGCCCCTTCTTCTCGACCTGGGAGCTGGCCGGCAAGTTCCCCCAGATCCTGGACGATCCGCGCGTGGGGGAGGCAGCGACCTCGTTGTTCAAGGACGCGCAGGTGCTGCTCCGGCGCGTCGTGGAGCGGCGGATCCTGCGCGCCAGCGGCGTGGTCGGGTTCTGGCCGGCGGCTTCCATGCCGGACGACGACATCGTGCTCTATGCCGACCCCGAGCGCACCACCGAGCTGGCCCGCTTCCGCACGCTGCGGCAGCAGATGGCCAAGCCCGACGGCCGGCCCAACGTGGCGCTCTCCGACTACACGGCGCCCATGGAAGCGGGTGTGGAGGACCACTTGGGAGCCTTCGCGGTGACCGCCGGCCTCGGCCTGGAAGAGGCACGGGCGGAGTTCGTGGAGGCGCGCGACGACTACAACGCCATCCTGCTGACGGCGTTGGCCGATCGACTGGCGGAAGCGTTCGCGGAGTGGATGCACGAGCGTGTCCGTCGCGACCTGTGGGGCTACGCGCCGGACGAAGCGCTCTCCAACGAGGCGCTCGTGGCCGAGGCTTACCAGGGCATCCGACCGGCGCCGGGCTACCCCGCCGCGCCAGATCACACGGAGAAGCGGACGCTCTTCGACCTGTTGGAGGCTGAGGCTCGCGCCGGCATGAGCCTGACCGAGTCGATGGCCATGCTGCCGGCTTCGTCGGTGAGCGGGCTCTACTTCTGGCACCCCGAGTCGCGCTACTTCGGACTGGGTCGCATCACTCCCGACCAGGTCGAGGACTACGCCCGTCGCAAGGGCTGGACGCTGGCCGAGGCGGAGCGCTGGCTGGCACCCAACCTGGCGGGCTGAGGTGAGCAGCACGGATCCTCGCGCTCAGGCCCTCGTGCCGGCTCCCCTGGTGCGCGGCGCCAACGGTGCAGTGGCCTCGCCCCACCACCTGGCCAGCCAGGCCGGAACGGCCATCCTGCGCGCCGGCGGCAATGCCGTCGACGCTGCCATCGCCACCAACGCGGCACTTGCCGTGGTGACCGGCTACATGTGCGGGCTGGGTGGCGATGCCTTTTGGATCGTCTGGGACCCGAGGGAGGGCCGCGCGGCAGCCCTCAACGGCAGCGGCCGCTCAGCGCTGAGTGCCACCATCGAGGCGGCTGGCGCCGCGGGACTGGAGGAGATGCCCGTGCGCGGACCGTGGTCGATCACGGTGCCGGGGGCCATCCGCTCGTGGGGCGATGCACACGACCGCTACGGGCGACTGCCCTGGTCACAGCTCCTGACGCCAGCCATCGAGATGGCCGCCGGCTTCGCTGCCAGCACAGCCTGGAGCAACGCCATCGAGAGCGCGGCGCGTGTCTTCGGCACGGGCGGGGACTGGGCGCGAACTTACCGGCCGCACGGCCGGCCCTGGCGACCTGGTGAACGCGTGGCACTCCCGGCGCTCGGCGCGACGCTCCGCGTGCTTGCCGAGGAGGGTCCGAGCGCCGCCTACACCGGAAGCCTTGCGGAGCGCGCGGCGGCGTTCCTGGAAGGGGCCGGCTCACCGCTGCGTGCCCCGGACTTCGCCGAGCATCGCTCCGACTGGAGCCTGCCCGTCAGCGCCGAGTACCGGGGAGTCACATCGCTCAGCCACGGACCCAACAGCTGCGGTCCCGTGGCCCTGGAGTTGCTCAACATCCTGGACACCTTCGACCCACCACGTCCCGACCAGTGGACCGCGGAAGGCTGCACCGACCCGCGCTGGGTCCATCTGGGCCTGGAAGCGGCTCGCGTGACGCTGGCGCACCGCGACGCGTACCTCTCCGACCCCGAGTCGATGCGCCGCGGCGTCCTGGAGTGGCTGCTGGATAGGGACCATGCACGCGACGTGGCCAGTGCCATCGACGCCGACCGGGTGGCGGCGCCGGTGGCCACCAGCCTGCCGCGCGGTGGCGGCACCATCTACCTCGCCACGGCCGACCGCTGGGGCGGCATGGTCAGTCTCATCGAGTCCAACTACGCAGGCTTCGGCTCGGGGCTGGTCGACCCGGAGACCGGCATCAGCTACCAGAACCGCGGCGCCTTCTTCCGCCTTGACCCGACGCATGCCAACGCGCTCGCGCCGGGCAAGCGCACGATGCATACCCTGACACCGGGCATGCTCCTACGCGACGGGCAGCCGTGGATCGCCCACGGCTCGATGGGCGGAGAGATCCAGCCGCAGGTCTTCGCGCAATTCGTGTCCGCCGCGGTCGACGGGCAGCTGGACATCGCCACGGCCATCGCCGCGCCACGCTGGGCAGCGGACGTGGAAGCGCACCTCGGACCGCCGTCCCTGTCCGTGCTGGAGCCGCGCTTCGACCCGGCCGTGGAGCAGGGGCTGCGGGAGCGCGGCCACGACGTGACGCTGAGTAAGCCATTCGACTCCGGCATGGGCCACGCGCACGCCGTGGAGATCGTGCGCGATCCCGAGGCACCGGAGCTGCCGCCCACCTTCGCCGCCGCGGCCGATCCCCGCTCCGAGGGCCTCGCGGCGGCGCTCTGACGACACGATAGTGGCAGCGGCATGGGTGGCGCGCTCGGTATACTCACGCTCGGCCGGTCGCGCCGCGCTCACGGACCTTCGCGGCCGGCCACCTGACCCGACCACATCCCGCCCACCAAGGGCGGCTGCCCATGGAGACGCCGGCGCCGCGTGAGCTCGAACGTCAGCCAGAGCTACCCCTACACCAGCGAGACCGAGGCGCAGCGAGCAGCCGCCTTGGAGAGCGCATTCGGGCGCTTCGACGGGCTGCGCGACAAGGTCGCTGCCGAAGCGACGCCGCTTGGCGAGGTCGCGCCGGAGGACCACGGCGCTCCCGCGCGCTGGTGGATCTGGGTATGTCCCAAGGAGGATTACTCCGGCCGCCTGCACGTGGCCGGCTACGCCCTTGAGCGAAAGGCGCTCTACACCGTCTGTGACGCCTGCGGGTCGACGTTCCTGCGCTGAACGATCGTCCCTGACGCCGGTCATGGGATGATTGCCCCGCGGGACGCACCGCGAGCGGGTCGCCGCGGTCCGCGCCACCAGGGTGATCGATGAAGAAGTCTCGCGGCGCAGCCGCCGGCCTTGCCGCCGCTGCAGCCGCCCTCGGCGCGGAGGAGCTGGTCGCGGGGCTGCTGCCGGGCGCGCCTTCCCTGATCGTGTCCATCGGCACGCTGATCATCGACCTCCAGCCGCCCGGCGGCAAGGAGCTGGTCGTCGCGCTCTTCGGAGAGGCGGACAAGCTGGCCCTGATCGTGGCTGTGGCGGCCGTGGCGCTGCTCATCGGTGCTGCGTTGGGCGCCATCGCTACGCGTAACAAGTCGCTCGCGGACGCGGGCTTCCTCGGGTTCGGGGCGCTGGCACTGTTCGCCGCGCTGCGCGATCCGCAAGCCACCGCGACGCTCGCTCTGCTGACTACCGCAATCGCCGTGGGCGTCGCGGTGCTCGTGCTGCGCTGGCTCCTTTCCCGGGCAGACCGGGCCGCGGCGGATGGTCCAGCCACGGAGGGTTCGACCACCGATCCCGAGCGCCGCGCGTTCCTGCGTCGCGCCGTAGCCACTCTCGTGCTGGGTGCGCTGGCGGCTACGTTGGGTCGCTATCTCATCGGTGTCCGCGACCTTCCTGTGGTCGCCACGACGGTCATGATCCCCGCCGCGGCTGAGACCGTTGCCCCGCCCGGCGCGGCCGCCACGTTGCAGGTGCCGGGCCTCACGCCCCTGGTCGTACCCAACGACGAGTTCTACCGCATCGACGCGAACCTCGTGGTGCCCACCATCGACGCCGACTCCTGGCGCCTGCGGATCCACGGGATGGTCGAGCGGGAGGTCGAGCTGACCTATCAGGACCTCCTGGCGATGCCGCTGGTGGAGCGCTACGTGACCATCGCTTGCGTCTCCAACGAGGTCGGCGGCGATCTCGTGGGCAATGCCCGGTGGACAGGCGTGCGGCTGCGCGACGTGCTTGCCATGGCGGGCGTGCAGCCGGGGGCCACGCAGCTCGTAGGGCGGGCCTTCGACGGCTGGACGGCCGGCTTTCCCACGGAGATCGCGCTGGACGACGGGCGGGAGGCCCTCATCGCGGTGCAGATGAACGGAGAGCCGCTGCCCAGGGCGCACGGCTTCCCCGCGCGACTCATCGTGCCCGGACTGTTCGGCTACGTCAGCGCCACCAAGTGGATCTCGGAGATCGAGCTGACCACGCTGGAGTCGTTCGACGCTTACTGGGTGCCGCTTGGTTGGAGCAAGCTCGGCCCCATCTTGACCCAGTCGCGCATCGACGTGCCGGCCCGCGGCGCGACCGTAGCGGCCGGGCTGGTCACCGTGGCCGGCGTGGCCTGGGCCCCCACTCGCGGAGTCGAAGCCGTGGAGATCCGCGTGGACGAGGGTCCCTGGCAGGCCTGCGAGCTATCGCAGCCGCTCTCTGACGACACCTGGATCCAGTGGAAGCGCGACTGGCAGGCGACGGCGGGGCGCCACACCATCCAGGTGCGCGCGACCGACGGCCTGGGCGATGTCCAGACCGCTGACCGGACGCGGCCGGCACCCGACGGGGCGCGCGGCCACCACACCATCGACGTCCAGGTCGGCTGAAAGGGCGCGCACCACCGACGGAACTCGTGCGTGGTCCGTGATTGTCGCCTTGGCCGCCTGCCCTCCCCGTAGTGCTCCCGGGTGGCATTAGCCGAACACGTGCCCGGCTTCAGGCGTCCTCCGCGGCTCGCCGCCACGAGGCGATCAGGTCGTCCCGGCCGGCCGCGACCAGTAGAGCGGCCAGCAACGTGACGCGCGGCACAACGGAGTCAAGCTCCAGGTACTCCGCCGGCGAGTGATCGTTCCCGCCGACCGGGCCCAGGCCGTCGATCGTGGGCACGCCCATGCCGGAGGTCGTGTTGGCATCCGACGCGCCGCCCGTCGCCGCATCGCGCAGCTCGAAACCCAGCCGTCCCGCCAGAGCCTGAGCGTGCTCCACCAGACGGCTCGACCGCTCCAGCTTCTCCATCGGCCAGTGCCGGCCGTGCTCCTCGACCTCCGCCGTCACGTCCGCGACAGTGCTGCCAGCGGCGATCTCCCGGATGGCGCCTTCGGCCTCTTCCATCGACTCGCGGGTCACCGCGCGCAGGTCCACCTTCAGGAGCGCCTGCTCGGCCACTACGTTGGGACGCGTTCCGCCCTCCACGACGCCCGCGTTGACCGTCACGCCCGGCCAGCGACCGTTGAGCGCGTGGAGCGCCAGGATCTTGTGGGCAGCTTCCAGCACGGCGCTGCGGCCCTTCTCCGGTTCCACGCCGGCATGTGCCGCGCGACCGGCGATCTTGATGTGCAGATCGGCCACGCCCTTGCGGGACGAGACGATGTCGCCGTTCGCTCGCGCGCACTCCAGGACCAGGGCCAGGTCGCTTTCGGCCGCGTGACCGCGGATCACGGGTGAGCTGGCCGGCGAGCCGATCTCCTCGTCGGGGTTGGCCACGAAGACGAGCGAGCGGAAGGGCAGCCAGGCAGCGTCGGGGCCGCCGCCATCGCGGGCAGCAGCGACCTCGCGCAGTGCCCGCAGCGCATAGATGCCCGCCAGGAGGCCGCTCTTCATGTCCGTCACGCCCGGCCCCAGCGCGCGACCGTCCTCCACGCGGAACGGCCTCTGCGCCACCGTGCCGGCGTCGAAGACGGTGTCCATGTGCCCGATGAGCAGCGCGGCAGGGCCCTCGGCGTCGCCCGTGAACCGCCCCACGACCGTGTCGCCCAGATGCGCGTTGGGAACGATCTCGACGTCTGCGCCCAGCTCCCCCAGCGCCTCCGCCACCCAGCGACCGACCTCGTCCACGCCGGACTTCGTGTATGAGCCGCAGTCGATGTTGACCAGGCGCTCAAGATCGGCCAGATACTTTGGCTCGGCACGTGCGACGGCCCCGCGCAGCGCCTGAAGTTCCGCTTCGTTGAACACGGCTGGAAGTCTAGCGCCACCAAGCCTCACCCGACCCTATACTCCCGCCCGTGCGCCTCGTGGAGATCCGCCTGCTGGACGGCCCCAACGTCTATCGGCTGGAACCCGCCGTCAAGCTGGAAGTGGCCATCGGGCGGCGGCGCACCTGGTTCGGCGAGCGGTCTCCTGGCCGGCACGCTGAGGTTCGCCTCGGCGCGGCCGTGCCGGCACGTCTGGCCCCTCCCTCCGTGCGTGACCTGGCCGCCTGGGTGCGCCGCCTGCACGAGCTGGCGGGCGCAGCCGCCTGGCTGGCCGACGAGGGCCGAGCCGGTAGCACAGGACGCGCGCGCATCCCCGTGGCCGTGCATCGCACAAGCGAGCCGGGCCACTGGGTCGTCTCCTTCCCCTGGCGAGAGGGGGGCCGAGCACACTCCATCGCCGAGTCGGCCTATCGCCTCGTGGAGCTCGACATCTCGCTGACCGCCCGGCCCGCCGATGGCGCTGGCGGGAGCCGGAGCCTCGCCCGCGCCCTGCGCCGCGCCGCGGAGGCCGGTACGACGCCGCCCGCCTGGGTGCGCGATGGCGATCGCAAGATGCCCGTCGTGAGCATCAGCGGCACCAACGGCAAGAGCACCACGACCCGCATGATCGCCCACATCATGCGCACCTCAGGCAAGTGGGTCGGCATGTCCACGTCCGACGGCGTGCTCATCGACGAGAAGATGGTCGAGGAGGGCGACCTGACCGGGCCGATGGGCGCCCACCGGGTGCTGCGCGACCCCAGCGTCGATGTGGCGGTACTGGAGACCGCCCGGGGCGGCATCGTGCTGCGCGGTGTGGGTTACGAGTCCAATGATGCCTCCGTCCTGACCAACGTGACCGCCGACCACCAGGACCTGCACGGCCTTCACACCCTGCCCGAGCAGGCCGAGGTCAAGACGGTCATCGCGCGCATGACCAAGCCCTCCGGCACCGTCGTGCTCAA
>JBBJNS010000203.1:0-3001 GCA_037720745.1 Candidatus Limnocylindrales bacterium
GCCTCGGCCACGCCGCCCTGATCGGCGACACAGGTGCCCGTTTCGTCCATCAGCTGGCCGCCGAAGGCGCCCCACCAGCCGAAGTTGTGATAGGCGCCGCCGGCGCTGCCGAACAGGCCCACGTTGTAGTCGCCGTTCTCCACGCCGGCCAGGAGCTCGTCGGTGGTGGCTGGCGGGGTATCGACGGTGTCGGCGTTGTAGTAGAGCGCCACTGCCTTCAGGGACTCGGGTACCTGGTAGAGCGCGCCGTCGACCTGCGATCCCTCGACGGCGAGGTCCAGGGTGCCCGACAGGCCGTCGCCGATGTAGTCGTCCAGGGCCAGGATGGTGCCGTCGCGGGAGAGCTGACCGAGGGAGTCATTGGGGGCGATGAACAGGTCCGGACCGCCGCTGCCGGCGACCTCCAAGCCGTAGCGATCGAAGACGCCCTCGAAGGGCTGCTCCACGACCTCCAGGTTGAGCTCCGGATTGGCCGCACGGACCTGCTCCAGGACCTCGTTCAGCGCGTCCAGCTCGGTGCCCGCGCCGGAGCTGTAGGTGTGCCACAGGGTGAAGTCGCCGCTCAGGGAGCCGCTCGGCTCGCCGCTGGCCGGGGCGTCGGAGCTCGGTGCGTCGCTGGCCGGGGCGTTGCTCTCTGCGTCGGGAGCGGAGATGCTGGGGACGGGCGTGGCAGCACTGCCGCCACAGGCTGAGATGACGAGAGCCAGCGACATCAGGATGCCTGCCGGCTTCAAGGTTCTGATCATGGGGACTCGTGTTCCTCCTCCAGGTGGCCGACTCGGTCGGTCGTGCTCTGCTTGCTCGTCGGCGTGCCATGGCGGCCGCCGGACGCGATGATGCCTCAGGCGTGCGCCATCACCTCCAGACGAGGGGTCCCGACTGCCGGGGCCGGAGCGGTGGATCCGCGTATCACGAGGCCCGTTGCCAGGACTTGCCGGCGTGGCGCGCTGCCGGCATCGGCGATGCCCTGGAGCAGCATGCGTGCCGCCTCCTCCCCCTTGACCTCCACCGGCTGATGCACGGTGGTCAGGGGCGGATCGGTGAATGCGGTAAAGGGCAGATCGTCGAAGCCGACGACGCTCAAGTCGCGCGGCACGGACAGACCCACGGAGCGCGCGGCCCGGATGACGCCGATGGCGGACACGTCGCTCATGGCCAGCACACCGGTGGGCCGCCTGCCGTCCTGCCAGGCCGTCAAGAAGACAGCCTCACCGCCTTCGAAGGAAGCTGGCGCGACCACGACCCAGGGCGACGCCTCCGCGTCCGAGCCGGCCGAAACGAGTGCGCCACGGTAGCCGCGCAGGCGTCGCGCCATGACGCTCTCGCGAACCTCGCTACCCAGGGACGGCGGCTCCATGCTGACGATGAGCACCTGTCGATGGCCAAGCGACACCAGATGGCGTGCTGCCTCGCGCGCCCCGCCTTCATCGTCGACGGCCAGCGCACTCCTGTCGAGCCAGGGAGGTGCATCGACCACCACGACGGGGAGACTGGTTCGGCGTAGGGCGTCGATCTCGGGATGGCGGTCACCTACGCCGATGATCAGGATGCCATCGACCGTGGCCCGGCCCAACGCCCGATCGAGCGAGCCCTCCAGGGGAGAGATGAACTGGAGCGCGAAGCCAGCTTCCTCTGCCACGCGCGCCACGCCCTGCGTGAAGAGGGCGAAGAACGGGTTCGCGAAGGCCCGGTCCAGCGGCTGGGGCGTGACGATGCCCAGCGTGGCGGTCTGCCCGGCCGAGAGCATGCGTGCCACGGGGTGGGGTCGGTACCCCAGGCGCGCGGCCACCTCTCGGATGCGCTGGGCGGTCTCGGGACGCAGTCGCGAGGGCTGGTTGAAGGCGAAGGAGACCGCCGACTTGGAGACACCCGCCTCCCGGGCGACATCGGCGATGCGTGCTCGAGCGATCCGCTCTGCCACTCGTGGTCCTCAGGGCCGGGATCGAGATGGACGAAGCGTCCGATTAAACCGGTTTAGGTACCCTAGTCCGCCGAGAGGCGCGGCGTCAAGGCCTCCAGCCCGACGGTTGCCGCCTGGCGCGCGTGGCAGAATCGCGGCTTGATGCTTCGACTCTGGCGCGAGATGCCCCTCGGCGTGCGGGTCTTTCTTGCCTACGCCTTTCTGGTGCTGGCCTTCGTCGGGGTCACTCTGCCCCTCGTCGTGGCACAGGCCGTATCAGCGCCCATCTCGCCCCTGGGCATCGTCTGGATGGCACTGCTGGCGTACCTGATCTTCACCATGACCCTGGTGCTCCAGCGCAAGGAGGCGGCCTACCCGCTGGCGCTGGGATTGGCGACCTTGACGGTGCCCCTCATCCCGATGCTTTACCTTTCACCAGCCGGGATCCCCGGAGCACTGGTCGCCGTGGTCGTCGCGGTGCTCGTCTTCGGGGCCCTCAGGCGGCCCGGCGTCCGCGCCTGGTTCAACGAACCGTGATCGCCCCACCGAGAGGTCTTTCGTGAGCAAGCGTCCCCGCCGTAACCGTCCGCCCGCCCGTCGTCAGGGTCACGACGCGCGACCCGCTCCGTCCTCTGACGCGGCTGGCTTCGCGGCCAGCGATCCGCCGCCGACGACCTCCGATACGGCCTCGGGAACGCTGGTGACGGGCGGGGACACGAGGGCCTTCGAACGCCACCCCGCGGCCCGCCAGGCCGACGCGCCGCACGACCCGGACGACCCGCCGCGTAGAGCCACGACGCAGCTTCGCCGACCGCTACCGCGGGCTCCTGCTGGGTGCCTTCGCGTTGCTGGGTGCGGGCATCATCGGCTTCGTCTTCCTCCAGTCGACCGGCGCTGTCGCGTACAGCTGCGCGACGCTCATGACGCCGGGTCCCGGCGAGTCCGTACCCACGCCCACGCCGAGTTTCCGCCCGACTCCCACCGGAGACGGTACGGCCAGCCCATCCGCCTCGGCCGAGGCCAGTCCATCGCCGGATGCGTCACCAAGTGGCTCGCCCGGCGCGAGTGCCGATCCGTCAGCATCTCCCTCGACGTCCGCAG
>JBBJNS010000006.1:0-36500 GCA_037720745.1 Candidatus Limnocylindrales bacterium
GACGGCGCGCCAGTCGGCGGCGTGGCTGCGCGGCCCGTCGGCCGGCCGGGGGGCCGGCGGACGACGCGCGCCCTGAAGCGGGGTGACGCGCTGCCGAAGGAGCCTGCGTCGGGGGACGATCCCGCAGCGCCGTGACCCTCCGTATCGACGTCATCACCCTCTTCCCGGGCATCTTTCCTGGCCCCCTCGCGGAGAGCATCCCCGGACGAGCCATGGAACGCGGTCTGGTGGAGCTGCGGGCTCATGATCTGCGAAAGTGGGGTCTGGGGCGTCATCGGAGCGTGGACGACTATCCCTACGGTGGTGGGGCCGGCATGATCCTGCGCCCGGAGCCCATCGCCGGCGCCTTGGCCGCCCTGGCAAGGGAGGGATCGACTTCGGTCCTGCTCGACCCCGGTGGGCGCCTGTTCGACCAGGTCAGTGCGCGCGATCTGGCCCTGGCAGGACATCTCGTCCTGGTCTGTCCCCGCTACGAAGGAGTCGATCACCGGGTGCGCTCCATGGTCGACCGAGAGGTCTCCATCGGTGACTACGTGCTGTCGGGCGGCGAGCTCCCAGCGCTTGTGCTCATCGATGCTGTCGTGCGGCTGGTGCCGGGCGTCATCGACGCGGCATCCCCGGTAGAAGAATCCTTCAGCGAGGGACTCCTGGAGTACCCCCAGTACACGCGCCCCGCCGAGTTCGAGGGTCAGGTCGTGCCACCCATCCTGCTCAGTGGTCATCATGCTGAGGTGGCCCGTTGGCGCCACGAACAGGGCCTCGCGCGGACCCGGCGGCAGCGTCCGGACCTGCTCGCTCGAAACGGGGACGCTGAGCGCTCCTGAGGCCCTGCTATACTCCGCGCCGTCCAGTCTCCTGGCCATCCACCGGCGCCATCGCTCTTCGTCCGCGCGCGCCGCGACCCGAAGTTCGTCCACCTCTTCAGCACGAGCGAGATGACACCGTGACCGTCCTCGACGAGATCGTCGCCGATCAGATCCGTACCGACCTCCCAGCACTCGCCTCGGGCGACACCGTGCGCGTCTCGGTCAAGGTCGTGGAAGGGACCCGCGAGCGCATCCAGGTCTTCGAGGGCACCGTCATGCGGCTGCGCGGCGGCGGCATCGACCGCTCCATCACGGTGCGCGCCCTGCGCAGTGGCGTGGGCGTGGAGAGGACCTTCAAGATCAATTCGCCGCGCATCGACAAGATCGTCGTGGTGCGGCATGGCGTCGCCCGACGAGCGCAGCTCTACTTCCTGCGCAAGCGCGTGGGCAAGGCCGCCACGTTGCGCGAGCGCCGGGCCTGACCGCCCGGTCGCGCCACGACGCGACCTACGTCTCAGCCGCGTGTCCGGGTCCCTAGAATGGCTGCGTGACGCTGCCCGTGCCCCATCTCCGCGCCGAGCGTCGTCTCTGGCTCGACGGCAAACGTCGCGTAGTGGGCATCGACGAAGTCGGACTCGGGGCGCTCTGTGCACCGGTCGTGGCGGCGGCCGTGCTCGTCAAGCCGAACTGCCACAAGATCCCCGGCGTGCGCGACTCCAAGACCATGTCGGCGCGCCAGCGCGAGGCGGTGGTCGAGCGCATCAAGTCACGCGTCGACGCCTGGGGCGTGGGTGCCGCCTCCGTGGCGGAGA
Organism: Candidatus Limnocylindrales bacterium; assembly: GCA_037720745.1. Lineage (GTDB taxonomy): Bacteria > Chloroflexota > Limnocylindria > Limnocylindrales > CSP1-4 > Palsa-1032. The sequence goes on from JBBJNS010000006.1 coordinate 1,619, forward strand.
TCGAGCGCCTCAACATCTATCACGCCACGCACCTCGCTATGCGGCGTGCCCTTCGTCGCATCGAGGGCTACGACCACGTACTCGTCGACGGACGCAAGATCGTGGGCTTCGAGGAGCACGTGGGGCCGTACACCGCCATCGTGGACGGCGACCAGTCCGCGTATGCCATCGCCTGCGCCTCGATCATCGCCAAGGTCACGCGCGACCGGCTGATGTCTCGACTCGCCGTGCGCTATCCCGTCTACGGCTGGGAGCACAACGCCGGGTACACCACGCGACACCATGTCGCTGCGCTGGCGGAGCACGGTCCGTCCGTCTTCCACCGCCGGACCTACGCGCGCATCAGGACGTTGCTGGGAGGTGACCAACTGGCCATGGGTCTCGACGCTGACGCTGACCTGAAGGCCATCAGCGAAGCGGAGTCGGAGAGCGCTCGGTAGCCTGAGCGACCATGCCCCGCCGATAAGTCCGGACAAAGCCACCCCACGTAGGGTGGACACGTGTCTGGTCGGCCTCCGCTGCGCCCTTCGACCGTCTTGGTGGCGGTGCCACTGCGTCGCCGCCTGGGGGACCGCGCGGAGAGGTTCGTCGCCGGGGAACTGGAGGCACTGGGCTGGACGATCCTGGCAGCCGGCGTCCGTGTCGGTCGGGATGAGATCGATCTGATCGGCGTGGAGCCTGGCCCGCCCCAGACCTTGGTCTTCGTGGAGGTGCGCAGCCGCTCCAGCGCGCGCTTCGGAGCACCCGAGGAGACCTTGGATGGGGCCAAGATCGCGCGCACCTATCGCGCCATCTTCGGGCTGCTCCGCGGTCGAATACTGCCGGATGGTCGCTCGCTGCCGCCACTACCCTGGCGATTGGATGTCGTTGCCGTCGACGCCCGGCCGCGCAAGGGCCATGAGGTGGACGGCGTGCAGCTGCGCCACATCCGCGGCGTGACACCAGACTGACGAGTGGCCGTCGCGCCATCCGCCACCGGTATCCGCCGCGCCGCCGTGGGGTCACACGCAGCTCAGGCGCGATGAGGCCTGTGCTAGACTCGGCCCGCTGTCCAGCAGGACGGCACGAACGCGATCATCGTCGCGTATCCCGCACGCGAGCCGCTTCCCACGGGGGTGCCGGCCGGCGCACCAGCGCCAGCTGCCGGTCCGTGGACCACGAGGCACGCGGAGGTCCCAACCGAACAGGAGCCGCCACTCATGTCCTCTGTCTCGATGCGCCAGCTACTGGAAGCCGGGGTCCACTTCGGCCACCAGACGCGTCGCTGGAATCCCAAGATGCGTCCCTTCATCTTCGCCGAGCGCAATGGGATCCACATCATCGACCTGGCCCAGACCGTCAAGCGACTTGACGCCGCCCTTGAGTTCGCGACCGATACCGTCTCTCGCGGCGACGCCATCCTCTTCGTGGGCACCAAGAAGCAGGCCCAGGAACCGGTCGCCGAGGAGGCCACCCGCGCCGAGATGCCCTACGTCAACCAGCGCTGGCTGGGGGGCATGCTCACCAACTTCGTGACCATCAAGAAGCGCCTTGGTCTCCTTGAGCAGCTCGAGGCGCGGCAGCAGAACGGCGACTTCGAGCGGATGTCCAAGAAGGAGGCGTCGCGCCTCACGGACGAGATGACGCGCCTTCAGCGGATGCTCGGTGGCATGCGCAAGATGAAGCGGTTGCCGGGCGCGCTCTTCGTGGTCGATCCGCATCGCGAGCAGATCGCCATCACGGAAGCCAAGAAGCTGGAGATCCCGGTCATCGGCACGGGCGACACGAACGTCGATCCGGACGACCTGGACTACATCATCCCCGCCAACGATGACGCCATCCGCGCTATCCGGCTGCTCTGCCGTTTGGTCGCTGACGCCTCGATCGAGGGCCTCGGCCAGCGCTCTTCGCGCGCCGCCGAGCCGATGGTCGATCAGGGTCCCATCGACGAAGACGAGGAAGCCTCCGACGAGATGGTGGCGGCTCTCGCCGCCGGCGGCACGTTCAGCTTCGCGCCGGAGCCGGACGAGGACGAGGCGCTCCTGCCTGGAGCAGGCGCCGAGTCCGATGGCGACCTACCGCCGGCCAGCGGCGCGGGAGTGACGGGTGCCGCCGCGGATCCTGAAGCTGCCGCAGGTGCAGCGAGCACCGAAGAGGAGCCGGTTCCGGCGCCTGCCGGCTGATCCCACCGGGGCGAGCTGACCAGAAGGGATCCGCCGCCTTCGTGCCGCGCAGTGTTACTCCAGCATCACCACCAGCCAATCACGAGGTCCTCAACTCCCATGGTCGATCAGATCTCCATCAAGCCCGAGCAGGTCAAGGAGCTCCGTGAGCGCACGGGCGCTGGTTTCATGGACTGCAAGCGCGCGCTCGAAGAGACCAGTGGCGACTTGGACGCGGCCGTGGAGCTGCTCCGCGAGCGCGGACAGGCGGCGGCCGCCAAGAAAGCCGGCCGAGACGCCCGCCAGGGTGTCGTCTCCTCATACATCCACGCCGGAGGGCGACTGGGAGTCCTCATCGAGGTCAACTGCGAGACCGACTTCGTGGCCCGCACCGACGACTTCCAGAAGCTCGTGCGAGACCTGGCCATGCAGGTCGCGGGCCTCGCTCCTGAGTACCCCACGGTCGAGTCCATCCCGCCCGCCGTGCTGGACGCCAAGCGCGCAGAGCTGCTGGCCGACGAGGCCCTCGGCGCCAAGCCGGCCGAGATCAAGCAGAGGATCGTCGAAGGCCAGCTGCGCAAGTGGCAGCAGCAGGTGGTGCTCTATGAGCAGCCCTTCCGTGACACCGACCAGACGGTCGGACAGTTGATCACGGACTCGGTCGCGCGCATCGGCGAGAACATCCGCGTTCGCCGCTTCCTACGCTACGCCCTCGGGGAGGAGCTGTGACCGATGCCCCGGCGGCTGGCCTGCTCGAGGATGCGCCCGCCGCCAAGGCGCAGCGGTCGACCGCCGGAACGGCCCGCTTCAGCCGCATCCTGCTCAAGATCTCGGGCGAGGCGTTGCTTGGCAAGCGCTCCTACGGCGTGGACCCCGATGTCTGCGTCTTCATCGCGCGGCAGCTCGGCGAGGTCCGCGCGATAGGCGTGGAAGTGGCCGTCGTAGTGGGTGGCGGCAACATCTTCCGCGGTCTGGCCGCCTCGGCCAAGGGCATGGAGCGGGCCACGGCCGACTTCATGGGCATGCTGGCCACGGTCATGAACGCGCTGGCCCTCCAGGATGCCCTGGAGAAGGCGGATGTGCCCACCCGCGTCATGTCGGCCATCGCCATGAATGAGGTCGCTGAGCCCTATATCCGCCGGCGCGCCATGCGACACCTGGAGAAGGGCCGCGTGGTCATCCTGGCGGCGGGCACCGGCAACCCCTACTTCACGACCGACACGGCGGCCGCACTGCGCGCCGTGGAAGTGGGCGCAGAGGTCCTCCTCAAGGCGACCAAGGTGGACGGCGTGTACACGGCCGATCCCGCGCTGGACCCCGATGCCACCCGGCACGAGCGCCTGACCTACGGGCAAGTCCTGGCCGACCGCCTGGGGGTGCTCGACTCGACGGCTGTCTCGCTGTGCATGGACAATGATCTGCCCATCGTCGTCTTCGACATGAACCGTCCGGACAACATCCGACGGGCGGCGATGGGCGAGCCGATCGGTACGCTGATCGATGGAGGGACCGACCATGAGCGATGAAGGCCTCCAGGCAGCCGAGGCTCGCATGTCGCGGGCCATCGAGGCCATGGATCGTGACTTCGGCAGCATCCGCACCGGCCGTGCCTCCACGAACCTGGTGGAGCGCATCCAGGTCGACTACTACGGCACACCCACGGCACTGAACCAACTCGCTTCGCTGAGCGTGCCAGAGTCACACACCATCGTCATCCAGCCTTGGGACCGCAGCGTCCTGGGTGCTATCGAGAAGGCCATCCAGCGTAGTGATATCGGGCTTAGCCCCAACGTGGACGGCACCGTCGTGCGACTCAATATCCCGCCCCTCACCGAGGATCGTCGCCGGGATCTCGTGAAGCTCGTCCACAAGCGCATGGAGGAGGCCAAGGTCGAGATCCGCAACCATCGCCGCGAAGCCACCGACGACATCCGGCGGCGGGAGCGCGATGGTGAGGTGGGCACGGACGACGCCCGGCGCGAGCAGGACCGCGTGCAGCAGCTGACGGATCGCTGGACCGACGAGGTCGATCGAGTGGGCAAGACCAAGGAACAGGAGATCATGGAGGTCTAGTGACCGCCCTGGACCTGGCCATCGCCGGCGAAGGACCCGAGGCTGGTGCCGAGGAGTTCGTACCCCGGCACGTGGCCATCATCATGGACGGCAATCGGCGCTGGGCCCGTGAGCGAGGCGTGCCCGAGGCGCAAGGCCACGCCGCCGGTGTCGACGCCATCCGGCCCATCGTGGAGCGCGCTCAGCAGCGCGGCGTGGGCAGCCTGTCCGTCTTCGCCTTCAGCCGCGAGAACTGGCAGCGCGCTCGGGGGGAGGTCGAGACGCTCTTCTCCCTGCTTGACGCGGCTATCGCCGATTACACGCCGGATCTGGTCCGACAGGGAGTGCGCGTACAGGTCCTGGGGCGCCTCGATGAACTTCATCCCTCGACGCGTGCCTCGATCGGGGACGCCGTGCAAGCGACGGCTGCGGGCACGTCCATGACCCTCAACGTGGCCTTCAACTACTCCGGGCGCTGCGAGATCGTGGACGCCGCGCGTCGCTGTCTCGCCGACGGCCTGAGGCCGGAGCAGATCGAGGAGGAGGCGCTTGCCTCGCGGCTGTACACCGCTCAGCCCTCGGAACTAGACCTGATGATCCGGACCGGTGGCGATCAGCGGATCAGCAACTTCCTGCTCTGGCAGGCGGCCTATGCCGAGCTCTACTTCACCGACCGCTACTGGCCTGATTTCGATCCAGCTGCCTTCGATACGGCGCTGGCGGAGTACGCTCGCCGCTCGCGACGGTTCGGCCGCTAGCCCTCGTGCTGCGCCAGCGCCTCCTGAGCGCGGCGATCCTGGCGCCGATCGTCGTCCTCATCGTCCTGGCCGGTGACCCGTGGCTCACGATCGGCGTGGCGGTCCTCGCCCTGGTCGCGGCGCACGAGACGTTCCGGCTGCTGGCCCTGGCGGGCCTGGCCGGGGAACGGATCATCGGGCTCGTAGCAGCACCGGTCGCCGTGCTGGGCATGCCCTTCATCGGCCACCGACCGGGCGTGGTGGCGGCCTCCGTGGCGTCGGTCATCATCGTCTCGGCCATCGCGGCCTTCCGGCGGCGGCAGGCGCGCGACGGCTTCCTGGCCTGGGTCGGCACCTCCTTCGGCACGCTTTACATCTCACTGCTCGCCTTTCTGCCGGCCACCGCCGCGGTCGCGCCGGCCATCGCGCCTGGCGCCCCGTTCGACGGGTTGTTGGACGCTGGCCTTGTCTGGCTGCTGGTGCTGCTGCTGACGGTGTGGAGCTTCGACACGTTCGCCTACCTCGCCGGCCGGACCCTGAAACGAGGCCGCTTCCTCGACCACATCTCACCCAGCAAGACGTGGAGCGGGGTCATCGGTGGCACCGTGGCGGCGGTCATGGTCTGCACGCTGCTCGTGGCGGGCACCGGTCAACACGTCCTGGGTGGCATGGCCCTGGGCTTGCTCATCGCCGTCACGGCACAGGCCGGGGATGTCGCCGAGTCGCTGCTCAAGCGAGCAGCCGGCGCCAAGGATTCCGGGTCGCTGATCCCGGGACACGGTGGCGTCCTGGATCGCGTGGACTCCTTTCTGTTCGCTGCTCCCGCCATGTACGCCGGCTTGACGCTGATCCAGCTCCTGGCGACCGGCAGGCCGGCGTGACGGGGCAACGGCCGCGACGTCAGCGCGTGGCACTGCTGGGTTCGACCGGCAACGTCGGCCGGCAGACACTCGACGTCCTTGGCGCAGCACCCGAGCGCTTCGACGTCGTCGCGCTGGCGGCAGGTACCGATCACGCCACGCTCGCCACCCAAGCGACCACCTTTCGCCCCCAAGCAGTCGCTTTGGCCGACAGCGGGGCGGCCGAACGGCTGGAGCTGCCAGACGGCGTGCGCCTCGAGCGCGGCGGTGACGCGCTGGAGCGACTGGCCACGCGAGATGACGTCGACCTGGTCATCGTGGCCACGGGTGGCATCGTCTCCCTCCGTCCGGTGCTGGCCGCGCTGCGCGCCGGCAAGGTCGTGGCCACGGCCAACAAGGAGACGCTGGTGGCCGGTGGACACCTGGTCATGCCCCTCGCCCGAGCACTGGCGGACGCCGTGGCCGCCCGGGACGCTGCGGACGCCTTCGCCTCGCCGCTGGCCTGGCTGCGACCCATCGACTCGGAGCACTCAGCCTTGTGGCAGTGCCTGGTGGGCGAGCGGATGGGTGAGGTCCAAGGCCTCATCCTGACCGCCTCGGGCGGACCGTTTCGCGACTGGCCCGCGGAGCGACTGGCCCAGGCTACTCCCCGGGATGCGCTGGCTCACCCCACCTGGGACATGGGCGCCAAGATCACCATCGACTCGGCCACGCTCATGAACAAGGGCTTGGAGGTCGTGGAGGCGTACTGGCTGTACGATGTCGACCTGCCGAGGATCAGCGTCGTCATCCACCCGCAGAGCCTCATCCACTCCATGGTCGAGTTCATCGACGGCTCGATCAAGGCACAGCTCGGACTTCCTGACATGCGCATCCCCATCCAGTACGCGGTGATGTATCCTCACCGCAGCGCCGGGCCTGCCCCGCGGCTGGACCTCCTGGAGCACCCGACCATGACTTTCGAAGCGCCCGATGAGGCGCGTTTCCCGGCGCTGGCCGTCTGCCGCGCGGCGGGACGGCAGGGCCCCTGGGCGACGGCCGCCCTGATCGCCGCCGACGAGGTCGCCGTCGAGCGCTTCCTTGCCGGCGGTCTGGCCTTCGGTGGTATCGCTGCTTTGGTGGCAGGTGCGGTCGACCGATTCGGAGCCGGCACAGGTGAGCCGGGCGTGGACGCGCTTATCGGCCTCGACGCCGAGGTCCGCGCCTGGGCCATGACGGCCATGCCCGGGCAGGGCAGCTGACGATGGAACTCCTGGACGGCGTCATCAACATCGCGCTGCTGCTGGTCATCCTGGTGACGCTGGTCGTCATCCACGAGTTCGGCCACTTCATCATGGCCCGCCGAGCCAAGGTCCGCGTCCACGAGTTCGGCATCGGCTTCCCGCCGCGCGCCAAGATCATCGGCCGCGACTCGGAGACCATCTATACCCTCAACTGGCTGCCCATCGGAGGCTTCGTGCGGCTCGAGGCGGAGGAGGGCGAGTCGGACGACCCACGCGCCTTCGTCAACCAGGGCCTCGTCACGCGCCTCGTGATCTTGCTGGCTGGCGTGGTCATGAACATCCTGCTGGCCATCCTCATCTTCTCGTTCATCGCTGGTTTCGCCGATCCCGTCTACAACGCACGCATCGCCAGCGTCCAGCCGGACTCACCCGCCGCCAGGGCCGGCTTGGTGGGCGGCGAGCAGATCGAGACCGATCCGCAGGGCCGTCCCATCTACGACGATACGGGCGACCTCATCGTGGCCATCGACGGGCAACGCTTTGCCGTCTTCGACAGCGTGGGCCTTACCAACGACTCGCCCCAAAGCACGTACCTGCGCCAGCGCGCCGGTCAGCCGGTGGTCCTCAGCCTGGAGCGTGCCGATGGCACGGCGGAGGACGTGTCCATCACCCTGCGCCCACCGGGACAGCCTACGGAAGGCGTGCTGGGCGTGGTCTTCAACGCCTTCCCGCTGGAGGACGTCTCACGCGATCCGGTCGATGCCGTGGCCACTGGCCTGCGACGCACGCTGGATGCGTCCACGCTCATCCTGCGCGGTCTGCGCGACCTCATCACCAATATCACCAACCCGCAGGTGTCCGGCCCGGTGGGCATCGTCTCGACGGTGGGCTCCTTCCGCTCGGAACTGCCGCCCATCTTCATGCTCTGGTTGATCGGCCTGTTGTCGGCCAACCTGGCGGTGGTCAATGCCCTGCCCTTCCCGCCCATGGATGGCGGCCGCGTGGCCGTCTCGCTCATCCAGGCCGTGAGTGGGAACCGCGTCACACCCTCCGTGGAGCGCGCCGTCTACCTGACCGGCTTCGTGCTCCTGATGAGCTTGCTGGTGTGGATCACCTTCTTCGACGTGGGCCTGCTCGAAAGACAGACGTGATCGGCGGCAATGACCGGCTGGGCAGCTCCCTGGCGACCGAGGAGGGTGGGCAGGGCGGGCCCCCGTCCTCGGGCATCGTATCGATGACGCCGCGCGTGCCCGTCGTAGGCGAGCCGGACCTGCCCGGGCGGCGGGCCACCGTCAGCGTCGATGTGGCGGGGGTGCTGGTCGGCTCACGCCATCCGGTGGTGGTCCAGTCGATGACCAACACCGACACCGCGGATGCCGACGGCACTGCACTCCAGGTCGCCGCCCTGGCCCATGCCGGCAGCGAGCTGGTGCGGGTGACCGTCAACAACGACGCCGCCGCCGCGGCCGTGCCCGAGATGGTGCGCAAGGTGCGCGACCTGGGCGTCGGCGCACCCATCGTGGGCGACTTCCACTACAACGGCCACAAGCTGCTGGTCGACTTCCCGGAGATGGCCCGAGCGCTGGACAAGTACCGCATCAACCCCGGGAACGTCGGTACCAAGCGTCATGACGAGCACTTCGCGACCATCGTCCGGGTGGCCGTGGAGCAGGACAAGCCGGTGCGCATCGGCGTCAACTGGGGCTCGCTCGATCAAGCGCTGCTCACCGAGCTGATGGATCACAATGCGCGCCTGCTGGAGCCGCGCGATTCGCGCGACGTGATGATCGAGGCGATGCTCCAATCAGCCCTGCGTTCCGCCACGCTGGCCGAGGAGACGGGTCTCGGTCACGATCGGATCATCATCAGCGCCAAGGTCTCCGGTGTGCAGGATCTGGTGGACGTGTACCGGCGGCTGGCGCCCCTCTGCGACTACCCACTGCACCTCGGCCTCACCGAGGCGGGCCTGGGCATGAAAGGCATCGTGGCCTCCACAGCGGGACTTTCCATCCTCCTCAACGAGGGCATCGGCGACACCATCCGCGTCTCGCTCACGCCAGCTCCCGGCGGTGACCGGACCGAGGAAGTGCAGGTCGCGCAACAGGTGCTGCAGTCGCTCGGCCTGCGCTCCTTCGTACCGCAGGTCTCGGCCTGTCCCGGCTGCGGGCGCACGACCAGCACGTTCTTCCAGGAGATGGCCGCGCAGATCGGGGATCACCTGCGCCGTCGCATGCCCCAGTGGAAGCCGCTCTACCCAGGCGTGGAAGAGATGCGCGTGGCGGTCATGGGCTGTGTGGTCAACGGACCTGGCGAGTCGAAGCACGCTGACATCGGCATCTCGCTGCCCGGCACCTTCGAGGAACCCGTGGCGCCCGTCTTCGTGGACGGCGCGCTGCGCACGACCCTGCGAGGGGATGGCCTGGTGGACGAGTTCATCGGCATCCTCGAGGACTACGTGGCTGGCCGCTACGGTGGTTCAGTCTAGGGATCGGCTCCTACTGCGATACGATTACCGGCCGTTCGCCCAGGCCTCATCTCACCGCGTCCAGGAGCGTGCTGCCGTGCCCCGAGAGGGATTCGTCTCCAGCATCACCCGTCAGTCGGAGGACTTCCCCGGCTGGTACAACGACGTGGTCCTGAAGGCGGAGCTGGCCTCCTATTCTCCGGTGCGCGGCTGCATGATCATCCGGCCCTACGGCTACTCCGTCTGGGAGTCGATGCGCGATGAGCTGGACCGACACATCAAGCGGACGGGCCACCAGAACGTCTACTTCCCGCTGTTCGTGCCGCGCTCGCTGCTAGAGAAGGAAGCGGAGCACGTCGAGGGCTTCGACCCGCAGGTCGCCTGGGTGACCCACGCGGGCGGCAAGGAGCTCGACGAGTGGCTTGCCATCCGGCCCACCAGCGAGGCGCTCATCGCCGAGGTGGTCAAGGACTGGATCCAGTCCTACCGGGACCTGCCGCTGCTCATGAACCTGTGGAACAACGTCGTCCGCTGGGAGCTGCGCACGCGACTCTTCCTGCGCACCGCGGAGTTCCTGTGGCAGGAGGCGCACACCTTCCACGCGACGGAGGCCGAGGCGGCCGAGGAGGTGGCCACGGGCCTGGAGGCATACCGCTCGGTCTCCGAGGACTGGCTGGCCATCCCCGTCGTGCGGGGCGTGAAGAGCCGCGCGGAGACGTTCCCTGGCGCGGTCTACAGCCACGCCATCGAGGCCATGATGCGCGACCGCAAGGCACTCCAGGCGGGCACCAGCCACATGCTCGGCCAGAACTTCGCCAAGTCGGCGGGCATCGAGTTCCTGGATCGAGACAACCAGCGCAAGGCGCCCTACGGCACCTCGTGGGGCTTCTCCACGCGCATGGTGGGCGCCACGATCATGGCCCACGGTGATGATTCCGGGCTGGTCCTGCCGCCCAACGTGGCGCCGCAGCAGCTGGTCATCGTGCCCATCTTCCGCAAGGAGGAGGAGCGAGCCGGGGTGGCCGCCGCCATCGATGCCATCGAGCCGGCCCTGCGCGACGTCGTGACGCCTTCGGGACCCCTGCGCTACACCGTGGACTGGCGCGAAGAGTCGCCCGGCTTCAAGTACAACCACTGGGAGCTGCGCGGCGTGCCTTTCCGCCTGGAGATCGGTCCGCGCGACGTGGCCGCTGGTCAGGCCGTCCTGGTGCGTCGACTGGACCGGGTCAAGGAGTCGCTGCCGCTGTCCTCTCTGGGGGAACAGCTGCCACTCCGGCTGGCGGCCTACCAAGCTGAGCTCTTCCAGCGTGCCCTCGATTTCCGGGCCGAGAACACCCACCACGTCGACGACTACGAAGAGTTCAAGCGTGTCCTGGAGGAGAAGGGCGGCTTCCTGATGGCGCCCTGGTGCGGTGACGCCGGCTGCGAGAAGCAGATCAACGCGGAGACCGGCGCCACCACCCGTGTCGTGCCCTTCGACTCGCCCGACGAGGCCGGGCCCTGCCTGGTGGACGGACGGCCATCCGAGCGAAGGGTGCTCTTCGCGCGCGCTTACTAGGCGGCCTCGAGCGGCCCCCGAGCAGGCGGAGCGGCTCGGTCCGGGGAGGTCGAGTGATATACTTTCGACACTATCAAGTGCCGGCCGCCTGTGAACGTGGGTGACCCCCACGTTTCTTTGTGACCGGGAGCACCTCGGCCGGGGTCCGAGTGAGCGAGAAGGAGGCGCAAATGAGTCGCGATTTCATCGGCGCCCTCCTACAGCTGAATGCTGAGAAGGGTGTCTCACGGGAGCAGCTCGTGCGCACCGTGGAAGATGCCATCCAGTCGGCCTACCGGCGTGTCGCGCCGGGCAATGAGGACGTCCATGTCCGCCTCGACGTGGAGACCGGCTCGATGCGCGTCTTCCGGGCACGCGTGGTCGTCTCAGAGGTAGAAGACGCGACCACGGAGTGGAGCGTGGAAGAGGCCCACAGTCGCAAGCCGGATGCCACGCTGGGGGAGCTGGTGGAGTACGAAGAGCTCGACGGCGATGCCTTCGGTCGCATCGGCGCGCAGACCGCCAAGCAGGTCGTCCTGCAGCGCCTGCGAGAGGCCGAGCGCGAGGTCGTCTTCGGCCAGTACGCCGACCGCGAGAGCGAGATCGTCACGGGCGTCGTCAGCCGCGTCGAGCCGCGAGGCGTGATCCTGGATGTCGGTCGCGCGGAAGCCGTGCTGTCGGCCACCGACCAGTCCGCCACGGAGCACTACCGCATCGGACAGCACGTCAAGGCATTCGTGCTGGAGGTCCGCCGCACCACGAAGGGCCCGCTCATCTATGTCAGCCGTACTCACAAGAATTTCCTGCGTCGCCTCTTCGAGATGGAGGTCCCGGAGATCCACGCCGGGACGGTCGAGATCAAGGCCATCGCGCGTGAGGCGGGTAGTCGCAGCAAGGTCGCCGTGGGCAGCCGCCAGGAGGGGCTGGACCCCGTCGGTGCGACTGTCGGTCAGCGCGGTGGACGGGTGCAGGCCGTGGTGGCCGAGCTGAGTGGCGAGAAGATCGATGTCATCCCCTGGTCGGACGACCCGTCCGTGTTCGTGGCCAATGCCCTGAGCCCGGCCCAGGTGGTCAGCGTGACCATCGACGAGGATCTGCGCATCGCCAACGTCACCGTCCCGGAGCGCATGCTCTCCCTGGCCATCGGCCGTGAGGGTCAGAACGCTCGTCTGGCAGCCAAGCTGACCGGCTGGCGCATCGATATCCGCAGCGACGCGCCGGTAGCCGTGCCGGCCGATGACAGCGCGCCGGCGCCCGTCGAGCCTGCTGCGACCGAGGAGAAGACCACGCCGCTGGAGCCCATCGCGGCCGAGGAGACCGAGCCCGAAGCCGAGTCCGCCCCAGTGGAACCTGTCGCCGAAGCGGAACTCGCGGGATCGGAGCCGGTCGCGGCCGACGCCGTCACGGCCGACCCTGTCACGGCCGACGCCGTCACGGCCGAACCGACCGCCGAGCCGGTCAAGAAGACGCGCTCCCGCCGCACCGCCCAGGAGGTCGCACCGTAGTCGCCACCACGGTCGCCGCACCTCGCCGCCAGCCGCAGCGCACCTGCGTCGCATGTCGCACCGAGCGCGACAAGCGTGATCTGGTACGCGTCGTGCGCACGCCCGCGCGCGAGGTCCTGTTCGATATGACCGGTCGTCTGGCCGGCCGCGGCGCCTACCTCTGCGCCGACGGCTCCTGCTGGACGCTCGCCTTGAAGAAGTCCGCCCTCGAGCGCGCCCTGGACGTGCCGCTCCCCGCTGCGCTGCGCGATCAGCTCCAGCAGGGCGATCCCACGCAGATCCAGGGAGGCCCTCATGGCACGTAGTCGAAGTGGAACGCGCAATACCCGCGGCCCGCGCAAGCCGCCGCGTCGGCCCGATTCGTCGGGCGGCACCATCGTCCAGACGCTCGATCCGGAGCAACGTGGCGCCATCGAGATCCCCCAGTCGATCACCGTCAAGGAGCTCGCCGAGCTGGTCGGGGTCAACCCGGCGGACATCATCCGGGAGTTGATCAAGAGCGGCATCTTCGCCAGCATCAACCAGGTCGTCGACCGCGACACGGCCAGTCTGGTGACCAGCGATCTGGGCTATGAGGTCGCCGAGGCACGGCCCGTGGAGGCCGGCGAGACCAACGGCGAAGCGCCCGTGGGTGCGGCCACCAAGGAGATCCTCTTCGAGGAGGACGATCCGTCCGACCTGGAGCCACGGGCGCCCATCGTGACCGTCATGGGCCACGTGGATCACGGCAAGACCAGCCTGCTGGATGCCATCCGCTCGACGACCGTGGCCGAGGGTGAGCGCGGCGGCATCACCCAGCACATCGGCGCCAGCGAGGTCGAGAAGAACGGCCAGCGCGTCGTCTTCCTGGACACGCCCGGTCACGAGGCATTCACCCAGATGCGCGCCCGTGGCGCACGGGTCACGGATATCGCCGTCCTGGTGGTGGCCGCCGACGATGGCGTGATGCCTCAGACGCTGGAGGCCATCGACCACGCGCGCGCCGCCAAGGTGCCCGTGGTGGTGGCCCTCAACAAGGTGGACAAGGAAGACGCCAATCCGCAGCGCGTGAAGACGGAGCTATCCGAGCACGGCGTGGTCATCGAGGAATACGGTGGGGACGTCCCGCTGGTGTCGGTCAGCGCCAAACAGCGCACCGGCATCGACGACCTCATCGCCACCATCCTGATCGTGGCCGAGGTGCAGGAGCTCAAGGCCAACCCCAAGCGTGCCGCGGTGGGCACCGTGGTGGAGGCCGAGCTGGACAAGGGCCGTGGCGCGGTGGCCACCATCCTGGTCCAGACCGGCACGCTGAAGATCGGGGACACGGTCGTCGTGGGCGAGACATATGGCCGTGTACGAGCCATGGAGAACAGCCTGGGCAAGCGAGTCACCGGGGCGGGTCCGTCCTCGGCCGTGGTCCTGCTGGGTCTGGGCGCCGTTCCCGCCGCGGGTGACATCCTGAGGGCCGTGTCCGACGAGAAGACGGCACGCGCCATGATCGACACGCGTCGCGAGCAGATCACCGTTCGCCCCGAGGGATCCGGGCGCGCCACCCTGGAGGATCTGTACAGTCAGATCCAGGCGGGCGCGACCAAGGAGCTGCGCATCATCGTGAAGGCGGATGTGCAAGGTTCGCTGGGCGCCATCGGGCACGCTCTGGAGCAGCTCCAGAGCGAAGAGGTGCGCATCAACGTGCTCCACGAGGGCACCGGCGACATCACCGATAACGACATCCTGCTGGCATCCGCCTCAGACGCCATCGTGGTCGGCTTCAACACCAAGGCCACCGACACCGCGCGCCGCGAAGCGGAGGCAACGGGCGTCGACGTCCGCTTCTACGACATCATCTACCGCCTGACCGAGGAGATGCAGGCTGCGCTCCACGGCATGCTCGAGCCGGTCGAGATCGAGGTCGTCGAGGGTCGGGCTGAGGTCCGCCAGCTGTTCAAGGTGGGCAAGGTGGCCGTCATCGCCGGTTGCTACGTGACCGACGGACGCATCGTCCGTGGCGGCGCTCGTGTCTATCGTGGCGGCCGGGTCGTGGCAACCGACCGGATCGAGTCGCTGCGCCGCTTCCGTGACGACGTCCGCGAAGTGGCCACCGGCTTCGAGTGCGGCATCGGGCTGGCCGGCTTCAACGACCTGGTCGAGGGCGACATCGTGGAATGCTTCACCCAGCAGATGGTCTCGCGCATCAACCAGGCCTGAGCGGGCCATGAGCGGACGCACCGAGCGCCTCGACGAGCTGCTGCGTGAGGAGATCAGCGCGGTCCTCTCGCGCGACGTCCAGGATCCACGCATCGGCTTCGTGACGGTCACGCGCGTGGAAGTCACGCGCGACCTCAGCCATGCCACCGTCTGGGTGTCGATCATCGGTTCGCCGGAGGAGCGACGTGACTCGATGCGCGGCCTGGAACGGGCGATGCCCTTCGTGCGCGGCCGTCTCGCGCCGCTGCGCATGCGCCGCATCCCGCAGCTGCACGTGCGCTATGACGAGTCCGTGGAGCGGGGCACGCGCGTGCTGCGACTGCTCGACGAGCTGGAGCGAGGCGAAGAGCCGTCCGACATCGCTGTGAACGAGACCCTGCCCACGCCGGGTCCGCGGCCACTGGAGGAGCCCGTCGCAGCGGACGAGGCCATGGCGGAAACCTCCGGGTCCATGCCCCGGCGCCGGCGCTCATTCACTCCACGCAACGTCCAGCCCGCGACGCGGTCGCATGGCACGCGGAAGCCTCGCCAGTGAGCGTGATCGGTCACCCGCTTGAGCTCGCCGCGCTGACGGCCGCCGACCTCGCGGCTGTGCCGGACGCCGTCGTGGAGCGCATCCGACAGGCTCGGACCGTGATGACCGTCTGTCATCGAGATCCCGAAGCCGACGCGCTCGGATCGGCGCTGGGCACGGCACTGATGGTGGATCACCTCGGCGGCCGAGCCACGCCGGTCTGTGCCGACCCGGTGCCGGCCATGTACGGCTTCCTGCCAGGGTTGGAGCGGTTCCGTCAGGGTCCGGATCCTGACCTCGACTATGACCTCATCGTGGTCGGGGACTGCGGGGAGCTGGAGCGCGTGGGGTCCGTCCTGAGTGACCATGCCGAGTTGTTCTCGCGCGTGCCTATCGTGAACATCGACCACCACGTCTCCAACCGCGGGTTCGGGGTCGTGGACTGGGTGGATGCCGAAGCCGCCGCGACCTGCGAGATGGGCACCCTGCTGGCTGCTCGGTTGGGTGTCCCCTTCGACGCCGCCGACGGCGCACTGGCGGCCAACCTGATGGCCGGCGTGGTCATCGACACGGCCAACTTCCAGCATCCCAACACGACCGCGCGCACACTGCGCGTGGCCGCCGAGCTGCGAGCCGCGGGCGCGCCGCTCTACGAGATCGCCAAGCGGCTCTACCGCACCAAGCCCAACCCGCAGCTGCAGCTCTTCGGTCGAGTCCTGGCGCGGCTGGAGACGTCGCTGGAAGGGCGCCTGGTGTGGTCCACGTTGCTGCCCGACGACTACACCGAGACGGGAGCCGCCGCGGCGCACTCCGAGGGCCTCATCGACCTGCTGGCCCAGTCGGAGAGCGGCGATGTGGCCATCGTCTTCAAGGACTTGGGACCGACCTCGCGCATCAGCGTTCGAACGAAGGATGGTGGCGTGGACGCCACTGTGCTGACGGGCCATTTCGGCGGCGGAGGGCATGCCCGTGCTGCTGGCGCGACCATCGAGCGTCCCGTGAGCGAGGCGCGTCCGCTGGTCCTGGCCGAGGCCGAGCGCCTCGTCCTGGCCTTGCCCGTCCCCTCATCGCCCGACGCCTGAACGTGCCCCGACGCGAAACGGTCGACCCCGGGGTTGACGGCGTCCTGGTCCTGGACAAGCCGACGGGTCCCACGTCGCACGACATCGTGGCCCTTGTTCGGCGGCTGTCCGGTGTGCGCCGGGTAGGCCACGGTGGCACGCTCGACCCCTTCGCCGCAGGCGTGCTGCCCGTCTTCCTGGGGCGCGCCACGCGCATGGTGGAGTACCACATGGCCGACGAGAAGGCCTATCGCGCGCTGGTCGTCTTCGGGGCACGCTCCACGACCGACGATCTGGACGGGGAGCTGACGCCCAGCGAGGTGACCGCTCCCGACCGGGAGACCGTGGAAAGTGGACTGGACCCGCTGCGCGGTTGGCTGGAGCAGGTACCGCCGGACCATTCGGCCGTGCGCATCGCCGGGCGCCGCGCATACGAGATGGCGCGACATGGTGAGAAGCCGGAGCTGAAACCGCGGCGCGTGGAGATACGGTCGCTGGAGCTGGTCGACTGGGACGGCTCGGAGCCGTCGCGCCCGACGGCCACGGTGGAAGTGCGCTGCTCCGCTGGGACCTACATCCGGGCCATCGCCCGCGATCTGGGCGAGAGCCTCCGCTGCGGGGCGTACCTGGCGGCACTCACCCGTACGGCCAGTGGTCCCTTCCGCATCGAGGACGCCCACTCGCTGGACCGCGCGCGCGACGTGCTGGCCGCCGGTGAAGCCGCGCAGCTCTTGCTCCCGCCCGACGTAGGCCTCGAGGCGTACCCGCGGCTGGAGCTGACCGCAGACGATCTGGACACGCTGGCCAAGGGCCAGGCCGTCCGACATCCCGGGACCAGCCAGCTGTCCGCCGGTCCGTCCGGGCTGCTTCGCATCGTGGACGGCGCTGGCCGGCTAGCTGCCATGGCCCGCTACGAGGCGGGCAAGCTCCATCCCGAAAAGGTCTTCATCGCGCCCGGCCGCTGAGCATCATGCAACGAGTGGCGGGCATCGACGAGCTGCCGCGGGATCTGCGTTTCGTGGCCACCCTTGGTGTCTTCGACGGGCTGCACAGGGGCCACGCGGCGATCCTGCGGACGCTGGCCGGGGCAGCCGAGCGACTCCGCGCAGTGCCCACTGTCATCACCTTCGAACCGCACCCGGAGGCCGTCCTGCGCGGCGCCCCCCCGTTGCTCCTGTGCGACCCGGAGGAACGCCTCGCGCGCTTGGACGCTATGGGCGGAGGGCTTGTCGTGGTGCAGCGGTTCGATCGGGACTTCGCTGCCCAGCCGGCGGAGGGGTTCGTCGAGCGGCTCGCCCGGGGGCGTGACCTGGCTGGCCTGGTGATGAGCCCGGAAAGCGCTTTCGGGCGTGATCGACAGGGCACGCTCGACCGGATCAGAGCGCTCTCCGTCAAGCGTGGCTTCACCGTGGACGAGTCTCCGTCTCTGGAGCTTGGCGGTGAGCGCGTCTCAAGCACGCGCATCCGGCAGCTCATCGAGGCTGGGCGGCTGGCTGACGCAGCTGCGCTGCTGGGCCGCCGCTACGCCGTCATCGGCGAGGTCGTGCCCGGCGACCGACGGGGCCGCGAGATGGGCTACCCGACGGCCAACCTGGCCTTCGATGAGCCGGTCGTGCTGCCGCCCGACGGCATCTATGCCACGCGCGTGAGCTGGGGCGGGGAGGATCCCCTGCGACCAGGGCGGACCGCGGACGGTGTCGCGTCACTCGGCGTGCGCCCCACGTTCGCCAACGACGGGGTTCGACTGTTGGAGGTCCATCTCTTCGACTTCGATGAGGACCTTTATGGGCAGCGCCTGCGCGTGGAGTTCGTCCGGCACCAGCGCGGCGAGCAGCGCTTCCGTTCCGTGGACGCGCTGGTGCGTCAGATGGACCGCGATGCGACCCGTGCGCGCCGGATCCTGGCACCATCGCGTGCTGCCACGAAGTCGAACGCCTGTTAGACTGCCTGCGAACTAGCAGAAGAAGGATGGTGGAGGACCAGGTGCCGCTTACGCGGGAAACGAAGGACAGTGTGATCAGCGAGTACGCCGCCCAAGAGGGTGATACCGGCTCGCCGGAGGTCCAGATCGCGCTCCTCACGGAGCGCATCACGGATCTGACCGGGCATCTGCGCAGCTATCCCAAGGATCATCATTCCCGCCGCGGCCTCCTCAAGCTCGTTGGCCAGCGCCGCCGACTCCTCGCGTATCTGATGCGCAAGGACAACGCCAGGTATCGCACCGTCATCGGTCGGCTCGGACTGCGCCGCTAGCGCGTCCCCCCGGCGGGTGCGCCCGCCGCGCGATCACCAAGTAGCACGCCCAGCCCCCAAGACCCGGAACGGTCGCGGAACAGCGCGCAAGGTCCATCCTCCCTCCACATGGAGGAAAGATGGCAGTAACTACTCTCACAGCCGAGGTCGGCGGTCGCACGATGACCATCGAGACCGGTCGTATGGCCTTGCTCGCCGGTGGCTCGGTCACGGTGCGCTACGGCGACACGCTCATGCTCGGGACAGCGAACCGCTCGGACCCGCGTCCGGGACTGGACTTCTTCCCGCTCACGATCGACTTCGAGGAGCGCATGTACGCCGCGGGCAAGATCCCCGGCGGCTTCATCAAGCGCGAGTCACGGCCCTCGGAAGGCGCCATCCTGGCGGCGCGCCTGACCGACCGCCCCATCCGTCCGCTTTTCCCCGAGGGCTACAAGGACGATGTGCAGGCGGTCCTGACGGTCCTCTCCACGGACCAGGACAACAACCCGGACATCCTGGGCACCATCGCCGCTTCGGCTGCGCTGACCATCAGCGAGATCCCCTTCCTGGGGCCCATCGCGTCGGTCCGCGTCGGACGCATCGACGGTGAGTTCGTGGTCAACCCGCTGTTCAGCCAGATGGCCGAGTCGGAGCTCGACCTGGTCGTCTCGGGCACACGCGACGCGATCATGATGGTCGAGGCAGGCGCCAAGATCCTGCCCGAGTCGGTCATGGCTGAGGCGATCATGTTCGGCCACCGCTCCCTGGCGCCCATCCTGGACCTCCAGGACCAGTTGCGCGAGCAGGTCGGCAAGCCCAAGCGCATGCCCTTCATCGAGCGTGGCACGGAGTCCGTGGGCGCCTTCCTCGAAGCCATCAAGGAAGACCGCGCGATGGTCGTCTTCGATGTCGAGACGACGAGCCGCGACCCCAAGCTGGGCGCCCTCGTGGAGATCGCCGCCGCACGCGTCAAGGGCGGCTCCATCGTGGACCGCTTCGAGACGCTGGTCGACCCGGGCACGCCCATCGTGGGACGTCAGCTCCATGGTCTCACCGACAAGGACGTCAAGGGCAAGCCCTCTCCTGAGGCCGCCGCTCGCTCATTCCTCGAGTGGGCCGGCGACGACCTGTTGGTCGGCCACAACGTAGCCTTCGATGTTTCCTTCCTTCACGCGGCGCTCACCGACGGCACGAAGGTCGGATCCGAGCGCTGCCTGGACACCCTGGCTTTGGCGCGAGACGCCTTCCCCGATCAGGACGTCTTCAAGCTGGGTGACTTGGCCAAGTTCTTCGAGCTGAGCACGGAACCGAATCACCGGGCCGGACCGGACGTGGAAGCCACGGCACAGCTGCTGCTGCGCCTGGCGGGCGAGCTGCCGGGCCGAGTCGACACCTACAAGAAGTCGGTCGCCGAGTCGATCCGCTCACGCGTTACCGGCGAAGCCACGGCTGCGGACAAGGCACTCGACCAGGCCAAGGCAGCTTCGGGACTGTCGAAGAGCCTTACCGGGTTCCTGCACAAGAAGGTCGCCCGCGAGCTCGTCCTCTCCGAGGGCGTGCGCATGGATGGTCGCGATGCGGACACCATCCGACCCATCTCGGTCGAGGTCGGCCTGCTGCCGCGAGCCCACGGCTCGGCGCTCTTCACTCGCGGTCAGACGCAGGCGCTGAGCATCGCCACGCTGGGCCCCTCGTCGGACGTGCAGCGCATCGACACCATCAGCCCGGAGGAGTCCAAGCGCTACCTCCACCACTACAACATGCCGCCCTACAGCACGGGCGAGAACAAGTTCATGCGCGGCCCGGGCCGGCGTGAGATCGGCCACGGCGCGCTGGCGGAGCGGGCACTCATCCCGGTCCTGCCCAGCCACGAGGAGTTCCCTTACGTCATCCGCGTCGTGTCCGAGTGCGTGACCTCCAACGGCTCGACCTCCATGGCCTCGACCTGCGGTTCCACGCTGGCCCTCATGGACGCCGGCGTGCCCATCAAGGCGCCGGTGGCCGGTGCTGCCATGGGTCTCGTGACGGAGGGTGAGCGCTTCACCGTCCTGACCGACATCCTGGGCAAGGAAGACGCCTTCGGCGACATGGACTTCAAGGTGACCGGCACATCCGAGGGCATCACCGCACTTCAGATGGACATCAAGGTCACGGGCATCAACGAGGCCATCATCCGGGAGGGTCTGGAGAAGGCGCGCGTGGCGCGGCTCTTCATCCTCAGCAAGATGACCGAGACGATGCCTGAGGCACGGACGGACATGAGCGAGTTCGCGCCGCGCATCATCACCATCAAGATCAACCCTGAGAAGATCCGCGAGATCATCGGCAAGGGCGGGTCGATGATCCGCAAGATCCAGGAAGAGACCGGCACGGAGATCAACGTCGAGGATGACGGCACCGTGGAGATCGCCGCGGTCTCCGGGGAGAACTCGCGCAAGGCCATCGAGTGGATCGAAAGCCTCACCAAGGAGGTCGAGATCGGCGCGCTGTACCTGGGCAAGGTCACCCGCATCATGGGCTTCGGCTGCTTCGTGGAGATCCTGCCCGGCAAGGAAGGGCTCGTGCGCATCGGCGAACTGGCCGACTACCACGTGCCCACCGTGGAGGACGTGGTGTCCGAGGGCGACGAGATCATGGTCGTGGTGACCGAGATCGACCGCCAGGGTCGCATCAACCTCTCGCGCAAGGCGGCCATGCAGCGCCACCTGGCCAAGACGCCCGCCTGACCCTCGCGGTCGTGCCTCAAGCACGACACCGAGTCCGGCAAACGACGACACGACCGTCCCGCCTGGGGCGGTCGTGTCGATTGCGGGTCGTTTCCATGCGTGGCCCGCGCGCAAGGCGCCCTGATGCCTAAGACGACCACGCCTTGGGCCCGGCGGTATCATCTCCCGGTGCCCGATGGAAACCACGCTGAGAGAGCCATGGCCATCGAGCAGTCGGACGGGTCCCGCACGGGTACTCCCCCCGTCGCGCAGCCGCGAGGCCCTTTGGATCCGGAAGAGCGTCGCGCGGCGCTCGACGAGATCGCTGCGGAGGTGCGTGTCTGCACCCGCTGCCGACTCTGGGAGACACGCACGAACGCCGTCCCCGGCGAGGGCCACGCCGATACCGAAGTGGTCTTCGTGGGCGAGGGCCCAGGCCAGAACGAGGACGTGCAGGGCCGGCCCTTCGTCGGTGCTGCCGGGACCTTCCTGACCGAGCTCGTTCGGTCAGTGGGCTGGCGACGCGAGGAGGTCTTCATCACTAACGTGGTCAAGTGCCGGCCGCCTGGCAATCGGGATCCAGAACCGGACGAGATGTCCGCCTGCGCGCCCTATCTGAAGCGGCAACTGGCGGTGCTGGATCCAGCGCTGGTGGTGACGCTGGGCCGGTTCTCACTCCAGACATTCATGCCCGGTGCGCGCATCGGCGCCGTGCATGGCACGGTGCGAGCGGCCGAACCCACCGCCGGGGCCGCCCATGCCCACGCCTATGCTATGTACCACCCCGCAGCAGCCTTCCGCCAGCAGGCGCTGCGCGAGACGCTCCAGGTGGACATGACGGGCATCCCGGCCGCCCTCGAGTCTGCGCGCCGCGCCCGACCGAGCGAGCAGGCGCCCGAACGAATGAAGCCCGAACCTGCGACGCACGTGCCCGCCACAGCCGACCACGTGACCCGGACCCCTGAACCACTGGAGAACCCCGTGCCTGAAACGCCGCGCGAGGACGCGCACGCCACAGCGTCCCCCATCACTGAGATGAGCGACGACCAGATGAGCCTCTTTCGATGAGCGCTCGCGAGACCGGACTCCAGGACGGGGTGCTGCGCATCGTGCCCTTGGGCGGCATCGGCGAGATCGGCAAGAACATGACCGTCGTCGAGTACGGCGACGACATCGTGGTCATCGACTGCGGCCTCATGTTCCCCGAGGAGGAGATGTTCGGGATCGATCTGGTCATCCCGGATGTCACCTACCTCAAGGAGCGCCGCCACAAGGTTCGTGCCTTCCTCATCACTCATGCCCACGAAGACCACGTGGGCGCCCTGCCCTACGTGCTGCCAGAGTTCCCCGGCGTGCCGGTCTACGCCTCTACGCTGGCGCGGGGATTGCTGGGCAACAAGATCAAGGAACACAAGCTTCACAACAATCCGCTGCGGGCTCTGGAACCGGGCGGCTCGGTGGAGGTCGGTCCCTTCTCCGTGCGCGGCTTCCGGATCGGCCACTCCATCCCCGACGCGATGGGCCTGGGCATCCGGACCCCGCTGGGCACCATCATCCACACCGGCGACTTCAAGTTCGACCACACCCCCGTGGACGGCAAGCTCTCGGACTTCCATGAGCTGGCGGCCTACGGCGCGGAAGGGGTGCTCTGCCTGCTCTCCGACTCCACGCGCGCCGAGAATCCTGGCTACACGGGCTCCGAGCGCCTCGTCGGGGAAGCCTTCCGGGACATCATGCAGGGGGTCGATGGCCGCGTCATCGTGGCCACCTTCGCTTCCAACATCGCACGCGTCCAGCAGGTCTTCGATGCGGCCGCCGACTTCAAGCGCAAGGTCACCGTCATCGGCCGGTCGATGGAGCAGAACACCCGCATCGCCGCCGACCTGGGTTACCTGAAGTACGACTCGGACCAGTTGGTGCCCAAGGACCGCCTCCGAGACATCCCCGACGACAAGCTGGTCATCGCCACCACCGGGGCTCAGGGCGAGCCCATGGCCGGGCTGGCGCGCATGGCCAACCGAGACCATCGATTCGTGGAGATACAGCCGGGCGACACGGTCATCGTCAGTGCCAGTCCCATCCCGGGCAACGAGGAGTCGGTGGGGCGGACCATCGACAACCTGTTCAAGGTCGGCGCCAACGTCTACTACCACACCATCAAGCGCGCCCATGTCTCGGGCCACGCCAGCCAGGAAGAGCTCAAGCTGATGCTGGCTCTGACGAGGCCCAAGAACTTCATCCCCATCCATGGTGAATTTCGGATGCTCGTCCAGCACGGGCGCCTCGCCGCGGAGGTGGGCGTCAGTCCGGAGAACATCTTCATCATCGAGAACGGTCAATCGATCGAGTTCCTGCCGGATGGCTCGGCTCGGCGCGGAGTGCGGGTGGAGGCCGGCTACGTCTTCGTGGATGGGCTCTCGGTGGGCGAGGTGGGCGACATCGTGTTGCGCGATCGGCGGGCGCTCGCCAACGACGGCATGTTCCTGGTCGTCATCACGGTCGACAAGCAGACCGGCAACCTGGTGGGTCGTCCGGAGATCGTGACGCGCGGCTTCGTGGCCGACGTCGAACCGCGCATGCTGGAGGGTGCCATTGAGCGCATCACACGCTCCATCGAGAACCCCGGTGACCACATCAGCGAGATCACGCTGCTCAAAGCGCAGATCAAGGACGGGCTTTCGCAGTATCTCTACCAGCAGACGAAGCGTCGCCCCATGGTCTTTCCCGTCGTGGTCGAGGTCTGAGCATGGCCAAGGCGCGGCGCACGCCGGCCGCCTCTCGCGCGACGTCCGGCCGTGCCCCTCGGCGCAAGCCGGCTTCGCGCTCGAGCAGGCCATCCGGGCCGCGCATCGGACCCCAGACGGCGCGCTCGCTCATCGGCGTGCTGCTGCTAGTGTTGGGCGCCGTGACCATCGTGGCCCTGGTCCTGCCCGACGCAGGGCTGCTCAATCGCTACGTCGACGTGTTCCTGCGGCCGGCCTTCGGCCAGGGGGCCTGGCTGCTCGCCGTACTGCTCATCCTGGCGGGCGTCTTCGTGGAGCGTGCCCCGACGATGGGCAATGGCTGGGGCGTCATCGTCATCGGGGGATTGCTGGTGTTCCTGGGTGGCGAGGGCCTCATCCACCTGCTGCGCGGCGGGGGAGGGGACCAGGCATCGCTCTCGCAGGGTGGCGGCCTCGTCGGGCAGGCACTGAGCGGCACGCTATCCGAGCTGGTCAGTCCGCCAGGGGCCGCGGTCGTGCTCATCGGCGTGCTCATCGGCGGCACCTTGCTCATGTTCGACCTGACGCTGCGCGCCCTGTTCCGGCCCGTGGCCGTCGGCGGCCGTGTCATCTACGGTGCGATCCCTGCGCCATCGCGGTGGGCGGCCGACGCACGCGGTGGGCGACCGGCGGTGGCCACGCCAGCCGATGCCGTCGATGACCGTGGCGGGCGCGGTGAGCGGGCCTTTGCTGGCGGTCGCGGGCGGACCGGACGTGATACGAGGCCCGCGGACCGCGGGGACGACCAGAAGGATGAGCGCCAAGAGTCGCCGACCCCCATCTCCAGTCCGGCACCCATGAGCCAGACGGTCTGGTCGGCGAGCATCGGAGCGCCGGCATCAGGGACCGGAGCAGGCGCGGGGTCCCGTGCCACCGGCGGCGCGGCTGCTCTGTCGGGAGGATCCCGGGGTGCGGCGACCGCTCTGAGCGATACGGATGCGTCCGACGAGGATGCTCCCACGCCGCTGCATGACCGGCCCTGGGACCTTCCGGCGGTCGACTCGCTGGACGCCATCGTTCCGCGGAAGACCGGGGAGCGACTCGACCACGATCGCAACATCCGCATCATCGAGGAGAAGCTGCGCAGCTTCCAGATCCCGGCCCAGGTCGTCAGCGTCAACACCGGCCCGGTGGTCACGCAGTACGAGGTCAAGCCGGATGTGCGCGTCAAGCTGTCTCGCATCGAGGGACTGGCTGATGACCTAGCCATGGCGCTCGCAGCGCGCAGCATCCGCATCGAAGCGCCCATCCCCGGCCGTGACGTGGTGGGCATCGAGATCCCCAACCACTCCTCCGAGATCGTCTCGTTCAAGAGCCTGTACGAGGACTCGGGCATGGCCGAGGCGACGGGCAAGCTCACCTTCGCGCTGGGCCGCGACGTCTCGGGCAAGGCCTATGCAGTCGATCTGGCGAAGATGCCCCACTTGCTCATCGCCGGTGCCACGGGTTCCGGCAAGAGCGTCTGTGTCAACGCTCTCATCACCAGCATCCTGATGCGTGCCCGGCCCGACGAGGTCCAGTTCGTGCTGATCGACCTCAAGCGCGTGGAGCTGGCGCCCTATGACGCCCTGCCACATCTCAAGACGAGCGTCATCGTGGAGGCCGCGCACGCCCGGGCAGCGCTCAACTGGGCGGTCCACCAGATGGAGGAGCGCTACAAGTCCCTGGCGGCCCGCGGCGAACGCAACATCACGGCCTACAACGCCTCCACGCGGGTCTCGAAGGCGGAGCGGCTGCCCTATATCGTGGTGGTCATCGACGAGCTGGCCGACCTCATCATGCGTGAGGGTCGCAAGGTGGAGGATCCGGTCGTCAAGATCGCCCAGAAGGCGCGTGCCGTGGGCATCCATCTGGTGCTGGCCACGCAACGGCCCAGTGTCAACGTGGTCACCGGGTTGATCAAGGCGAACGTGCCCAGCCGCATCGCTTTCGCCATGTCCTCCAACGTAGATTCACGCACGGTCCTCGACCAGCCTGGTGCGGAAGACCTCATCGGTCGCGGTGACATGCTCTATCAGCCGGCCGACCTGCCCCGGCCAGTGCGCCTGCAGGGCGTGTTCGTCTCGGACGACGAGGTGCGCGCTGTGACCGAGCACTGGCGCGAGCAGGCGCCAGAACCGATGTACGACCCGGAGCTGCTGGCGGCAGCCGACGAGGAAGACAGCGGCGGCGGTCAGTTCTCCTGGCTGGTCAAGATGGCGGAGGACGAACTGACGGCGCGCGCCGCGGAGCTGGTGATGCAGACGGGCAGGGCCAGCACCTCGATGATGCAAACGAAGCTGAAAGTGGGCTTCAACCGCGCCAGCCGTCTGATGGAGGAGTTGGAGCGCTTCGGCATCGTCGGTCCGCAGGATCCACGCAATCCGGCCGTGCCACGTCAGGTCTACGGGCCCGACAATTGGATCCGCGGCCCGGAAGACGTCGATGATCTCTGAGCGCCCGAGCCGGATCGGCTGCTAGCGTCGCGTTGCCGCTAGGCACCGTACTTTCGGCCAGGCAGCACTCGTCCCGAAGCGCGTATCCTGTGCACAGCGACCGGCCCAGCCGCGGGTCGGCGCCGACTACCGCTGAGGCACCTCCGACCGATGACCGCACGTCACCAGCTCCGGGTCGGCGGGCGACGGATCGGTCGAGACCGAGTCGCGCCATTCGATGCCACGCCCGCACCTGCGCTCGGTGAGATGTTGCGCGTCGCGCGCGAGCGAAAGGGCGTCGACCTCTACCGCGTGGAACGCGACACGAAGATCCGCGCCAGGCACCTCGACGCACTCGAGTCAGGCGACTACGCCGCCCTTCCCAGTGCCGTCTACATCAAGGGCTTCCTGCGCAACTACGCGGTCTACCTGGGCCTCGATCCCGACGAGACGCTGGCGCGCTGGCGCTCAGAGACGGTCACCATGCGGCGCACCGAGGCGGTCACGGTCGCACCACCCCGCCCGCTAGCCGCTCCGCGGCGCGGCCCGACCTTCACGCCAGGCATCATCGTCTCGGCCCTTCTCTCAGTGCTGGTCATCGCCTTCCTGGGTTACGTAGCCATGCAGGTCATGCGCTTCTCCCAGTCGGCCGAGGTGACCGTCGACGGATCCCTCGTCCGAACGCTGGAACCGGATGCGGTCTCTACCGTGCTGGCAGGCACCACCGCCGCGAGCGCCACGGTGACCATCACCGGCCCCTCCGACTTTCATGCCACCACGGACGCTGGTCCGGAGGGAACGTGGTCCATGACCGTGCCCCTCACCAAGGGGCGCAACGACTTCGGCATCACGGCCGCCGACCCGGGCACTGACCGCGCCTCGGAAACGGTGAACGTCATCGTGACCGTGCCCGTGCCCGTGCCCACGGCCTCTGCCGCCGCGCCGACACAGGCGTTGCCCGCCACGACCCTCACGGTGGCGGCACCCGCTGAGGGAGCCTCCCTTTCAGAGGCCGTGGTGTCCGTCTCGGGCACCACGTCCGGCACCAGCGTTGTGATCGCCGCCGAGCAGCAGGATACGAGCGAAGGAACACCGGCCTCGCCGCCGCCCAGCTCCGCGCCGGAGCCGTCCGCGAGTCCCGACGGGTCGCCCCAGCCAGCCGAAGGAGCAGCTCCGGAACCGCTCGAGGTCAGCGTCACGGACGGAAGCTTCAGCGCGGAGCTGCCGCTCTCGGCTGGTGCCTGGTCGATCACCGTGACCTCATCCGCGTCCGGACGAACAGACACGGTCGAGACGCGGACCATAGAGATCGCCCTGGAGGGCGTGGAGGTCGTCGTCGAGGCGGTGGGCGGCAAGGCCTACATCCAGGCCTGGGTGGACGGCGAGCCGACCGTGGCCCGGATCCTTCGCCAGGGCCAGACCCTGACGTTCACGGGTGAGGAGACGGTACTGGTCCGGACCGGCAGCGCAGGCGCCACCCATTTCACTGTCGACGGCGAGGAGTTGGGTGTCTTGGGAGGCCTCGGCGAGGTAGAGAACTGGCTGTTCGAAGTCGGGGAGCCACCGCGTCGCAGCCTGTGACCGAGCACGATGTCCTGGCGGGACTGGCCCAGCGCGTCCACGCCGCTTGCCTCGAGGCTGGCGTTTTCCTCTCCACCGCTGAGAGCTGCACGGGCGGACTCATCGGGCACGTGCTGACGGAGATCGCCGGATCCAGCGGCTACTACGTGGGCGGTGTCATCTGCTACAGCGACGAGCTCAAGCGCAGCGTCCTGCATGTCAGCGATACCACCCTTGGGGCGCATGGTGCCGTCTCTGCGCAGACGGCGGTGGCCATGTCCGACGGCGCGCGGGAGGCGTTCGGCACGGACCTCGCCATCGCCGTGACGGGCATCGCTGGGCCAGCGGGGGGGTCCGCCCACAAGCCCGTGGGTTTGACGTACGTGGCCGTGGCGCACGCCGAGGGTCACGACGTACGTCGCTTCCTGTGGAGCGGGGACCGAGCTGAGAACAAGCGGGCCAGCGTGCAGGCTGCACTGGAGCTCCTTCTGGAGCGGCTCGCCGGCGTCCGGTGACGCGCACCGTCGCGGACGTCGGGGCCGGCCTGGCAGCAGCTCGTGCGCCGCGATCGATCGAGGCAGGGGAGAGGATCCATATCGTGGGTGCGGCGGGAGCTGGTGCCTCTGCCGCGGCGCTCCTTGCGCACCGCGCCGGCGCCGCCGTCTCCGGTTGCGACGCAGGAGGCGCCTCGCCCTACAGCGCCGCCCTGACCGCTGAGGACATCCCCGTAGCTTGGCAGCACTCCGCCGACCACTTGTCGGCTGGTTCGAGCGAAGAGGGGCTCGTGATCGACCGGCTGGCCGTTACCAAGGCTTTGACTTCCATCGACCCCCATCACCCGGAGCTCCTGGCCGCCCGACGGCTGGGTGTGCCGCTGGAGGCCTGGCAACAGGTCGTGGCCGACGCGGCGCAGACCCGTGGACAGCGGCTCGCCGCGGTGGCGGGCACGCATGGCAAGTCGACCTCCGCGGGTTGGCTGCTGCATGTCCTGGTCCACGCCGGGCGCGACCCCTCTGCCTTCGTTGGCGCGCTGTTGCCCGCGGCGCTGACCGGCGGCGCTCCCGGCACTGCTCGCTGGGGGAGGGGTGACACGTTCGTGGTGGAGGCCGACGAGTACGCCGGCAACTTCGATCCGTACCGCCCCGCACTGAGCGTCCTGCTCAACGCCGAGTGGGATCATCCCGACGTCTTCGCCGACGAGGCGGCCGTGCTGGACGCCTTCGAGGCGTGGCTGCGCGCCGCCGACCGTGCCGCCGCCGAGCGGCCACTCACGGAGGGGGAAGGGGCGAGGCACGTCGTCGTGGCCAACGTGGGCGACAGTGGTGTGGCGCGCCTTGCGGGGAAGCTGGGAAGCGCGTTGCCGGCCTCGGTGCTCGTCCGCGTCGCACTCGCAGACGGCAGGGGATCAGTGCCGGCGGAGACAGCGATCATCGGGCGGACGGGCCGCACGGAGAGCGGCATGAACGCGACGACACTGGACATCGAAGGCATGGCGGGCTGGCCCGGCCCGGTGCCACTCCGCCTCGACGGTCGCCATAACGCGGCCAATGCACTGTGTGTCGCCGCTGCCGCGTGGTCGCTGGGCGTGCCCGCGCCGGCCATCGCCGAGGGCGTGACTTCCTTCCCGGGCGTCGGGCGCCGGTTGGAGCTGAAGGGAGTGCCGCGTGGCGTGACGGTGTTGGACGACTACGGCCACCATCCGACGGCCATCGCCGCCACTCTCGCCGCGGTCCGAGAGCGCTACCCGGAGCGGCGCGTCTGGGCCGTGTATGAGCCGCTCACGTTCCACCGGACGGCGGAGCTGTTCGATGCCTTCGCAGCGGTCCTGGCGACGGCCGATCGCGCCGTCATCGCGGATATCTGGGCTGGTCGTGACCCCGATACGACCATCACCAGCGCCGCAGCCCTCGCCCGCGCCATCTCCGCCCATGGCGGCCTGCCGGCCGCGGCGCCTGGATCGGTCGAGCAGACGGCGGATCACCTCGCCGAGCGCGTACAGGAAGGCGATGTCGTGCTGGTCATGGGTGGTGGTCGGTCGTTCGTCATCGCGGAACGCCTGGTATCCATCCTGGGAGAGCCATCGGGCACGGCCCGCTAGACTCTGCGCCGATGGAACCACTGATGCACGGAGATGGCCAGGACATCCTCGAGCGCTACAAGCGAGCGTGGGAAGCCCGTGACGTTGACGCGGCCATGGAGCTCTATGCGGCGGACGCTGAGCACCGCGACGACCCGTTCCGCGAGCCCCACCAGGGCAGTAACGCCATCCGTGCTATGTGGAACGACATCGCGACCAACGAGGTAAACGTGGAGTTCGATGCGGAGCGCATCTGGGTCGCTGGCAGGACCGTGCTGGCGGCCTGGCATGCCGCGTACACCGACGCGACCAACGGCGAACGGGTGCGCCTGCGCGGCTTCGCCACCTTCGAGCTCGACGGGGCCGGCCTTGTAGAGCGGCTGCGGGAGTGGCCCGTGTCCAAGGTGGTTGGCCAGGACAGCACCTACACGGCGACAGGGAGGCCTCAACGTGGCGGGTGACATCTCCTTCGATGTCGTGAGCGACTTCGATCGCCAGGAGCTGATGAATGCCCTGGATCAGGCGCGGCGCGAGATCGGTACGCGCTACGACTTCAAGGGCGCAACGGCGGACATCGAGCTGGGCAAGGACGAGATCGTCATCCGTGCCGATTCCGAGCTCCGGGCAAAGTCCATCCAGGATCTCATCGAGGGCAAGGCCATCCGGCGCAGCCTGTCGCTGAAGATCTTCGACTGGGGCACCATCGAGCCGGCCGGCGGCAGCACCGTGCGCCAGAAGGTCGGGTTGCGGCGTGGCCTGCCGGAAGACGTGGCCAAGAAGATAAGCAAGATGATCCGTGACGACTTCCCCAAGGCGAAGTCGCAGATCCAAGGGGACGCCGTGCGCGTAAGCAGCAAGAGTCGTGATGAGCTTCAGAAGGTCATCGGCCGGCTGCGTGAGGAGTCCGAGGCCCTGCCGGTCGCCCTCCAGTTCGAGAACTACCGCTAGGAGGCCTCGCCGGCCATGATGCAGCAGAGCCGCCTAGGCCGGATCGTGATCATCGTCATCACGCTCCTCGTCCTGGTGGCGTTCACCACGATGATGTTCCAGTTCCCCATCGGCTCGTGAGCAGCGCAGAGGAGCCCATCGAGCCGACGGGCACGCCCGAACCGCAGGCGCCGCCGGCTACCGCCGCGGAGCCGGCTCCCGAGTCGATCCCAGTACGCGAGCCGCAGGCGCAACCGGCTGCCGATGCACGGCCGGCGCCCGAGTCGATTCCAGCGCCTTCCTCAGCACCGCGCACCGTGGGCCGCGCCGTGGCCGACCGGCTTGCGGCGGCCGGGTCCCGCTACGCGTTCACCGTGCCGGGAGAGTCGTTCCTGGGGCTCCTTGACGGGCTTGTGGCGGCCGGCATCGAGGTCGTCGCGACGCGTCACGAAGGTGGCGCTGCGTTCATGGCCACGGCCGCCACGCAGCTGACGGGCAAGCCTCAGCTCTGCATCGCCACGCGCGCCGTGGGTGCCGCGAACCTGGCCATCGGCATCCACGCCGCTCGCGCTGATTCGGTGCCCATGATCGCTCTCGTCGGCCAGGTCCCGCGCCGCTTCCGGGGCCGTGACGCGTTCCAGGAGGCGGACCTGGTGGGGTCGGTGGGGCGCCTGGCCAAGTGGGCCGTGGAGGTCGATGAGCCTCGACGCCTGGAAGCCGCCCTGACCGAGGCGCTGCAGAGGGCCCAGTCAGGTCGACCAGGTCCGGTCCTCATCTCGCTGCCGGAGGACCTGCTCGACCTGCGGGCTGCGGGCAGTGGAGCGGGCGCCGCTCAGTCCTCGTCCGCGAGTCCTGCCGTCACCGGTGCGCCGCGTCCGCCGGCACCCGACGATGTCGCGGTCCGCGCCGTCCTCCGCTTGATGGCCGCCTCTCGACGGGGCGTGATCCTTGCCGGGGCGGGCGTGATGCGTGCCAACGCCAGTCGCCGCGTGCTGCGCCTGGCAGAGGCGCTGGGCGTGCCGGTCATCGCTGCTTGGCGCCGGCCCGACGTGGTGCCGCACGGCCACCCCCTCTACCTGGGCATGGCCGGATACTCGTCTGCACCCACGGTCAGGACCAGACTGGCAGAGGCGGACGCGATCCTCGTCCTGGGCAGCCGGCTCAACGAGATCACGACCTTCGGATACAAGGTCCCGGGGCCGTCAACGAAGTGGGCACAGGTAGACCTGGAGCCGCGGGAGGATGGGCACGGCCTCTCGGCTCCGACCATCGCCGTCGCGGCCGACATCGGCCGCTTCGTGGACGAGGCACTCTCGCTGCTGCGGGCAGGCGCCATCCACGCCGAGACCCGACAGGCCCGACTCAACGCCGCCGCCGCCGATCGAGAGGATTACCTCGCCGCCAGCACCGTCGACGGTGGCCACTGGGACGGCCCGGGGGTACATCCCGGACGAGTCGTGACGGAGCTGCGCCGGCAGCTCAGCGCCGAAGCGATCATCACGGTCGATGCCGGCAACTTCGGCGGGTGGGTTCATCGCGGCTATCGCTTCCGACGGCCCGGCACGTTCCTGGCGCCCACCGCGGGCGCCATGGGGTACGGCCTACCCGCGGCCATCGCAGCGGCACTCGTCCACCCGCGTCGTCAGGTCGTGGCGATGTGCGGCGACGGCGGCTTCGCCATGAGCATGAACGAGCTGGAGACGGCGGTCCGCCAGGGCGCCGCCCCGATCGCGCTCGTCTTCGACAACCGGCGCTACGGCACCATCCGCATGCACCAGGACCGCGAGGGCCGGCCGCCTGCCGGTACGGAGCTCGGACCCATCGACTTCGCGGCCGCGGCCAGGTCGATGGGCGCGCACGGCATCAGTGTCGACCGCGACGACCAGGTCTCCGACGCGATCAGGGAGGCATTGGCGTCCGGGCAGCCGACGGTGCTCCACATGCTGCTGGATCCGGAGTGGGTCTCGGTCGATCAGCCGGCGGTCACCAGGCCAGAGGAACGCAGCGAGGAAGAGGACGGCGGCGCCAGTGCGGTGGCGCCCGCGAACCCCGGGCTGCCCGAGCAGCGCGCAGAGCGCGAGGAGCCCGAGGAGCCTGAGGAAAGCGCAGAGCGCGAGGAGCCCGAGGAGCCCGAGGAGGCCGACGAACCCGAGGAGCCTGAGGAGCCTGAGGTCAGGGCGTCCTGACCCGCCCATCGGCGATCGGCCGAGTCATGGCCAGCGCACCGTAGGCTCGTCCGGAATCGGCGTCCGGCCCCGACTCCAGCCAGGTGAAACCGAGGCGTTGATAGAACCCGAAGGCCGCAGCGTTGCTGGCCACGACCCACAGCACGACCTGTTGGGCACCCCAGGCGGCGGCCCATTCGCTGGCGGCGTCGATGAGTGCCCGCCCCACGCCGGCTCGGCGAGCCCGGGGATCGACCCACATGGAGAAGACCAGCGCGACATCGGGCGGTCGCCGGCGAACGAGCACGATGCCCACTGGGTCGGAGGCTCGGGTCGGCTCGGCTGGCTTGGTGGCCTCCGCGATGAAACACGCTCGTCGATCGCCCTCGCTGGCGGCCCGTGCCTGAGCGGTCCACTCCGCCTCCGGACGGGCGACGGCATCATCCAGCGGCTGCCCGAACGCCTCCGGAGCGTCGGAGAGGCTGCGCAACCGGAGATCGCGCAGCAACGACGCGTCGCTGGGTCCGATCCGCCGCACCTGAAGTTCCATGTTCGGCATCTTGGCAGGTCGCCCGTCGAGGTTCGGAGCACCGGGTGACGCCGCACCGTCGCGGCCGTGCAGAGACCGACACCAAGAATGCTCGCCTTGTGGATCAGGTCCCTCAGGCCTGGCACTACGGCGTCATGCTCGCTGTGGACCGAGAACGCGGCGGAGCCTTAGGAGCTGCTCTTCATGCTGCAAAAGCCGGCGCTTCTCGAGATCACCATGGAGGGCCGCTGCGGCCACGCGGCCGCCGTCCCAGCTCGTCCCCACCGTAGGCGCGGCGCCCAGCTCGGCATCCTCCTGGCCGCAGCCGCCCTGGGTGGCGCGACATGGCTCTGGCATCGGAGGAGGGCGATGCCAGACGCGTAGCGCGGAAGGTTCCAGCCGAACGGCTCCAAGGCCGGTCGACCGCTCGGCCGGTCGGCCTTCCCAGCGTGCTGACCCGTCACCAGACGTCACCCGGTCGCCACTCGCAGCTGATCGACGCACTTAGGTCCAGGCCGGGCGACGAGGGCGTCGCCAGGACCATGATGTACCCGTCGTCGTCCGGGGTCCGACGCGCGCCCGACGCGACCCGAACGGACGACGGGCCGCGCCAGGTCTGCCAGCCGAGTCGCTCGTAGAAGTGGTGGCTCCCGGTGCCCAGCGCCCCCAACTCGAACGTGTCGCGGATGTACGCGCCGACATCGCGCATCACCAAGGTGCCAAGCCCTGTTCCCTGCCGAGACTCGGCCGTGGCCACTGCCTCCACGTAGCCCGTTCGCAGCGGCCGGCCACCCACGTGCAGCTCTCGCTTCACCACGGAGGCATGCGCCGCCACCCTCCCGTCAAGTTCCAGGAGAAAGTGCACACCGCCGATGGAGTGCTCCCAATCGTCCTCGGTGAATCCCTCTTCCTCGTCGGGCCCGAAGGCGGCGAAGAGCAGCTCGCGGATGGCGTTGGTCTCGCCTGCGCTCAGCTCAGCCGTGGCTCTCCTCATGGGGCGTCCCTGATGGTCCATCACGGGTAAGCATAGTGAGAGCATCCGCGATCGAGGGTCCCGACGTATGCTGGCGACTCAGCCGGGCCGCGCTGTCGTTTTCGCTTCGGGCCCTAGGCGGCCGCCGGTTCGCGCGGTCGCAGATAGCGGCTGGTCAGGGAGCCACTCGCCTCGAGCAGCTGCATCGGAGTCCCCTCGAAGATCACCCGGCCACCCTTGTTGCCGCCCTC
>JBBJNS010000070.1:0-11331 GCA_037720745.1 Candidatus Limnocylindrales bacterium
AGCTTGACGGGCTCCTCGGGGCGGTCGTAGATGGTCGCTGCCCGGGTCT
This sequence comes from Candidatus Limnocylindrales bacterium, assembly GCA_037720745.1. Lineage (GTDB taxonomy): Bacteria > Chloroflexota > Limnocylindria > Limnocylindrales > CSP1-4 > Palsa-1032. Next base: position 50 of record JBBJNS010000070.1, read on the forward strand.
TGAAGTACTGCCCCCGATGGGTCACGAAGTCCTCGCGCCAGAGCCGCTCGATGAGTTCGATAGCCTCCTTCAGGCGGGCGAAGCGCTCGGGCGACTCGGGCCATTCGATGTCCAGGACGGGCACCTCGTTGAGGGACTCGCCGGTGCCCACGCCGAGCATCACCCGGCCTGGATTGAGGCTGCTGATGGTGGCCATGGCCTGGGCCACGATGGCCGGGTGGTAGCGAAACGTGGGAGTCACCACGCTGGTGCCCAGGATGACCCTGCTGGTGCGCTCACCGAGCGCAGCGAGCCAGGCGAAGCTGAAGGGCGCGTGGCCGTCCGTGTGGCGCCACGGCTGGAAGTGGTCCGAGACCACCACCGAGTCGAAGCCCTGGCGCTCGGCCTCCACTCCGAAGTCGAGGAGCTGTCGCGGGGCGAACTGCTCCGCCGAGGCCTTGTATCCGAGCGTGAGAGCCATCGAGTCGTTCTCCTTGGGGCGATGCATCAAGCGCTCAGGGCATTGTGGCGCACACCTCGGAGGGACCTCAGCGGGCCGGCTGGCCGCCGCGGCCGTACAGCCGGCGCTGTCCGAAGGAGCTGTTGGCCAGCACGAGGCCGCCGATGACCAGGATGGCGCCGATCACCTCGGCCAGGTCCAGTCGCTCGCCCAGGACCAGGACACCCAGGGCGATGCCGACCACGGGCATGACGTACGTGACGAGCGTGGTGCGCGTGGCACCCCAGGCGCTGATGAGGCGAAAGAAGAGCAGGTAGGCGATGCCCGACCCGACGATCCCCAGCCAGCCCACCGCGAACCAGGCGGGCAGCGTCGGCGGAACGATGAAGACGCCACCCGGTCGCTCGAAGACGAGCGCCAGTCCACCGATGATGACCAGCGCGGAGATGCACTGCGGCAAGGCCGTCTCCACCGGTGTGAGGGGCCGCGGACCTCGGATCGGATCCTCGACCAGCGGCTTGCCGCTGATGGAGCGGCGGATGTAGACGACAGAAAAGGCGTACGACAGCGAGGCCACCACCACGGCCAGCTCACCGAGCAGCATCATCGACGAGTCGACCGCCGGGTCGGCCGCCGCCATCTGCGGGGAGAGGAGCAGGATGGCGCCCACGAAGCCGATGGCCAGGCCGGCCAGTCGATTGGAGGTGATCGGCTCGTCGCGCAGCAGCAGAGCCGCCAGCACGATGGTGAAGAGCGGTACGAGGCCATTGAGGATGCTGGCCAGTGCCGAGGGGATCCACAGCTCGCCCCAGGTGATGAGCCCGAAGGGGATGGCCACGTTGATCAGACCCAGCGCGGCGAGTCGGTAGATGGTGCCGCGCTGACGAGGTAGCCGTCCCCCCGTGACGCGCAGCACGACGGACAGGAACGTCACCGCGATGAGCAGCCGGAAGGTCACCAGGGTCAGCGGCGGCAGGCCTTCGTCGAGGCCGATCTTGATGAACAGGAAGGAGCTGCCCCAGGCAGCCGACAACGCCCCGAAGACGAGCCACAGGGCGAGGGCGTCGCCGTGCGGGAGGGAGATCCGGGAAGGGCGATCCGGCGGGGCGGGGCGGGACGGTGGAACGGGACGTGACAACGATGACTCCGGGCGGGATGGCGAGCGGGCCTGTGACGGAGGCAGCTCGACGGCGGCTTGTGCATGCTAGAACACGCTGATCGTGTGGTCGGTTGCAAGGCGGCAGCGCGCCTCGCGCTAGAGTCAGCTCATGCCCGTCTACGACGCTCACACCGCGCTCCTCGTGGTCGATGTCCAGAACGACTTCGCCGACCCTGCGGGCAGCCTTTACGTGCGCGGCGGCGAGCAGGTGGTGCCGCTCATCGATGCCGAGTCCGCTCGTGCCAGGGATGCCGGCGCGCCCGTCTTCTACAGCCAGGACTGGCATCCCGAGATCACGCCGCACTTCCAGAAGGACGGCGGCGTCTGGCCGGTGCATTGCGTCCGGGACAGCTGGGGCGCCGAGCTGCATCCGGACTTGTCGGTCGATGGACCGGTCGTGCGCAAGGGGAGCAACGGAGAGGATGGCTACTCCGCCTTCTCCATGCGCGACCCCGTGACCGGAGAGACGCGGCCCACGGAGCTGGCGTCCCTCCTGGCCGAGTCGGCGGTGACCCGAGTGGTGATCTGCGGTCTGGCCACCGACTACTGCGTCAAGGCCACGGTGCTTGACGCGCGCGGGCACGGCTACCCGACGACGGTGCTGGAGGACGCCATCCGTGCGGTCGACCTCGAGGTCGGGGACGGCGACCGAGCGGTGGAGGAGATGCTGGCAGCCGGAGCACACTTGGAGTCACGCGGTGCCGGTCGCCATGCGCAGGCCGAGGTCTCCGCGTCGAGTACGGCAGGGCAGCCGTCCGACAACGCTTCCGACTAGACTCTGACGTGATGGACGTAGCCACCGACGCGAGGCCGTATTCGCCGGGCCTGGAGAAGGTCCTGGCGGGCGAAACGTCCATCGCCCGGGTCGACGGTGAGAATGGCCGGCTGACCTATCGTGGCTTTCCCATCGGCGAATTGGTGCAGCAGGGCACGTACGCCAAGGTCGCCGAGCTCCTCTGGACGGGAGAGTGGCCGGAGACGGCTCAGCTGGCGTGCGCGCCGCTCTCCGGGCCTGTGCTGTCCGCCCTGCGCAGCCTGCCCGACGGCACCAATGCCATGGACGCGCTACGCAGCGCCATCTCGGCCCACGGCGCGGCGGAGCGTCTGAGTTGGCCGCCGACGCCAGAGCAGGCACGAGTCATGACGGCTTTGGCGCCCTCTGCGCTGGCGGCCTTCGCGCGGCTTCAGCAGGGCCTCGAGGTGGTCGAACCCGATGCTGAGCTGGAGCTCGCAGCGGGTTTCCTCTACCAGCTCAACGGTGAGCTGCCGGACGATGCTTCCGCCAAGGCGCTGGATGCCTACTTCATCGTGGCCGCCGAGCACGGCTTCAACGCCTCGACCTTCACGGCACGCGTCATCACCTCCACGCAAGCCGACCTTGTCAGCGCCGTGTGCGGTGCCATCGGAGCGCTCAAGGGGCCGCTGCACGGCGGCGCCCCGTCTGAGGTGGTGAGCCAGCTGCACGAGATCGGCTCTCCGGAGCGGGCCGAGGGCTGGATCCGCGACGCGCTCCAGCGCGGTGAGCGGCTGATGGGCTTCGGGCACCGCGTCTATCGCGCCTACGATCCCAGAGCGGCGGCGCTGCGCACCGTGGCCGAGGGGATGGCGAGCACCGCCGACTGGCTGAAGCTGGCGGTGGCCGTGGAGGACATCGCGCTGCGCATCCTGGCCGAGCGACATCCCGACCGTCCGCTGCAGACCAACGTCGAGTACTACACGGCGGCTGTGTTGCAGGGTGTCGGTCTACCGCCGGCGCTCTTTCCCGCCACGTTCGCTCTGGCACGCAACGCTGGTTGGACCGCTCACGCCATCGAGCAGGCTTCAGCTAACCGCTTGATCCGTCCCGACGTGCGGTACGTGGGACAGGCGGAGCGCTCGCTGCCCAGCGGTCGCTAGGAGCGTCCCGGCGCGCGCTGCGCCGGCCGCAGGCCAGCTCCCTCCGGGCCGGTCACGACCACCTCCGCGGCGTCCTCGCCCGCCGCGCTCGAGATCGTGTAGCGGTGGCTGATGGTCACGTTGCCCTGCGAGAGGTGAGCGGAAACGGGGCAGTACTGCGTGGCCGAGAGCTCGATGGCACGACGCACCGCTCCCGGGTCCACCGAGCCTCCCTCGAAGCGATGATCGACCACGATGCGCGAGAACGTGCGTGGTGGATCGGGCCGCTGCGCTCCTGAGACCACCACTTCGTAGCGCTCGACCTCTTGCCGCTTCTTGCGGCAGATGGCTATCACGTCCATGCCAGCGCAGGCGGCCAGCGCCGTGAGCAGCAGGGTGGTGGGCCGATAGCCCGTCATCCCTTCCTCGCCGGCCAGCTCCACTCGACCGCCGTCGCCATCCGACACGCCTTGGAAGAGCGAACCCGACTGCCACCGAGCGCTGATCGTCTTGTCCATCGGTGTGTCCCGGATCCGTCAGTTCGCGATGGGCTGATGTGTTCGCCCGGCGAGCTCGCGGCAGGCTGCCAGCAGCGGCTCGTCCTCAGCGAACCAGCGACGGAGGTTGGCCACGGCGTTGTCCGAGAGGGTGCGCGGCTGCGTCTCGGGTGCCCGATGGGCCGATTCACCGGTCGGCAGCCGGCACTCCGGGGAGAGGCCCAGGAGCGCCTTGAGCCGCTGGAAGTCCTCGGACAGCGTATCCGTCCAGCCGGCCATCAGGATGGTGTCGCGACGTGCCATGAGCTCCTCGACGTCGCCCAGCCAATCGGCCAGACGCGTGCCCACGTTGCGGAGCTCGCGCATGGCTTCATGAGCCTGGTGGCGCGTGGACGGGTCGTCCGCGTAGAGCCCCAGCGCCAGATCGTCGGGGGTGGGGAAGCGGGTGAGCGCCTTTCGCTCCGACGCGGAGAGCGGCACGTCGTAACGCGGACGGCCCTCGCGGAGGCGGCCGTTGAAGCCCGACACGAAGCGCGTGATGGGGTCACGCACGAAGAAGACGACCTCATCGCGTGGCGGGATGTCGGCCAGCCGGACGAAGTGACCGTGAAAGACGATGCGCACACCACTCGGCTTGGGACATGCCGCCAGCGCGTCCTTCAACGCGGTGCCACCCGTCTTGCGGATGTGGAGGACATGCACCACTCGTTCGCGTCGGAGACGACCCATCAACGAGGCGACGCGCGGCCTCCGGCGCGGATACCACGACCGCCACCGACCCCGCGTTCGCAGCGCCAGCCGCCGGATGCCGGCCCGGCGGTAGATGGCACGGCCCACGCTGCGCGGGTCGCTGATGGCTCGGCGGAGCTTCTGGCCGAGGCTCGTGCGCCGGCGCCTGCCCGTCCCCGGCGTCTTACACTCGGTCACCCTGCCAATGCTAGCAGTGCACGCTGCCCAGTCCGGCCGCCGTACCCAGGAAGTGACCAGCCCCCTTGACGCCACGCCGGAAGGTCTTCGGGATCGGCTTCCACAAGACCGCCACCACATCGCTGGCGACCGCTCTGCGCTCGCTGGGCTATCGCGTGACCGGACCGAACGGAGTCCGCGACCCGTCGATCGCACGCTCCGCGCGGCCGCTGGCCTTTCGCCTCGCGGAGCGCTTCGATGCCTTTCAGGACAATCCCTGGCCCATCCTCTATCGCGACCTTGACGAGCGCTTTCCGGGGAGCAGGTTCGTGCTGACCGTCCGACCGTCGGATGAGTGGATCAGGAGTGTCGTGCGCCACTTCGGGGCAGAGTCCACGCCCATGCGGGAGTGGATCTACGGTGTCGGCGCGCCGCTGGGCAACGAGGCCACCTACCTGGCCAGATACGAGGGGCACAACCAGGCCGTGCGGCAGCACTTCCGCGAACGTCCTGAGGCTCTCCTGGTGATGCGCATCACGGCCGGCGACGGGTGGGAGCGCCTGTGCCCGTTCCTGGGAGAGGCCGTGCCCGACATGCCCTTCCCGCACGTCAATGCCGCGGCCGTTCGCGACTCAGAAGCCGGGTCCAACGACCCTTCGGACTAGACTTCGCGCGATGCTGAGCGCGACCGCCAAGATCTCCGGGATCATCAACACGCGCAACGAAGCGGCCAATATCCGATACTCCGTGGCCTCGCTCGTGTCCTGGTGCGACGAAGTGATCGTCATGGACCAGGAAAGCGACGACGGCACGGCGGAGATCGCCCGAGCAGCCGGCGCCACCGTGCTTTCGCACCCGCATACCGGCTTCGTGGAGCCCGCCCGAGCGGCCGCCGTCGACAGTGCGACAGGCGACTGGCTGATGATCCTGGATGCCGACGAGATCGTGCCGCCGGCCCTCGGCTCGCTGCTGCGCGACATCGCAGAGAGCGGCCGGGCTGACGTGGTGATGGTCCCGCGCAAGAACATCATCCTGGGCAAGTGGCTTCAGTACGGACAATGGTGGCCCAATCGGAAGCCGCGCTTCTTCCGTCGGGATGCTTTGACCATCAGCGACCGCATCCACGCTGGGTTGGTCCCGCAGCCTGGTGCCCGGCGCCTCCTGCTGCCGGAGGCCGAGGACGGCGCCCTGTGGCACTTCTCGTATGACAGCCTGGAAGACCTGGTGGAGAAGACCAACCGCTACACCTCCGTGGAGGCGCGTCAGCGCGTCGGGCGGAGCCGCCCCATGAGCGCGAAGCGCCTGTTCCGTGGCGCCGCCAAAAGCTTCTGGCGCGAGTACGTGCGCGGGGGCGGTCGACGGGACGGGCACGCCGGCCTGCTGGTGGCCGTCATCCGCTCCTTCTACTGGTTCCTGATGGTGGGCAAGACGTGGGATGAGCCCGCGCGGCGCACTCGCCTCGAGGCCTACGAGCGCTCGAAGGCGCAGCTGCTGGGTCTGGATGTGGTCACGCCACCGAGCGCACCGGCCCCGGCCGCCGTGCACCCGGCCGGTTCCGGGACGGGCTGACGGCTCGGCGTGGACGCTCAGCCGGTCTTCCTCGTCGGCCTGCCAAGGTCCGGCACGACGCTGCTCACAGCCATGCTGGGTGCCCACCCGGCCTTTGCCTGCGGACCCGAGACGGCCTTCTTCATGCGTCTCCCGCGCGACACCTCGGAGCTCGTGGACCCCGCCCACTGGCCGGATCGTGCCGTCGAGCACCTCGCCAGCAATCAGCGCCGGGGAGTGCCCTTCTACGAGCTGTACGGGCTGGACCGCGCGCAGGTCCACGCTGCCCTTGCGCAGCGAGAGCCGTCGGTGGGAGCCATGCTGGAGTCGGTCATCTCGACCTATGCGTTCGCGGCGGGCAAGCCGCGCTGGGCCGAGAAATCGCCCCGTCACATCCTCTTCCTGCCGCGTCTGCGCAGCGCCTTCCCCGAGGCGCCGGTGGTACGCATCGTGCGCGATCCCCGGGACGTCGCGCTGAGCGTGATGCGCGCGCCGTTCGGCGGCTCGTCGCTCATCGTCAACCTCTACGAGTGTGCGAGGCTGAGCGCCCGGACCGAACCGATCATCGAGCGGGATCGACGGCTCATGACCCTCCGCTTCGAAGACCTGGTGGCGGATCCGGAGCCAGAGCTGCGGCGCCTGTGCGACTTCGTGGGCGAGCCCTTCGATGCCCGCATGCTGGAGCAGAGCGGCGCGGCGGCGGCCATCCAGGATCGCTCCGAGTGGTGGCTGGCCAAGGCAGCGGAGCGGCCCGACTCCTCGCGCCTGGCCGTCTGGCGGCGCGAGTTGACCCCGGAGCAGCAGCGCGCCGCCGCGGCCATCTGCCATGACATCCTGGAACGGCACGACTATCCCGACCGTGAGCCACCGCGTGGTCGTGTGACCATGCGTCCCGACCGCATCGGCCTCGTCAAACGCTGGGAGGGATGGGCCGGCGACCTGGCCGCTGACGGTATCGTACTGAGCGGCGGGCACTGGGCGCGCAGCCCCCGACTCGTCCTATGGCCCCGCGAGGGCAGGGACCCCTGGCGCCTGGGTCGCGGCCCCCTGGGGCGCCTGGCGCGAATGAGCGTCCTGGCCGGCGTGGTCGGCTTCCGGCGGCTGACCGGCAAGGGCACGATGTGGTTGCGTCATCCCGCCGGGCGGCTCGGCCAAGGTAGCGAGGGTGGCCGCCGTTCTATCGCGACGGGGCTCGTTCAGTCGAACCTTCGCTTGTTGGCGGGACCCCCGGAGCGGGTCGAAGCGCCGGCCGCCGCAAGAGAGGCTCGCGCCTCGACACGGGGCTGACGGATCTCGATGCCGGAACGTCCGCCCCCGCTCAGGACTCCGCGTACGCCGTCCGCACCGCCTGCGGCTGGCGACCGGCCACTGCGTAGGCGGGCCGCCCGGCTCGCCCGGCGGCTGACTTCGGCGGTGCGGCCCGTTCGCATCGAGTGGCCCGCTCCGGGTGACCTTCCGCCGGTAGGGCACGAGACGCGCATCGCCTCCGTCCTGGCGGCGCTGGACATCGGAGCGTCGCGCTACTCCGCCGGCGACCCGCTGGGCTACGACATCCCGCAGTCGCGCCTCCCCGGGGCGCTGGCCGCCATCCTGGCCGCGTGCGACGCAAGCGACAAAGCCTGCCACCTGGGTCTGCCCGGCCGCATCGTCCGGATCACGTCGCGCGACCGCAACAGAGCCCTGCAGCTAGCCAGGGCACAGGAGGACTTCCGGGTCTTCGTGGTCGATGCCGGCGGAAAGCTCGTGGAGAACGTGCGCGTCCGGCTCTGGCGGGAGGGGCGAGGTCCATCGCTGGTGGCCCTCTCCGAGCACGCCCCCGTGGCACGCGTCCGAGCCGCTCACCCGCCGAGCGAAACGCTCGAGCCGCCCGTCACGGACGCCAGCTTCACCTTTCCCATCGATGCGGTCTACACCTGGGTCGATGCCACGGACCCTGGCTGGCGTGAGCAGCTCGCGGCGTACCGCGATATCGAGGCCCTGGACCTGGATCGCTTCGCGCAAGCCGATGAGCTGCGCTACTCACTGCGCGCACTCGACCTCTTCGCGCCATGGATCCGACGCGTCCACATCCTGAGCAACTGCCGGCCGCCCGCCTGGTTCCAGTCGTCGGACCGCGTCCGCTGGATCGACCACCGTGAGGTCATCGACGGGTCATACCTGCCGCTCTTCAATTCGGAGGCCATCGAGACCTTCCTTCACCGCATCCCCGATCTGGCCGAGCACTTCCTATACCTGAACGACGACTTCTTCATCTGGAACGACGCCGACCCGTCGGCCTTCTTTACCTTCGACGGGAGGTCCGTCGCGCATCTGGCCCCGCGGGGTGGCGTCATCTACTGGATGCAGTCGATCGAGGCGGACGTGGCGGAGGACTGGCAGAGCGCCCGGGTCAACGGTGCGCGCCTGCTGCTGGCTCGCCATGGTTTCCTGCCCACAAGGCAACATGAACACGTGCCCTACGCCCTGAGCCGCTCTGTCATCGAGGAGCTCGAGCGCGAGTTCGCCAGCGAGTTCGAGGCCGTGCGCCGCTCACGTTTCCGCGACGCGGCAGACGTGTCACTCATCCCCTTCGTCTATCACCACTGGGCTGTGAAGCAGGGCCGTGCCGTGGGGTCGACAGCGGGCCACCGGTCGCTGGACGCTGACTTCGCGCGCGATCTCGATCCGGCCGATCTGACGCATGCCGAGTTCCTGTGTATCAACGACCGTGAGGGCAGTGCCACTGACCCCAGGGTCCGCGGCGCCAAGGAGCGGCTGTTGGCTGCGCGCCTGCCCATCCGATCATCGGCGGAGCGGTGATGCGCATCAAGGATGCCTTCGCACATCTGCCAAACCGCAAGCGAGATCGGCCCGCCACCGCACGGAGCGATGCTGCGCGATCGGCGACGCGCAGGGCGGAGCCGGCGCCCCCGCCGCCGGGTTTCGTCATCGGACCGCCCGACTTCGTGGGCGTGGGTGTGCAGAAGGCAGGCACCACCTGGTGGTTCCGGCTCATCGAAGCTCACCCGGGCGTCTATCAGAGCCCCGATCAGCGTCCCGAGCTGCACTTCTTCGACCGGTTCCATGAGGGTTGGCTCACGCCAGCCGACATCGAGCGGTACCACCGGCACTTCCCGCGTCCTCCCGGCATGATCACCGGCGAGAAGACCCCCGAATACCTGGCCGATCACTGGGTGCCGCGGATGCTGCGCGAGGCGGCACCGGACTGCCGCATCATCGTGCTTCTGCGTGACCCCATCGAGCGGTACCGGTCGGCCCATGCCCATGACGACCAGCGTGAGTCACTCAGCGGGCGGCGCGCCGAGAACGACATGTTCCAGCGCGGCTTCTACGCCCGTCAGCTGGAGCGCCTCCACGGCTCCTTCGCGCCCGAGCGCGTGCTGGTCCTCCAGTACGAGCGCTGCGTTGCCGAGCCGGCGGCGCAACTCGCCCGGACTTACCAGTTCCTCGACCTGCCGCCGCATGCCATCGCGGCCGAAGAGCTCCGGCTCCCGCGGAACCGCACACGGGCCGAGAAGGCGGACCTGCCCGCACAGCGTCGCAGCCTCCTGCGCGACGAGTACGAACCCGACGTGCGGGCGCTGCGAGCCATCGTGCCCGACCTCGACCTGAGCCTCTGGCCCGATTTCGCCCACCTTGCGGAAGGAGACGTCCCGTGACATCACCGCCGCCCCGGTCTCCTGAGTCATTCGGCGGGCTGCGTACGCGCGTCCTCTACCGCGATGCCGCCATAGCAGATGCACGTGGACCCTCGCTCCGCATCGGCGTGAGCGTCTTGGTGGAGGACGGCACCGTCGCCTGGATCCGCCCGAGCGACGGCGAGGAGGATCTGGGGCAGCGCGAGGGGCTGACGATCATCGACGCTGCCGGCGCGACCATCGTGCCGGGCATGGTCGACTGCCACAGCCATCTCACGGGACCGGGCGGCGCCAACTGGATCGCGCGGTTCAGCGACCCTCCGGAGCGGCTCGTCGAGGTCGCCGAGGAGAACGGCGCCCTCGCGCTGGCCGCCGGCGTGCGCTGGTTGCGCGACGTGGGAGCGCCGACCGGTAAGGATCCCGTCGATGGGCGGCGACGCGCGCTGAGCCTGGGGGTCCGCGACCGCTGGGTGGGGCGGCGGGATCGGCCCTACGTTCGCGCCGCCGGAACCTGGATCTTCGGCGCCGGGGCGGGCTTGCCCGGCCTGGACCTCGAGGCCGCGAACGCTGACGAGCTGGTGGCGGCAGCCATCGGTCAGCTGGACGACGGTGCGGACCTGGTCAAGATCTACCTCGATGGGCCGGACCCGGAGCGCGCTCCCTGGTCGACCGAGGAAGTGCGCTCGGTGGTCACCGCCGTGCATGAGCGCGGCGCCAAGGTCACCGCGCATGCAGGCCGGCTGGACGGTGCGCGGGTCGGCGCCGAGGCGGGCGTCGACGCCCTCGAGCATGGCTTCGAGCTCGAGGCGGACGTGGCCGCGGCGATGGCCGCGAACGGCGTCACACTGGTCTCGACACTGGCCGTCATGCGCTCCTGGCTGAGCTTCGGGCGTACGACCGAAGTGCCGCGCTTCGCGGGCGAGGAGGGCGCCTCGGCCATCCGCAGTCGCCTCGAGCGAGCGGAGCAGAGCGTCCGCTTGGCACACCAGGCGGGCGTGATGGTGTGTGCCGGCACGGACTTCGGGGGAGGATCGCTGCGCGCCAATCAGCTGGCCTGGGAGGTGGAGTCGCTGGTGGCGGCGGGGCTGGAGCCTTGGGAGGGGCTGGCGGCTGCGACCTGGCGTGGCGGCCAGCTGCTGGGCGAACCCGAGGCCGGTGCCATCCGTGAAGGCGGTCCGGCCGACTTCTTCCTGGTGCACGGGGACCCGCTGAGCGACCCG
>JBBJNS010000071.1:0-11289 GCA_037720745.1 Candidatus Limnocylindrales bacterium
GAGGTACCGGGGTCTTCGCTGGCCGGCGGCTCAGAGGTACCGGGGTCTTCGCTGGGGGCCTCGACGCTCGGGGCCGCGACGCTAGGTGCTACGGGGGTGGCGCCTGGTGTGCCCTGACAGGCCATCGCCACCATCATGATCGAGGCCCACACTGCGAGGCCTCGCCGAGTCCGGAGACTCATCAAAGTCCATCCTCCTCTGTCTGGCGTCGTTGGCCAAGTGGCTCGATCGCCCAGGTCACCCGCTGGTCATTCCGTCACGGCGCAAGCGAGCGCACGTCTCCCACGGACTACCAGAGGTGGCGGCATTATAGGTTGGGCTTTCCTTCGGGTGTCAAGGCACGGTCTGCGAGGGTCACCATGAACACCCTGGCCCTATCCCGACTGGCCCTATCCAGTTCACTCAGCGGCGAGCTGCCAGGACCACAGATCCCAGGCGTAGCGACCCGCGCCGAGGTCGATCCCCTCGCCGTTGGGCGTCACGACGCGTTCCGAGATCGCCGCGTGCGCCGCGTCGTACCAGATGGGCCAGCTCGGCGGATCCGCCGCCATGAGCGCGAGAGCCTGACCGTAGAGGCCAGCGCGGTCTGCTGGAGCGAGCACCCGTCGAGCCTCCGTCAGCAGCGCATCCAGCTGCGGCGAGGCATGTCCGCCGGCGTTGACAGCGATGGGGTCCTCCGCACTCGTGACGTGTCTGCCCTCGAAGGCCGCCAGATCCAGCGCAGGATCGATGGAGAGCGGGCGCGCCATCAGGAGCGTCTCGAACTCATTGGGCCAGCGCAACTGCTCGAGCAGCACCTCGGTAGCGAGCTCTGCCTCGCGGACATCGAGCTCGATGCCACACTGGCGCAGCTGGTCGGCGGCGGCCCGGATGGCTGCGAGCAGGTCGGCCCGACCGGTGCGCACCGCGACCTCGCTGCTGAGACGCGTCGCGCCACGCGCGAAGATGCCGTCGGAGCCACGACGCCAGCCGGCCCTTTCCAGGAGCGCTTGAGCGGCGTCCGGGTCGCGTCGGGCCGCGGGAGGAGCATCGGCCGCCGCCCAGGAGCCCTCAACGGTCTCGGCCACGGCCAGGAGCGGATGGGCACCGGCCATCGCTGCAGCCGCCGCCCGCCGGTCGATGCACAGCGTAAAGGCCCGGCGCGTCACAGCGTCCGCGTAGACCCGGCCAGGACGGACGTTGAAGATGATGGACCAGACGAGCGGCTCCGGATGCGCTGCCACCCGGATGGTCGGCGCGGTGGTCAGCCCCGTGACCTGCTCCGGTGTCAGCCGCAAGACCCAGTCGACGTCGCCCGCGCGCAGCGCTGTAGCGGCCACGGCCGGGTCACGCAGCACGACCAGGCGGATGCGCTCCAGGGACGCTGGCTCCGGAACGTGTCCCTCGTGGCGGAGGAGCTCCAGCGAGGTGCCGGCTTCGTACGAAGCCAGCCGGAACGGCCCCCCGCCGATGGGCCGGCGCAGCACATCCACGAGCGGCACGACCGCCGCCAGGGCGTCGATCCCTTGCGAGCTGAGGGTTCCCGCCAGGTCCGCCACCGCCACGAGCGAAGCGGCCGCGTGACCCTCCGAATCGATGGCTCCGTCGCCTCCGGCGAACCGCTCCGCGAGGGGCACAGGGACGCCCGCCTCGGACAGGACCGCCTCGAGCTCCTCGGCATGGTCTGCCAGGCGGCAGCCGCCGGGGGGCGCCGCGACCAGGCAGCGTTCGGCATTCGTCTCGGCAGCGATACGGTCGATCCGGTCGCGCAGCTCTTGGGGGTCGAGCCCCACCGCGGCGGCTCTCAGCTCCTCCAGCGCGTCGGTCAGGGCGGCTTCCGAGATGACCGGCAAGGTGCCCAGCACCAGCGTCAGGAAGGGTGCCCACGGCTCGCGCAGGATGATCACGAGACGTCCCGGCTGGGGAGCGCTGGCCTCGCGCAGGCTGGTCGCCACCGCGGCGCACAGCTCACGTTCGAAGGGGCAGGCGCCCGAGGCCGCCAGTCGCAGCGTAAAGGCCGCATCGGCGGCCGTCAGGGGCGAACCGGCGTGGGATGATGCGCCCGTCCGGACGGGCACCGTCCAGGTCAGGCCGTCGCCGCTCACCTCCGGCAGTGCCGAGGCGAGAGCGGGTCGCGGCAGCAGCGCGGTGTCCAGGCGGTAGAGCGGGTCGTAGAGCAGGTCGGTCAGCAGGGCCGTGGCATCGTCGGCAGCACCAGGGATGAAGCCCTCGGGATCGGCCGGCAGAGCCACCACCAGTTCGCCTGCCGTGCGCGCGGGAGTAGCCGCGGCGGATGGCGTGCCGCGCAGTGGCGACGTGGCTGGTGACGGCGGAGGCTCCAGGCCCAGGCAACTCGCCGCCACTGCCCCGACGAGGAGGGCCACGAGCACCGATCGTCCGTGCCGCGTCACTCGCTCAGGTGGGACAGGGCGTCTCCGCCCCAGTCATGGGAGACCAGCGCAGCTCCGGCTTGCGCGCTGCCGAGGCTTCATCGAGCCGCCGCACCGGGGCCGTGGTGGGAGCTGCCTTGACGCGCTCGGGATGATCGTGCGCCTCACGCGCGATGGCCAGCATGGCCTCGGCGAACAGGTCCAGCGTCTCGATCGACTCCGTCTCCGTCGGCTCGATGAGCAGGCACTCGTCCACGATGAGCGGGAAGTAGATGGTGGGCGGATGGAAGCCGTGGTCGATGAGCCGTTTGGCGACGTCCAGCGTGCGCACCCCCGTGGCCTGGCGCAGCGACCGTCCGGAGGCCACGAACTCATGCTTGCAGGGACCCGGATAGGGCAGCTCGTAGCCCTCCCCCACCCGTTGCCGCAGGTAGTTGGCGGCCAGTACCGCGTCATCGCTGATCTCCCGCAGGCCAGCCGCGCCGTGCGCCCGGATATACGTGAAGGCCCGGACCAGGACGCCCACGTTGCCCTGGTACGCCCGCACCCGACCGATGGCCGCGGGGCGCTCCCCCGCGCGCTCCAGCCGGAACCCGTCGTCGGCGTCACGGATGACCAGTGGCGCGGGCAGGAATGGGGCGAGTCGATCGTTGCAGGCGACCGGCCCGGCGCCGGGTCCGCCACCGCCGTGGGGCGTGGAGAACGTCTTGTGCAGATTGAAGTGCATCACGTCGAAGCCGGCCTGACCGGGCCGGAACCGGCCCAGCACCGCGTTCATGTTGGCGCCGTCCATGTAGGCCAGCGCCCCCGCCTCGTGCACGGCTTCCAGCAGCTCCACGATGCGCCGCTCGAAGAGGCCCAGGGTCGATGGGTTGGTCAACATCACGGCGGCGGTGCGGGGACCGAGGGCCGCCCTCAGGGTGTCCAGGTCCACGCCGCCGTCAGCCGCCGAGGGGACGGTCACCGTGCGCAAGCCGGCCATGGAGGCCGTGGCCGGGTTCGTGCCGTGCGACGAGTCGGGCACGATGACCTCATCGCGCTGGCCGTCGCCGCGCGCCGCGTGATAGGCGCGGATCATGAGGATGCCCGTGAGCTCGCCCTGCGCCCCGGCCGCCGGCTGGAGCGTTACCGCGGTCATGCCGCTGATCTCCGCCAGAGCGTCCTGCAGCTCATGCATCAGCTCCAGCGTGCCCTGTGCCAGGGCGTCGGGTGCCAGCGGGTGGAGCGTGGCGAAGCCGGGCAGCCGTGCCGCCCACTCGTTGATCTTGGGGTTGAACTTCATGGTGCACGAGCCCAGCGGGTAAAAGCCGCTGTCGACCGAGTAGTTGAGGTGCGAGAGGTTGACGAAATGGCGCACCACCTCGGGCTCGTTCAGCTCAGGCAGTGCCAGCGGCGAGCGGCGCAGGGCACTTTCCGGGATGCCGGCCAGCGCGTCTTCCGGCGCGTGGGGCACCTTGCCGCCGCCGCGGCCGGGGCGGGAAAGCTCAGCCAGGGTGGGCTGGAGCGCGGCGCCGACGGCCGGCCGGCCGGCCGGACCCGGGCGTGACCTCTCGAGCGCCGTGTCGGCGCCCACCAGCGCCGCCTCCGCCAGTCCCGCGCTCTCCCGGACGGCGCCTTCCCGGACGGCGCCCTCGGTCATGTCAGGACCTCACGGAGCGCCCCTGCGAAGCGCTCGATCTGCTCCGATGTGGTGACCTCCGTAGCGCACACGAGAAGCGCGTCGCGCAGCTCGGGGTCATCGGGATACCAGCGGGCGAGCGGCAGACCGGCTAACACGCCGCGCTCGAGGAGGCGGGCATGGACCGCTTCGGCATCGGGCACGCGCACGGCGAACTCGTTGAGGTACGGAGCACGGTGGACGCGCGGCGCACCCGCCTCGGCGAGGGCACTCTCCAGTCGCCGGGCTTGTGCGGCGCCCAACGAAGCCACGTCACGCAGGCCGTGCGGGCCGATGGTCGCCAGATAGACCGTGGCGGCCAGAGCACAGAGCGCCTGGTTGGTGCAGATATTGCTGGCGGCCTTGTCCCGCCGGATGTCCTGCTCCCGGGCACGCAGTGTCATCACGAAAGCGCGGCGGCCGTCCAGATCCCGTGCCTCACCCACCAGCCGCCCCGGGATCTGGCGCATGAGTGCATCGGTCGTGGCCAGGATGCCCAGGTACGGTCCGCCGTACTGTGCGGCGATGCCCAGAGGCTGACCTTCACCGGCCGCGATGTCGGCGCCATAGTCGGCGGGCGTGGCCAGCACGGCCAGGGAGACCGGCTCGACCACGGCGATGAACAGGGCGCCAGCGTCATGGGCCAAGCGCCCCGCCTCGGCCATCGGCTCCAACAGCCCAAAGGCGTTGGGCTGACCCAGCAGCACACCGGCCACCGGGCGATCGGCGTCCGCCAGCGCCTCCTCCAGCGCGGCCAGGTCGGTCCTTCCGTCGGGCAGCGTGGGCAGCTCGTCCATGACCAGACGCCCGGCCGCGAGGTAGGTGCTGGTCACGTCCAGGTAGTGCCGATGGATGGCGCGACTGACCAGCACGCGGTCGCGTCGCGTGGCGCGCACGGCCATGAGCGCCGCCTCCGCGGTAGCCGTGGCGCCGTCATAGTGCGAGGCCGATACCACGTCGAGCCCGGTCAGCTCCGCGAGCAGGGACTGGTACTCGAAGATGGTCTGCAGCGTGCCCTGGCTGATCTCCGGCTGGTAAGGCGTATAGGCCGTGTAGAACTCGCCGCGCAGGAGCATCTGGTCCACCACCGGCGGCAGGTAGTGGTGATAGACGCCGGCACCAAGGAAGGAGGCGAGGTCCGTCCGGTTGCCTGCTGCCAGTTCCTGCAGCCGGCCGGCCAGCTCCAGCTCGGGCATGGCGGCGGGCAGCGCCAGCCGCGAGGCGCGGACCTTGGCCGGGATGTCCTCGAAGAGCACGTCCACCGAATCGATGCCCAGGGCCGCCAGCATGCGGCCGCGATCGTCGGCGGTGTGCGGACCGTAGGCCATCGACTCAGGCGGCCCCGATGCGGACGCGGTATGCCGCGGCATCCTCCAGCGCTTCCAGGGCGGATGGATCGTCCAACCTGACGCGCAGCATCCAACCCTCGCCGTAGGGATCGGTGTTGATGAGCTCCGGGGATCCGGTGAGCTGCTCGTTGACGGCCAGGATCTCGCCGCTGACGGGCGCGAACAGGTCGCTGGCGGTCTTGACCGATTCGATGGCACCGAAGGTGGTGCCGGCTTCCAGCCGGGAGCCGGCCGCGGGCAACTCCACGAAGACGATGTCACCCAGCTCATCGGCGGCATAGGCCGTGATGCCTACGGTGCCCTCGTCCGACTCCATGCGCAGCCACTCGTGGTCCGCTGTGTAGCGCAGTTCCTCTGGCACGTTCACGTGCAGTGCTCCTTACCCCGGTGCGGGTCGACTGGGATGGGCGGCTGTGCCGCGCTTGTAGAACGGCAGCGGCACGACGTCGGCAGGCACGCGTGTGGCGCGTACGCCGACCTCCAGCATGGTACCCGGCGGGGCCGCGGACACCGGCACATAGGCCATGGCGATGGCCTCGCCGAGCGTCGGCGAGAGCGTACCGCTGGTGACCTCACCGACCGGGGCCTCCTGGCCGGGGAGGTAGACCGGGTATCCGTGCCGGGCGATACCCCGACCTCGCAGGCCAAGACCGACCAGCCGCTTGCGCGGCCCTGCCTCGCGCGCCGCCTCCAGCGCCTCGCGGCCCACGAAGTCGGCCGACTTGTCGAACTTGACGAGGCGGTCCAGCCCGGCTTCCATGGGCGTGGTATCTGGGCCGAGCTCGTTGCCGTAGAGCGGCATGCCCGCCTCAAGGCGGAGGGTGTCACGGGCTCCCAGACCGGCCGGCACCAGGTCCTGCGCGGCGCCGGCGGCCAGCAGTCGGTCCCAGACCCCGGGCGCCGCCTCCGGTGCCAGGAAGAGCTCGAAGCCGTCCTCGCCGGTATAACCGGTGCGTGCCACCAGGGCCGGCACACCGGCCGCCTGTCCCTCGGCGATGGCGTAGTACTTGAGCGCTTCCAGGTCGACGTCGGTGAGCGGCGCCAGGATGCCTCGCGCCAGCGGTCCCTGGATGGCGATGAGGGCGGTCTGGGCGGAGGCGTCGTCCATGGTCGCATCGAAGCCCGAGAGGCGTGGTCGCAACTCGGCCGCCACGCGGTCCGCGTTCGAGGCGTTGGGCACCACCAGGAAGCGATCCTCGGCAAGGCGATAGACGATGAGGTCATCGATGATGCCGCCGTCGGGGGCGGCGATCATGGAGTAATGCGCCCGGCCGATGGCCAGTCGCGGCGGGTCCGTGACCAGCGCCGCTGCCAGGCCCTCCCCTGCGCCACTGCCGGTGACCCATATCTCGCCCATGTGGGAGAGGTCGAAGAGGCCCGCCGCGCGGCGCACGGCGTGATGCTCATCGATGATGCCCGCGTACTGGAGTGGCATCTCCCAGCCGCCGAAGCCGACAAGTCGGGCACCCAGCGCCAGGTGCTGCTCGCGCAACGGCGTCTGGCGCAGCTGCTGAGCTTCGTCGGTCATGGGCCTCGTGGCGTCATCGCGCGAGGCCGGCCAGCGGCAGTGCCCGCTCCACGATGGCGCGCTCCGTCTCGAAGGTCATCAGCGCCTCGGCCTCACGAAGTGGCACCCAGCGCACCTCATCGAACTCGTGATCGTGCGCCGACAGCGCACCGCCGATCGCCTCCATCAGGAAGTAGTGCACCGTCTTGTGGATGCGCGAGCCGCGCTGCACGAACCAGTACTGGATGGTGCCCACGGGCTCAAGGATGCGGACGTCCAGGCCGGTCTCCTCGGTGACCTCGCGCAGAGCGGTCTGCTCGGTCGTCTCGCCCGCGTCGGGTGTGCCCTTGGGCAGCGTCCAGGTCACGCCATCACGTTCTCGACGCCGCTTGCCCAAGCAGATCTCGGGGCCGTTGGGCTCCGTCCGGATGACGATGCCCCCGGCGGAGGTGGCCTCCGCGATCGGTAACCGTGTCCGGGAAGCGGCCTTCAGCCGCGCCACGGCGCCGAGCTGCGGGTGCGCAGGCCGGTCTGTGGCGCCCAGCTCATGCGCGGTTCGCGGCGCAGCGCAGCGACGGGAGCGCGAGCCGCACCAGCCGCCTCCACGGACGCCGCGCTGCGACAGGCGTGTCGCAGGGCTTCGTATGGGTGGCGCCGAGCAAGGACATGCTCCGAGCCGGCAGCGGTGGTGCGGAACAGGCGGTGGAGACCCAGCCGGCGCTCGCGGCGATGTGCCGGGGGTAGCACGTACCGGGCACGCGACCGGCTGGCACGGATCGCGGCCACGCTGTTCTGCATGCATCGCATGGTAGCGACTCGGTGGCCCTTTGCAAGGATGCGTCGGCGGTGCTGGGCGGACTTGCCCGCCAGTCCTCCCTCAGCTCTCGGCGAGGAGTCGGCGCAGTCCCTGGGCACGCTCGCGTGGAAGATCGCCCTTTCCCTCGGCCAGGGAGATCTCCCGGTGCGCCACCGCGACATAGAGGTCGACCGCGCCGGGCGCCAGGCGCCGCATGGCCTCCAGGTGCGCCGCCACGGTACCTCGGTCGCCGCGCGCCAGCGGACCCGTGAGTGAGGCCGCGATGCCCAGGCTCTCCGCGTTGGCCAACGACTGTCGGATGAGCGGCCCGTATACCGCCAGCGCGCCAGCCTCGTCCAGTCCCGCGCCGCGCGCTACCTCGGCGATCGCGTCAAGCAGGCCGATGAAGCCGCCCGCGGCCAGCACCGCCGCCGCGTGATAGCCGGCCTTGCCGCCCGGCGGCAAGCGCACCGGCTGTGCGCCGATGCCCTCGGCCAGCTCACTCAGCAGCACGAGGAGCGTCTCGTCGCCTTCCAGGGCCACGGTCGCACCGCGCAGGTCGGCGACTGCCCTCTCCGCTTCCGCGAAGGCGACCAGTGGATGGAAGCTGGCCGCGCTGGTGCCGGCTGCCCGGGCGGGCTCGAGCACGCTGGCCGGCAATGCGCCGCTGGTGTGGACGATGGCCTGGCCGCCGTAGAGCCGCAGGTCCCCCGCCAGCCGGGCGATGGCGTCGTCGGGCACGCACAGGAAGATCAGCTCGACCGTGTCCAGGAGAGCGGCCGCAGCCTCATGGGCATGGACGCCGGGAACCAGCTGCTGGAAGCGTTCGCGGCGAGTGGCATCCCGCGAGGCTACGGCGACGACCGGCCAGCCGGCTCGGTCGAAGGCGATACCCAGCGCCAGACCCACGCGGCCGGCGCCCACGATGCCGATGCGCGGGTGCCCGCTGGCATCCGCCGGCGGGTGCGGATGCTGGTGGCCTGCCGGCCCGTGGGGGGAGCCGGGGGCGCTTTCTGTGTCGTGCACGGCTCCTGCATCGTCGCACACCGCTGGCCGTGGCCGCGGATGGCCACGGATGGCCGCGATGGGGCTCGGCCGTGGGCGTATACTCGGCAGAGACCGATACCGACGCGACCCGAGGCGGGCACACCCGTCAGGCGCCGTCCATTCCCGCCTTCGGTGGGAGAAGGAGGCCCGACCTCGATGCTCCGCTCGACTTCGACCGCTGGCCACGCTGATCCGCTCGGCGCGCGCGCCACCCTGCGCTCGGCCGATCGCGACCTGACCATCTACCGCCTCGATCGTGCCGGTGTGCCTGAACTGGCGCGGCTGCCCATGACCGTCAAGGTGCTGCTGGAGAACGTGCTCCGCCATGCCGGGCGCGGCGCGGTCACGGAACGGGACGTGCAGACGCTGGCGGCTTGGCGACCGGGCGGCACGAGCGATGCGGAAGTGCCCTTCATGCCCGCTCGCGTGCTGCTCCAGGACTTCACGGGCGTGCCGGCCGTGGTCGATCTGGCGGCCATGCGCGACGCCATGGCAGAGCTTGGTGGCGACCCGGCGCGGATCAATCCGTTAGTGCCTGCTGATCTGGTCATCGACCACTCCGTTCAGGTCGATCGGTTCCGCACGGTGGACGCCTTCGCCTTCAACGTCGACCGCGAGTACGAGCGCAACGGCGAGCGCTACCAGCTTCTGCGCTGGGCCCAGACCGCCTTCTCCGACCTGCGCGTGGTCCCGCCCGGCACCGGCATCGTGCACCAGGTGAACCTCGAGTTCCTGGCCAGTGTCGTCCAGGTCCGCGACGACGGGGAGGGCCAAGCGGCCTTCCCGGACACCCTGGTGGGCACGGACTCGCACACCACCATGATCAACGGCCTGGGCGTGCTGGGCTACGGCGTGGGCGGTATCGAGGCAGAGGCCGTGCTGCTGGGCCAGCCGCTCTACCAGCCCCTGCCGCACGTGGTGGGCATCCGTCTCATCGGTTCGTTGCCGCTGGGCAGCACCGCTACGGACCTCGTGCTGGTGGTGACCGAGATGCTGCGCAAGCAGGGCGTGGTCGGTTCGTTCGTGGAGTTCGCGGGCGATGGCCTGTCCGACCTCACCGTGGCGGACCGGGCGACCATCGCCAACATGTCGCCCGAGTTCGGGGCCACCGCGACGCTCTTCCCGGTCGACGACGAGACGCTGGCCTACCTGCGACTGACCGGCCGGGACGAGAGCCTGGTGGCGCTCGTAGAGGCGTACACGAAGGAGCAGGGCTTGTGGCGCGAGCCGGGCGGCGCGCCGGACTTCGATATCTCACTGGAGCTCGACCTGTCCGGCGTGGAGCCCAGCCTGGCCGGGCCGCGGAGGCCGCAGGACCGCGTCCTGCTGTCGGACATGAAAACCAGCTTCCGGAGCGCCTTCCCGTCCGGCCTGCACGAGCACGGTGACGGGCCGGCCGACGCGGCGGACGGGGGCGAGGCCGAGGAGGAAACGGCCGAGTCGGTCGTCGAAGCGGCTTCCGAGGAATCCTTCCCGGCCAGCGACGCGCCGGCCTTCGCCCAGAGCGCCGACGAGGTCGCCTCTGAGGCCGCCGCGGATGCGGCACACGCGGCGGAGAGCGTCGCACCGGCGGACGTGCACCCACACGATCACTACCGTGCGGTGGAGATCGAGCACGGCGGCACGCGCCACAAGCTGCGCACGGGGTCGGTGGTCATCGCCGCCATCACTTCCTGCACGAACACTTCCAACCCGACCGTCATGGTCGGTGCCGGGCTGCTCGCCCGCAATGCGCTGGAGCGCGGTCTCTCGGTCCACCCGGCCGTCAAGACGAGCCTGGCGCCGGGCTCGCGCGTAGTCACCGAGTACCTGGGCGCGGCGGGGCTGATGGAGCCACTCGAGGCCCTCGGCTTCGGCCTCGTGGGTTACGGCTGCACCACCTGCATCGGTAACAGCGGTCCCCTGGACGAGCCGGTGGCGGCGGCCGTGGAAGAGCACGAGCTGATCGTGGCTGCCGTGCTCTCTGGTAATCGCAACTTCGAAGGCCGCATCCACCCTCTGGCACGGGCCAGCTACCTCGCCTCTCCACCGCTGGTGGTGGCCTACGCGCTGGCCGGCCGCGTCGACATCGACCTGTCCAGGGAGCCACTGGGACAGGGGCGGGACGGGCGACCGGTCTATCTCTCCGAACTGTGGCCGGGTGCCGAGGAGATCAAGTCGACCATCGGCGCGGCCGTCTCTCCGGAGCTCTTCCGCCGCACCTACGCCAGCGTCTTCGAGGGCGATGAGCGCTGGCGCGCGCTGCCCGTTCCGGAAGGCGATCGGTACGCCTGGGACGCCGGGTCGACCTATGTGGCGCGGCCACCCTTCTTCCAGGGCCTCACGGCAGTACCGTCGCCCGTCCAGGACATCCGCGGCGCGCGCGTGCTGGCACTGCTCGGTGATTCGGTGACGACCGACCACATCTCCCCTGCCGGCTCCATCCCGGCCTGGAGTCCGGCCGGCCAGTGGCTGCAGGAGCAGGGCGTCGGGCCGCTCGAGTTCAACTCGTACGGGGCCCGCCGCGGCCACCACGAGGTGATGATGCGCGGCACCTTCGCCAACATCCGCCTGCGCAACCAGCT
>JBBJNS010000072.1:0-11252 GCA_037720745.1 Candidatus Limnocylindrales bacterium
CGATGAGCATCGTGCCGCCGGCGTAGGGCAGCTCGTCGTAGACCGTGACCTGATGGCCGGCCACGGCCAGCTCGCGGGCCACGGCGATGCCCGCCGGCCCGGCACCGACCACGGCCACGCTGGTGTCGCGCGGCGTGATGGCCGGCATGTCGTCCGGGATGCCCGAGGCCTGGTGCCACTCGAAGAGGAAGCGCTTCATGGCCCGGATGGCCAGCGGCCGGTCGATATCGCCGCGGCGACAGGCTCG
Organism: Candidatus Limnocylindrales bacterium; assembly: GCA_037720745.1. Taxonomy (GTDB): domain Bacteria; phylum Chloroflexota; class Limnocylindria; order Limnocylindrales; family CSP1-4; genus Palsa-1032. Next base: position 248 of record JBBJNS010000072.1, read on the forward strand.
CTCGCACGGCGCCGAGCAGACGTAGGCACACATCGCCGCCACCGGATTCGTCTCGCGGGCGAGGATGTAGCCCTCCTCGAAGCGACCCTCCGCAGCCAGGTTGAGGTAGCCGCGGCAGTTCGTGCCGACGGGGCAACCTTCCTGGCACTCGATATTGCACTGGAGCCAGGAAGCGTTGACAGGCTGAACGAGGAATTCCTGGTTGGGATCGATGGCCAAGTGGGGTCTACACCTCTCGCTGGGGCAGCGTCGCGGCTCGTGTCGCCACTGGGTACGAATCTACCATCGGACCCCCTGCTGCGCTGTCCGCGAGAGGTGCGCCGTAGCCGATCAGGCGGGCACGGAACGTTAGGGCAACTCCACCACGCGGAAGGCCTCGGCGGCTTCCGTGCCGATGAGCGCCCCTGCTTCGCGCGCCCACTCGCGAACGCGTGCCTCAAGGGTCTCGGGTTCCTTGATCTGGCTCTCGTGCGCGCGCAGGGCGGCTATCCGGGCGTCGAGACCGGCCGTCGTATCGACCCAGGCATTGGCCTTGTCGGTCCAGAAGAAGTAGAGCCAGCGTACGAGATGCTTGTCCAGACCCTCATCGACGGCCAGATGTGGGAAGGCCATCGGGTTCCGCGCCGCCGGATATACCGCGTCGAGCGCGGCCATGGCCGCTGCGCGGTGATCGGTGTGCTGCACGTATCCGTCGTCATGGATGAGCACCGTGGGGTCCATGGTCAGCACCGCCTCGGGACGGAAGGTCCGGATGAGGCGCACCAGTTGCTCGCGCAAGGCCAGGTCGTTTTGGAGGGCGCCGTCGGGCCGGTGCAGGAAGGTGACCTGCTGGTAGCCCACGATCTCGGCCGCCGCGCGCTGCTCCTGCTCACGGAGGCGCGCCAGCTCCAGGGGATCGGTGCGCGGGTCCTCGCCGCCCGCGTCCCCGCTGGTACAGCAGACCAGTTCCGCCACGGAGCCCGCGCGCACCCAGCCGGCGATCGTGGCGGCCGGACCGAAGTCCGCATCGTCGGGGTGCGCGACGATGACCATGACGCGCTCGGGACGGCGCTCATGGGCTCGATGCGGAGGTTTTTCGGTGGCTGCGCCGGCGGCCGTGTCGGCTAGTCGGGATGCGTCCGCCTGAGGCGCCTGACGATCGTCCACGGGAGTGCTTTCCACGGTCGCGAATGTCCCCTTGCACAGAGTCGGCGGAGATGTATGCTTCGGCTGAGACATCGCTCGTCTCCCCCCACGAGCGATGTCTCGTTTTCTTTGTCAGCGATCAGGCGCCGAGCGTGTCTCGGCCAGCGCGGCCAGGACGTCCGCGGCATGGCTGTCGGGGTCGACCGTGGGCCAGACCCGTGCCAGCCGTCCGGACGGGTCGACCAGGAAACTGGCGCGCTGCACGCCCCAGTAGGTCTTGCCGTAGTTGGTCTTCTGGGACCAGGCACCGTAGGCCTCGGCGACACGGTGGTCCTCGTCGGCCAGCAGCGTGAAGGGCAGTCCGTACTTGGCCTTGAAGGCCGCCTTGCTGCCACTGCCCAGGATGCTGATACCCCAGGTCCGGGCGTCCATGGCCTGCATCTCGGGATCGGCGTCGCGCAGCGCGCAGGCTTCCCGGGTGCAGCCCGGCGTGTCGTCCTTGGGATAGAAGAAGAGCAGCACCCAGTGTCCGCGCTGCTCGGAGAGCGTCCGCGGCTGCCCGGTGTCGTCGGTCAGGGTGAAGTCGGGCGCTTCGTCGCCGACCTGGGGCATGGGATGCGGCGCGGTCTCAGCGGTCATGCCCGCAGCGTAACGTGATATGGCGCTGAGCGGCCAGCATCAGCCGGCCGCCGGGAGCGTGATATGGCATCAGCCCGCCGCCGGGAGCAGGACGATGCCGTCCGTCTCGATGCGCAGGCGGAGCATGTCGCCCGGCGCCGGCAGCGGATCCCAGCGCGCCTCCACGTCCAGCGGAGGAGCCCCCTCGACGGACAGCTCCAGCCGGACGTGGTCGCCGCGGAAGAGACGAGCGCTCACGATGCCGCGGATGGCGCCGCCCGGATCGGGTACGAAGGCCGTGGGGCGCAGCACCAGACGGCACTCGCCCTCGGGCAGCGCGGCGCTGACCGGCAGGGATCCCCAGCGCGTGGCCGCCCGACCGCCGCGCACGAGCGCCGGGGTCACGTTACGGAAGCCGAGGAAGCGAGCGACCCACTCGCTGGGCGGCTGGGACCAGAGCCGATCCGGGGCACCCTCCGCCACGACCCTGCCATCGCGCAGGATGATGGAGCGGTCGGCGATGCCCAGTGCCTCTTCCTGATCGTGCGTCACGTAGATTGCACTGGCACCGATGGTGCGCACGATGTCGCGCAGCTGGAGCGGCAGCCGCTCGCGTAGCGCCCGATCGAGCGAGCCCAGCGGCTCGTCGAGCATCAATAGTCGCGGGCTCGGCGCGATGGCTCGAGCCAGGGCCACGCGCTGCTGCTCGCCACCGGACAGGCGGGTCACTGTGCGCTTGGCCATCCCGCCCAGCCCCACCAGCTCCAGCACTTCCGCGACGCGGGTCGAGATCCGCCGGGTGTCCATGCGCTGCATGCGCAGCCCGAAGGCCACGTTTTCGAACACATCGCGGTGCGGGAAGAGCGCGAAGTCCTGGAACATCAACCCGAAGCCGCGTTCGTGGACGGGCACGCGTCGGAGGTCACGCCCGTCCCAGCTGACCGTGCCACCATCGGGCGGTGCCAGGCCGGAGATCACACGTAGCAGGCTCGACTTGCCCGAGCCGCTGGGCCCCAGCACGGTCACCAGTTCTCCCTCGGCCACGATGAGGTCGACGGCGTCGAGCACCTGGAGCTCGCCGTAGCGAAGACTCACGCCCTCGACGGTCAGCACTCGGCGCCCGATAGCGATCGCATCAGAAGGCCGTCGCCGCGTCGCCACGCCAGCGCTCGATGAGCAGCACGGCGGCCGCTGTGAGGACCATCAGGATCGCGCTCATGGCCATGGCCTGCGCGAAGTTCAGGGCGCCCGGCTGCCCCAGCAAGCGGAAGATGGCGATGGGCACGGTGGGCACGTCCGGACGGGCGATGAAGAGCGTGGCCCCGAACTCGCCCAGGGAGACCGCGAAGGCGAAGCCACCACCGACCAGCGCAGCCCGGGCGATGACCGGCCCGTCCACCGCCAGCCAGGTGCGGCGGGGAGAGGCGCCCAGCACCGCCGCGGCCTCGCGCAGACGCGGCTGGATCGACCGGATGAGGGGCACCGTGGCACGCACCACGAAGGGCATCGCCACCAGCGTGTGGGCGATGGGGATGAGCAGCGGCGAGGTGCGCAGATCCAGCGGCGGCTGGTCCAGCGCCACGATGAAGCCGAAGCCCAGCGTCACCGCCGAGGTCCCCAGCGGCAGCATCAAGAGCGCATCAAGCCCGCGCGAGCTCCAGCCCCGCCGGTAGGCGATGACGGCCGCGGCCATGAGACCCAACAGCGAGGCAAGGACCGCCGTGGCCGCCGCGAAGAGCAGCGAGTTGCCGATGGCCTCGGCCGGCGGCACGAAGGAACCAGCCCGCCCGCTGGCCTCGAACAGCGCGCGATAGGCGGCCAGGCCGTGCCCTTCCCCGGCGGCGAAGGAACGCTCCACCAGCACGACCAGCGGCAGGCCCAGGAGCAGCCCCATGGAACCCAGCGTCGCGCCCACTACGAGGCGGCTACGTCGGTCGGCCACGGGCTGGCTGGCGTCCCCCGCCGGGCGAAGCCGCTGCTCGAAGGTGAGTCGGTCCTGGAGGCGCCCGTAGACAAGAAGGAGCAGCAGCACGCTGCCCATCTGGAGCAGCGCCAGGGCAGCGGCCACGGGCAGATCAAGGAGGAGCGCCGTGGTGCGGTAGATCTCCACCTCCAGGGTGGCCGTGCCGGGGCTGCCCAGCAGCAGGATGACCCCGAACGAGGTGAAGGTGAACAGGAAGACGATGGCCGCCGCCGAAGCGATGGCTGGCCAGAGCAGCGGCAGTGTGACCTGGCGAAAGGCGGTCCAGCGCGTGGCGCCCAGCACCCGCGCCGCTTCTTCCGTGCGCGGATCCAGGTTGGACCAGACGCCGCCCACCAGGCGCAGCACGACGGCGTACAGGTAGAACACGTGCGCCAGCAGGATGGCCCACAGACTGCCCTCCAGACGGACCACGGGTCCTGGCGCTCCCAGCGCGGCAGCCAGGTCATCGATCAGGCTGCGCGGCCCGAGCAGTGCCAGGAACGCCGAGGCGACCACGACCGTGGGCAGCACGAAGGGGATGGTCGTGGCGGCGCGCAGGAGCCGCTTGCCGCGAAAGCGGTAGCGGGCAAAGACATAGGCACCCGGCAGCGCGACGACCACCGTGAGCACCGTGGAGAGCGCCGCCTGCCAAAGAGTGAAGCGCAGGACGTCGATGGTGCGGGGCGCAAACCAGGTCTCCAGCACGCCCGGGCCGCCCTGCGACTCGCCGCCGGCAAGCCCCAGACCGACGATGGAGGCTATGGGGTAGGCGAAGAAGAGCAACAGGAAGAGCAGCGGCGGAGCGCCCAGCAGGAGCCCTCCGCGGCGGCTCAGCGCAGGACGGTTTCCGTCCACTCCGCGATCCATCGCTGACGATTCGCCTCGACCTCATCCGTGGGCAGCTCCAGCGGGTCCTCGACGACCTGCGCGTGGTCCAAGAAGGCATCGGGCAGGACCGCGTCGCCGCGCACGGGGTACACGAACATCTCGAGCGGGATGGACTCCTGGACGGGGCGCGATAGCAGGTGGTCGATGAAGCGTTCGCCTAGCTCGGCCTCGTCCGTGCCTTGCAGGATGCCCGCGAACTCGACCTGGCGGTAGCAGCCGTCAAGGACGACGGCGGTGGGCGATTCGGTCACGGGCGACTCGGCGAACACGACCTCGGCCGCAGGGCTCGAGGCATAGGACACGACGACCGGCCGGTCGCCTTCTCCGGCGCCGCCGGAGAAGCGTCCGTAGTAGGCATCCTCCCAACCGTCGGTCACGAGCACGTCGTTCTCGCGCAGCTGCGCCCAGTAATCGCGCCAGCCGTCCTCCCCGAACCGGGCCACGGTTGCCAACAGAAAGGCGAGCCCCACCGAGGAAGAGGCTGGGTCCTGCACCACCAGCATGCCGCGATACTCCGGCAGGGTCAGGTCTTCCAGGCTCTCCGGCGCCGGTGGGTCGCCAGCCGCGAAACGCTCGCGGTCGATGTTGAGGCAGACCTCACCATGGTCGATGGGCGTCACACGCTGGCGCTCGTCGACCTGGAAGTCCGCCGGCACGGCCTCCAGCTCAGGCGAGCCGTAGGGCAGGAAGATGTCGGCCTCCAGGGCACGGGTCAAGAAGGTGCTGTCCACGCCGAAGAGCACGTCGGCCAACGGAGCATCGCGCGAGAGGATGGCCTGATTGACCATGGCGCCCGCGTCACCGGAACGCAGGATGCGCAGCGTGGCGCCCTGCTCGTTCTCGAAGTCGCTGATGAGCTCGTCTGGCAGGGAGAAGGAGTCGTGGGTCATGACCACCAGCTCCGGTCGCGGACGGACCGGGGATTCGGTGTCCGGCAAGCGGCTCGGATCGGCGCCCCCGCTGCTGCCGTTGCAGCCAGCCAGGATCAAGACGGCAAGCACCGTCGCTGGTCGTCTCATGATGTGGTCCCCCTTCATGGTGTGGTCCCCCTTCGTTGGCTGTGGGTCACCAGAAGGCGACCCCGACGGACGGTCACCGTCGCGTGGTCCTGGAGCAGCTCGTTGGACAAGCCGCGTGACGGCCCGTAGGTCAGGTCCTCATCGTTCAAGGGATAGCGCAGCCCTCCCGTCGTGACGCCCTGCGCCCGGGGCGCCAGGGGCAGCAACGAGAGGAAGTCTCCGGGCCGGCCGAAGATGTCGATGGCAGCCGGCCCCTGGGCGCTGCCGAAGAGCCGCATGACGCCGGCGCCATGCTCCACGCGCACGTCCAGGCCGGCCAGCTCCGGCAGGGCAAGGAGTGCCACGTTGGCCAGGCTGTGCTCCGGCCGCGTGCCGCCCAGCGCGCCGTGGATGCGCACTGCGGTCGCGCCCATGGCCAGAGCCTCGCGCAGGCAGAGTTCCGTGTCGCTGAGGTCCTTCTCGGGAGCCACCAGCCGTACTTCGGTGCCTGCTGCGCGCAGGCGCTCTTGATCCGCCTCCTCGAGCGAGTCGCCGTCACCCAACACCAGGTCCACGCGCAAGCCCGCCGCCTCTGCCTTGAGGGCGCCGCCGTCGGCCGCGAGCACGATCGGCCGCCGCTCGTCTCCCTCGGCCGCCGCAGCGCGGCGCAAGGCCCCAGCGTCCACGTCGCCATCGGCGACGATGACGACCCTCACGATAAGCGCGTCCCGGGCATGGCACGACCTCCGGTCTCGGATGGGGACGGAGGTCGCTCTGTGGACTCCCTTCGCTGGTACGAACCAGATCAGGTTCCGAGGGTCTGCGGCACCGGCCGCACTCTCAGCGCCCGTTGGCGCTCCCCTGTCCCGTGTATCGAACTGAACGTCCATTCTAGACCAGGTCGGCCGGTGCTAGACTCAGGCCGTGCCAAGCGCCGCGCATCCCGCGCACCAGCGCGTCCTCGACGCCGCCGGTCGCAAAGCCGTATCCCTTGAGATCGTCATCTTCGACGAGTCGACCCACACGGCCGAGGACGCCGCTCGTGCCGTCGGGGCCGAGCTGGGACAGATCGTCAAGAGCCTCGTCTTCGTGGCGCCCGCCGAAGCGAGGCTGGAGCTTGTGCTGGCACTGGTCAGCGGAGCGAATCGCGTCGACGTCGCCCGGCTGGCGGCTGTGGCTGGGCTGCCGGGTCTGCGCCGCGCGACCGCGCAGGAGGCTCATGAGCTGACCGGCTTCGTCATCGGCGGCATCCCGCCCTTCGGCCATCGTCGCGCGGCGCGAGTGGTGATGGATCCCGACCTGGGACGCTTCCCCACCGTGTGGGCCGCCGCTGGCACGCCCACCGCCGTCTTCGAGGTGCCGCCCGGCACGCTGCGCATCCTGGCCAACGCCACGGTGGCACCCATCGCCCTGGGCGACGACGAGCGACCGCATGCCGGGCGTGGGGTGGCCCCCGTGGCCGGCAACGCGCCAGCGGAGGCGTGACCGACTCTCGGCAGACGCGGCCGCCGGCGGTCCCCGCGCAGGAACCCCAGCGCGCCGCCGTGCAGTATCCCGGTGGGCTTCGAGCACGCTATCGATGGGTCGGCAGTGGCCAGGCCGCAGCGCTCCTCGCTGTCTCAGAGTCGAGCGGCTCACTGACCGATCACGGCGCGCTGGTCTCCGCCGAGCCCGACCGCCTCTGCCGAGCCGAGCTGCGCGTCGAGGGTCCCCTGGGCACCTGGACCGCACGCTTCGCCTCACCCATCTCGGACGAGCCGCGCGGCCTGTACTGGGATACGCCCGGACTGCTCGTCGTCAAGTACGGCTTCTCCACCTACGCACTGGTCGGGCGGACCGGCGAGTTGCGCTGGTGGCACGCTTCGCGGACGCCGGTGGTGACGGTCCTGGGCTCTTCCCGGCTGCCACATGTCATCGCCCAGAGCGAGGTCGAGACGTTCGCGCTGCGCGACGACGGTGAGGTGGCCTGGCGTCTGGCCCACGCCGACGTCGTGACGGAGGCCGAGCTGGTGGGCGGGCGGCTCGTGCTGACGTCCTATGGCGGTCTGTACCAACCCCTCGATCCGCTGACCGGCCGAACGCTCGGGTGAGGGGCGACGCTGCGGACGGTCTGCGCGATGTGGACGAACGGTGGACGGATGCGCGACTTGAGGCCTCATCCTGTGGACGGAGGCCATTGACCAGGCCGCTGGGGCGGTCCATCATCTGCACAAGCCCGGAGGGGTCAGGACCGACACTAGCGGCTGAGATCGCATCAAAGCTCACGTGTCGTGAAGGCTTCTCCGGGCCCTTCGATTCGCGCACCAGCCTCCGGTGATCGCCCTCATCGCCGTGATCGGCGCCGCGGCTTGCCTGCTCAGCGCCGCCTTCCTCCTGCGCCGCCTGGGCAGTGGCTATCGCATCGCCCGCCTCCTGGCCTCCGCCCCGGAAGCCACACTCGCGGAGATCCGCGAGGTGGCCGCAGCGCGGGAGCCGCGCTACCTGCGCGCGAGTGGACGCGTTTCCTCTGAGGAGGAGTTCCCCGACGAGAACCAGCGTCCGCTGGTCTTCCGCCGTCAGCGGATCGAGCGCCGTGTCGGTCGAGCCTGGCAGATCCTTGATGAGGAGCGCCTGGCGGTCCCCTTCGGCATCGAGGACCGTCGTGAATTCGTGGCAGTGGACGCGGATGCGCTGGGCGACGGGCTCGTGGTCATCCCGCGCGAGTCCCTGGGATCGGTCTCTGAGCTGCCCCACGGTCTTCGTTCTCGGCTCGCTTCCGACGTGGCGGCGGCGACCCCCATCCGGCTGCGGCTGGACCAGGTGTCCGCGGTGGAGCACGCCACGGTCGTGGGCATGCCGCGCAACGGACCTGACGGCCCGATGCTGACGGCCGGACTGGGCCGCCCGCTCATCCTCTCCACGCTGGATCCAGCGGCTGCCATGCGCCTGTTGGCAGGTGACGGACGGCGCCTGGTCATCCTTGCCAGCGTGGCCCTGATCGCCGGTCTGGGATCCCTGGCGTTGGCCCTTGTCGCATGGCTGGCGGGCTGGTGAACGACCGGCCGCCGGTCGCCGTTCGGACGCTGCTGTCGACCGCTGTGATGCTGGCCGCTGCCGCTCTCCTGGCGACGCTCATGCTCGCGGCGCTGGGCATGATCGTGCTCGCGGCTGAGCCAGCACCGTCCATCGTCCCGCCCATCGATCCACGCAGCGATGGCCAGGGGCCCGGCCTCGTGGGCTCGCCGCTGGGCGTGGCCCTGGGAGTCATCTTCTTGGGCGTCGTGGTGGCCGCCGTGACGGCCCTGGTGTTGCGGCTGACAGGAGAGCGTTGACCGGGGCGTACTTTCGGACATTCGGCGCGTACTTCCGACCTATGGCAAGGCGTGTGAGGTCCGCCTAGCTTTCGGGAGTCACTGGTCTTACCGAATCCTCCGGAGGACGCTCCCATCCGTAGCCCAGTCGAGCCCGCCGAGATCTCCGTCACGGGTGCCGCCCGCATCCTCGGAGTGCATCCCAATACGGTGCGCGCCTGGACCGACCAGGGCCGGCTGCGCTGCCTGCGCATCAACGAGCGCGGCGACCGACGCTACCGGGCCACCGAGCTGCAGGGGTTCCTGCACGCAGCCGCGCCCGGCGAGATGCGATCCGAGGCGTCAGGTACCAGCGCGCTGGCGCCTTCCACGGACGCTGCCCAACCTCTCTCCTCGGCAGCGGTCGATCCGGTGGAGGGCGGACGCCTGGCCCTGCTGGCCGAGCTGTCGCGGCTGTGCGCCTCCACCGGTGACAGTGATGCGGCACTGCGCGCCGTTGCTTCCACGCTCCGGCGTGCCGGCGGCTTCGAGTCGGTGGCCATCGGTGAGCGTATGGCATCGGGCATGAAGCTGAGGGTGCTCGACGCCTCAGCGCGGAGAAAGGCGAGCGGATTCGAGCTCGACGCTCGGCTCGTCGAGGTCTGTCTGCGCGACGGCCGGCCCATCGCGGCGCCGCGCTCCCCGGTCGTGAGTGGCGTGACCGGACGCTGGCGTCCGCCACCGGTGGGCAGCAGCGCCGTGGAGATCTATGTGCCGGTCAGCACGTCCGGTCGCGCCTGGGGCGTCCTGGCCGTGGAGAGCCCGCCCGAACGTCCGCTCGACCGGCACGATCTTGATCTCCTGCGCGCTGTCGGCAACCAGCTGGCCATGGCCCTCGGCTGGGCGCGCATCGGAGACCGTCTGCGGGAGCAGCGGGCGCAGTCGCAGGCGCTGGCCAAGGTCACCACCGGCTTGTCCTCTGGCCTGGAGCTGCCGGCCATCATGGCCAGCCTGGTCGACAGCGCCATGACACTCTTCGGCGCTCAACGGTCGGCGGTCTACCTGCTGCGGGCGGACGGACGGCTTGACGCTCATGTCACGCGCAACCTGTCCGACGCCTATATCGCCGCTGTGACCGGCATGGAGCAGCCCTTCCTGGGTGCCGTGATCCAGGGTGAGCTGCGCTCCGTGGGGATCCCGGGCTTTGCCACCGATCCCCGCAGCGCAGAACTCCGCGAGGCGGTCCTCGCTGAGGGCTATGACACGCTGACGGTCGCGCCCCTGGTAGCCGATGGGAAGGCCATCGGCACATTGGCGCTGTACCACGACCGGTGCCGCGAGTGGGACCCGGATGACCTGCAGGTGCTGGAAGCCCTCGGAGCGCAGGCCGCGGTGGCCGTCAACAACGCGCGCAACTACCAGCAGATGGCGGGCTGGGCGGCCCAGCTCCAGTCCATCCAGCAGCTGGGCGCCCGGCTGACCCGCCTGACCACGGTGGCCGACATCGGGCAGGCTATCGCCAGCGAACTGCGTCAGTTGATCGATTACCACAATGTGCGCGTCTACCGCGTTCGCGACGAGGAAGTGGTACCGGTCGCCTGGCGTGGCGAGATCGGTGAGTACACCGATGAGCATGACGATCAGCTGCGCGTGACCGTGGGGGAAGGCATCACCGGCTGGGTGGCGCTGCACGGCCAAGCCCAGTACCTGCCCAACGCCGCCACCGATCCTCGCTCCCAGACGATCCCCGGCACCGAGGATGACCTTGACGAGTCGATGCTCTTGGCACCGATGCTCTACGAGGATCGCGTCATCGGTGTCATCGTGCTCTCCAAACTGGGCATCGACCAGTTCCCCGGCGCGGACTCAGTCCGCCTCCTGGAGATCTACGCCTCCCTGGCGGCACAGGCCATGGCCAACGCCGACGCCACGGAGCAGCTACGGGCGCAATCGGAGCGGCTGGAACGACAGCTCGCGTCTCAGAAGGAGCTGATGCGAGCCACCGAGTCGATCCTTTCGACGCTCGACCCCCAGGCCGTGATGGAGAGCATGGCGGACCGCTTGGGAGCGATGGTGCCGGCCGACAACCTGTTCATCAGCGCCCACGACGTAGAGAACGGTCTGTTCGAGCCGGTCCTGGCCCG
>JBBJNS010000073.1:0-11156 GCA_037720745.1 Candidatus Limnocylindrales bacterium
ATGTTCGCCGAGGGCTGGGCCGTCTACGTGACGCAGGTGATGATGGACCTGGGCTACGGCGGCGACGACCCGGCGCTCATGCTGAACCACTGGAAGTTCTACCTGCGCGCCATCTCCAACGCCATCATGGACGTGGAGATCCACACCGCGGGCATGGACGAGACGGCGGCCATGGAACTGATGGTGGAAGGTGGCTTCCAGGAGCCCGACGAAGCGCGTGCCAAGTGGCTGCGCGCCCGGCTTACTTCCACCCAGCTATGCACGTACTACCTGGGCTCGCTGGAGATGTGGGACATGGAGGTCGCCGCGCGTCAGCGGGCGGCCGCCGCCGCGGGGGCCGGGGCCGGGGCCGCGGCGGTGCCGGCGCAGCGCATCGTGGGCGACCTGGGTGAGACTCCCGGCTTCGACTACCGGCGCCATCTCGAGTCGGTCATCAGCCACGGTTCACCGCCCGTCAAGTGGGTGGCGCGCATCCTCCAGGAGAGGGCCTGAGCCGCCCCGTGTCCGGTCCCCCCGATCCGGGCGAGCTTCGCCCGGCGGCGCCAGCACGGAGACCCGAGTCGGCGCGCAGCCGTGACGGCGCCGGGGACGGGTCCAGCGGCCCGTCCGAGGATGAGCTCGAGGCGATCGAGCGACACCTGGCCTCGCTGCCCGTCCATGGCGGGGGACATGTGCTGCAGGACACCGCGCTTGGTGTCCTGCTTGTCCGTGCCGAGTCCCCGGGGCAGGGTCTCGACTATGCCGCCGCCGTGCGCTGGCCGGAGGCCGAGTGGCAGGCACGTCTGGCGGCCGTCGAGCGACGAGCTCGCGACGATGGCACCTGGCCCTCGCTGCTCCTCGCCGACGGCCTGACGCGCCCCGCCGACCTGCCCGGCAGGTTGGCGCACGCGGGCTGGACGGAGCTCGGCCGGGAAACCGCTCTATGGGCTCGCCGGTCGGTGGTCGTGCCCCACCTTGATCCGCAGCTCCGCCTGGAAGCCGGCACGGCGCGCAGCGCCTCGGAATACGAGGAGCTGGAACGAGCCATCTTCGGGCTCCCTGCCTGGGGCGTCGCTGCTCGCGTACGAGGCCTCACCGCGGGGTTCAGTGACGGAAGCCTGCGCGCGTTCCTGGTTCGTTCTGCCGGCGTGGCCGCGGCCGTCGCGCGCCTCTCCGTCCTGGATGGTTCAGCAGGGCTGTATGGCATCGGCGTGGCACCGGAGCGCCGTCGCGAGGGGCTCGGCGGCTTCATCACGGCCGTCGCCATGCGCGCGGCTCTGGCGCGCGGATCGTCGCTGGTGTGGCTTTCCGTGGAGGACGGCAATACGGCCGCCCGGAGCCTCTACGAGCGGCTCGGTTTCCAGGCCGCCTTCCGGTGGAGTCGATGGATGGCGCCCCGTCCCTGATCAGCCGCCCGGAATGCCCTCCGCGGCGTCGCGGGCCGACTCCTCCTGCAAGCGGTCGCGCTGCTGAGTGACGACGAAACGCACCGTCACAGCGGCCGCCGCACCAGCCTCCACGGCGAGGGGCCATCGAAGATGCAGGGCACTGCCCTGGTACACGCGCTCGAAGCCCGCCTCCGAGTTCGAGACCGTCTCGATGGGGTGCCAGGTCACTCGCGCCACGGGCTCGAGCCGGCCGTCGATGCGCACGCCCAGCTGGTCGTTGCCGAAGCTCAATCCGTCCATGCTCAGGACATCCCCGCTGCCGTCGTGCGGCGTACGTGGCGCCTCTGTAGTGCCACTCGAAAGCTCATACCACGCGGCGGGATTGCCGCCGCCACCCAGCATCTGGAAGGCCCACTCCAGATCCACCTCGGTCTCGAGACGAGACGCGCCCCCGTTGTGCAGCTCCACGCGCATCAGGAGTTCCGGGGAGCGGCGCGTGCCACTCAGCTCGATGCGCTTGACGAGGCTGACCGCCCACTCGCCATCGGCTAGCGCGCCCTCGCCCACGCCTCCGCTGCGACGAAGGTGCCCATCACGCCGCAGCACGAGCCGCCGCCCCGCCAGTTCCTCGACCGCGTAGGGCTCCTCGCCCAGATCCGCCTGGTCGTCGAAGCGCTCGGCCGACAGCTCGGCCGGTCCCAAGTGCGCAGCTAGGGCCGGATCGAGCAGGTGCACCAGGCCACTGCGCCGCTCGTGCCGGTCGTAGACCAGGTAGCGCTCCAGGCCCATCTCCTTGACGACGACCGCGTCGTGGGGTGAGACAGGCTGGTCGCCGGCAGGTCCGGCTGTACCCGCCGCCACGGCCGCCGTCAGCTGTTGATGGATGGCCTCCGGCCGCCGCCGCAGCACCGAGGCCAACGGCACCCGGCTGGCCAGCAGGTCCCAGGCCCCGATGACGCCGCCCTCGGCGAGGTCGACCATGACGGTCTGTCCCGGTCCGCCCAGAAGGACCTCGTCGAGACCGTCCAGGTCGAAGTCGGCCTGCATCGTGCTCACCTCACCGCCATCGGCCAGGTCCTCGGCGGCGATCAGCTCGGAGAGCGCGGCCACCCGCAGGTCGGCCAGGTAGATGCCGCCGAAGAGCCCGTGCCAGTACACGTCGTTGGACTGGCCTCGATGCAGGTGATCCTGCGCCCGGACACGCCGCTCGTCTTCGGGCATGGCGGCGACCTTGTCCGAGACGCGCAGCATCTGCTTGTGCAGGTCGTTGATCTCGCGGTAGCGCGCCTGGAAGGCGCGCCAGGTACCGCCGCGCAGGAAGCGTGCCGCCGGATCGCTCCGCCGCCGGGCGTCGGCCAGCAGCTCATGGAAGACCAGTGCCTCGTCGGGCGGCAGGGCCCACTCGGTCATCTCGACATAGGACGAGGCCGGCACGGCGATGCGACCCAGCGGTGGCTGCTGGTCCAGCCAGTCGGACGGTCGAACGGTGGTCAGCCAGCTCGACTCCGCCTCCAGCGCGCTGAAGAAACTCTCGACCCAGCCGTCCTTGCCCCAGCAGTACTCGTACGTGTCGGGCCAGGCTCCGAACTTCTCGCCGTCGTCGCCCATCATCCCCAGGCGGCGCCCGTCGGGCGTGGCGTGGCGGCGCAGATGCTCGATCACTTCCGGCACGGGTCGCCAGGGGATGAGGTAACGCAAGCCCTGCTCGGCCCCGAAGACACTCAGCATCCGTCCTCGATCATCGACCACGTACGTCCCCCACATGTCCTCGTCGCGCACCGCCGCGCCGCGCAGGTGGTTGTCGTCAAGGACGGTGTACTCGTAACCGGCGGCGGCAAGGTCATGGGCCAGGGATGGCTCCCACACGCGTTCCGCCAGCCAGGCCCCGCGGGGCTTCACGCCGCACAGTCGCCCGACCTCGTCGCGCATGCGGGCTAGCTGTGCGTGACGATCAGCGTCGGGCAGGGCCACCAGGATGGGCTCGTACCAGCCCCCGCCCAGTAGTTCGACCTGCCCTCGCCGAACCAACGCCGCGATGCGCCCCGGCGCCGCGGGCTGGTTGGCGGCCAGCCACTCCAGGAGCGGCCCCGTGTAGTGCAGTCCGGCACGGATGGTCGGATGGCGCTCGAGGGCCGCCATCATGGGCGCGTAGGCGTGCTCCCACAGCTCTTCGATGACCCAGCCGAAGTTGCCCACCGGCTGATGGTTGTGGAAGACGAGCGCCAGTGAGATCACGGGCTCAGTCGGCCAGCGCCGCGAGCTCCGCTTCGCTCTCCGCTTCGATCTCAGCTCGTTCCTCGCGCGCAGCGGGCAGGTAGAGCTGTTCGGTGTAGTCCTCGAGCATCCGGGTCGTGGAGAAGCGCCACATGGTGGACGCCACCGAGCGCCGCATCTGGGCGATCCAACGGCTCGGAAGGCCGTCCGCCCCGCGCTCGTAGTAGGCCGGCACGATCTCCTCCTCGAGGAGCCGGTAGAGATCCTGTGCGTCGGCCCAGTCCTGTGCACCCTCATCGGCCGCGGTCTCGCGTCCACCGATGGCCCAGCCGTTGTCGCCCACGAAGCCCTCGTCCCACCAACCGTCCAGGACCGAGGCATTCACGGCGCCGTTCATGGCCGCCTTCATGCCGCTCGTGCCGGACGCTTCCAGCGGTCGGCGTGGCGTGTTGAGCCAGACATCGGCACCCTGCACCAGGTAGCGGGCGATGCGGATGTCGTAGTCCTCCAGGACGTACACGCGACCAGCCAGTCGCGCCCGACGGCTCAGCGCGAAGATGTCCTGGATCACGCGCTGGCCGGGCCGGTCGGCGGGATGGGCCTTGCCGGCGAAGACGATCTGCACCGGCCGTTGCGGGTCGTGGAGCAGCCGGGCGAGGCGCTCCTCATCGGCGAAGAGCAGAGCCGCGCGCTTGTACGTCGCGAAGCGGCGGGCGAAGCCGATGGTCAAGACATCCGGATCGAGCGCCTCGGCCAGCTGCGCGAGGACCGCCGGCGGCTCGCCGTGTCGGGCGAACTGGCTGCGCAGCCGGCCCCGGGCGAAGTAAGCCAGCTCCATCTTCTGCCGCTGATGGGCCTCCCAGAGGCGCCCGTCGTCGATCCCCTCGAGTCGCTCCCAGAAGCGGTCCTCGGGCACGTGCGTGTCGAACGTCGCCAGGTCCGCGCCCAGACGTGCGTACAGCTCGTGCACCGGCCGGCCCAGCCAGCTGGGTGCATGGACGCCGTTGGTGATTCCCAGGATGGGCTTGCCCACGATGTCCGACCAGGTCGCGTTGGCCGTCTCGGCATGGAGCTGGCTGACCGCGTTGGCACCGCTCGTGAGCCGCAGGGAGAAGGCCGTCATGTCGAACTGGCCGGGGTCTCCGTCCACGCCACGACCAAGCTCCAGGACGCGCTCCAGATCGAGGCCAGCCTCGGCGATGACTGGCGCCGCCGTGCGCCGCACCAGGTCCGTGTCGAAGCGCTCGTTGCCGGCCGCGACGGGCGTGTGGATGGTGAAGACCGAGCCGCTGCGCACTCGCGCGAAAGCCGCCTCGAGAGAGAGTCCCTCCGCCACGAATTCGCGCGTCTGCTCCACGAGCATGAATGCGGAGTGGCCCTCGTTGAGGTGCCACGCGGCGGGCGCGATGTCCAGGGCGCGCAGCGCCCGCACGCCGCCGATGCCCAGCACGAGCTCCTGGTGCAGCCGCATCTCGCGCCCGCGGACGTACAGGATGTGGCTGATGGGCCGGTCCTCGACCGAGTTCTCTGGCCGGTCGGTATCCAGCAGTAGCAGGGGCACCCGCCCCACACGCGCCAGCCAGACGCCGACCTGCACGATCCTCCCCGGCAGCTCGACAGGGATGGTCAGTGGCTCGCCGGACTGGTCCGCCACGCACTGGAGGGGCAGGCCCTCGGGGTCGTAGTCGGGATAGGCATGCTCCTGATGGCCGTCCGCGTCGATGGTCTGGCGGAAATAGCCATGCCTATAGAGCAGTCCTACGGCCACGAAGGGCAGCGCCATGTCGGAGGCTGCCTTGCAGTGGTCGCCGGCCAGCACGCCCAGGCCGCCGGAGTAGATGCCCAGGGACTCGTGGATCCCGAACTCGGCGCAGAAATAGGCCACCGGCCCGGTCAGCTCAGCCGGATGGTGGCGCTTCAGCCAGGACTCTCCACCATCGACCAGGTAGGCGTCGAAGCGCGCCAGTTGGGAGCGGTACTCGACCATGAAATCTGGGTCGTCCAGCAGGTCGGACCATTTCCGCTGGACCTGGAGCAGAGGCACGGGGTTGCGATGGCGCTGCCACAGGTGACGGTCGATGCGCGCGAACAGTGCGCGCAGCTCCGGATGCCACGTCCAGTACAGGTTGTAGGCGAGCCGGTGGAGACCCTCCAGCTGAGCCGGAAGGCGCAGCGGCGCGGAGGCGATAGTGGGGATGTCTGGGCTGAACGGCACGATGCGGCATGCTACACGAGCCAGGTACGGAAGGGCTCCTCGATCAAGGCGCGCGCGGACCTCGACACCAGTCGGCAAGGGACCCGCGGGCTACCATCCACGGGTGCGCATCGCCATGGTCGCCTCGGAGTGCGAGCCTTATGCCAAGACCGGTGGTCTGGCCGACGTGGTCGACGCGCTGGCCCGAGCCCTGGGACAGCTGGGGCACGAGGCGGACGTGTACCTGCCGCGCTACCGGGGACTGGAGCCGCCCGCTGGATCCGTGCGCCAGCCCATGACCATCCCCTTGCCGTCTGGACCGGGCGATGACACGCCGTCGAGACCGACCGAGATGGCGCTCTGGGACTGTCCAGGGGACGGCTATCGCCTTCGCCTCGTCGACCACCCGCCCAGCTTCGACCGAGCGGGACTCTACGGCCAGGACGGCTCCGACTATCCCGACAACGGCGCTCGGTTCGCTCTCCTGGGTCATGTCGCGCTGGCCGCCGCTGCGGCCGACGGCGTCCCGCTCGACGTGCTGCACGGCCACGACTGGCAGGCTGGACCGGCGCTGATGGCCATGGCCCACGGCCCGCGGCGCGAGGTGGCACTGCGCCAGACGGTCACCATCCTGACGTGCCACAACCTCGCCTTTCATGGCTGGGTGCCGCCCCAACATGCGTGGCAGCTAGGCCTGCCCGCAAGGTCAGCCGGCGCCGACGGCGTGGATCTGCTGCGGGAGGGGATCGGCGCCGCGGACATGGTCAACACGGTCAGCCCCACCTACGCGGTCGAGTCGCTCACTGCTGAGTACGGTGGCGGCGTGGACGCCGACCTGCGCGCGCGGGGCAAGCGCTATCGGGGGATCCTGAACGGTATCGATGACTCTCTCTGGGACCCCGCCACGGACGAGGCCCTGCCGGCCACCTACGACAGCCGCGACCTCTCCGGCAAGGAAGTCGACCGGCTGGACCTGGCCGCACGTCACGGGCTGGATGCCGCTGGTCCCATCTTCGGCATGGTCGGCAGGCTCGATCCGCAGAAGGGCTTCGATCTGGTGGCGGCTGCCGCCCAGGAGCTGCTGGCCATGGGCGGCCGGCTCATCGTGCTGGGCACCGGCGATGCCCGCTTGCTGGAAGAGCTTCGAACGGTCGCTCGGCCAAACCCTGACCGCGTGGCGCTCCTCGATCGCTTCGACCGCGACGAGGCCCGCCGAATCTATGCCGGCGCGGACATCTTCCTGATGCCCAGCCGCTTCGAGCCTTCGGGACAGGGTCAGCTCATCGCGTTGCGCTATGGAACTGTTCCGCTGGTACGCCGCACTGGCGGCCTGGCGGACACCATCCGCGACGTAGATGCGCCGCGGTCGGAAGGGACCGTCGCTGGCAACGGCTACGTCTTCGAGCACGCCACGCCGGAAGCCCTCCTGTCCACCGCGCAGCGAGCCTTAACGGGTTGGACGGATCGGGAGCGCTGGTTGGCGCTGGTCCGGCGAGGCATGGCGGAAGACCACTCCTGGTCCGGGCCGGCCCGACTGTACGAGCAGCTCTACCGCGACGCCCGTCGGCTGCGGAGCGAGTCATCCCGAGCGAGCGCCGAGCGCTCCGAAGTCGTGGCAGGCTCGTGACTGCCCGACTCCCGGCCGTGGCGCTCGTCCTGCTGGTCGTCCTGAGTGCCTGCGCGGGCGACGCTGATCCGACCACCTCGCCGTCCCGCGGCGGTGCGGCCTCACCGTCATCCGACGCGCCGTTGCAGCCGTCTGGATCCGGCCAGCCCGCCCCCTCGCTCGACCCCAGCGTCCCTCCCAGCCCAGGATCCTCGGCCCAGCCGGAGCCGACACCTGACCCGCGCGTGGAGTCCGCGCTGGCGCAGCTCGACACGGATGAGGCGCTGATCGGGCAGTTGCTGATGATCGGCTGGCCGGGCCGCAGCTCGGACGGTGCCCGAGAGCCGATAGAGACGCTGCGTCCAGGGGCGATCGTCTATGTCCTTGCCAACGCCGACACCGCGGAGCGAGCCACGGCCATCAACGTGGGACTCGACGGCGTGGCTCATGGAGCGGGCATCCTTCCGCTGCTGAAGGCGATCGACCACGAGGGTGGCGGCATCCAGCGCATCGGTGACGTGGAGAACCTCGGCTCGAATCTAGCGTTCGCGGAGGGGCGACCCAGCGACCATGACGCGTGTCAGCGCGGTGCCGTCCACGCGCGCCAGCTGCGTACGATGGGCTTCGACATGAACCTCGCGCCGGTGCTGGACGTGAACACCAACCCGGACAACCCGGTCATCGGAGCCCGTTCCTTCGGCTCGCGACCACAGCTCGTAGCACGGCTCGGCTCCGCTTACATCCGTGGTCTGCAGTCGGGCGGCATAGTAGCCGTGGGCAAGCACTTTCCCGGCCACGGCGGTACGAGCGTCAATTCGCATCTTGGTCTGCCCGTGCTGGAGGTCGGGCGGCGGCGTCTCGACACTGTCGAGTTAGTGCCCTTCGAGCGTGCCATCGCACCCGACACGGGACTGGCGGCCGTGATGACCGCCCATGTAGCGCTGCCGCGCATCGATCCCAGCGGCCTGCCGGCCACGATCTCCCAGCCGATCATCGGCGGCATCCTCCGCGACGATTTGGGCTTCGACGGACTCGTCCTCACCGACGACCTCGGGCCGGGCATGGCCGCCGTGACCGATGCCGTCCCGCCCGGTGATGCCGCCGTAGCCTCTTTGAAGGCCGGTGTCGACATGCTCATGGTGATAGGCGACCGGGAGCGTCAGACCATCATGCGCGACGCGCTGCTTGCGGCCCTGACCAGCGGCGAGCTGCCACGTGAGCGGGTGATCGACGCGGTTCGCCACATCCTGACGGCCAAGGCGCGAGCCGGCCTGCTGGGAGGCGAGCCGGCCGTGGTGCCCGGCTGCTAAGGCCCCTTGAGAGGCGATCGGAGGGTTCCCTGCGGTACCGGCTGCCGATACCATGCCGGCATGGCTTCCCACGGCATCCCGCGAGGGACCCTCCTCCTGCTCATGGCCGTGGCGCTTCTGCCATTCGCATCGCCGGGACCTGTGCGGGCCGCGGCGCCGCTCCTCCAGGACATCCGCGTCACGGACTCGCCCTTCTCGCCCGACGGCGACGGGATCCGGGACAAGGTCCGTCTGGACGTGACGCTCAGCCGAGCGGCCACGGTCGCCGTGTCGGTCATCGACTTCAAGGACAAGGTGGTGCGGACGATGAAGGTCCGCTCCCACGAGGCGGGCACCTTCATCTGGCGCTGGAACGGTCGCGACGACGATGAGCGGCTGGCACCTGATGGCCCGTATCGCTTCCGACTGGACCTGCAGGCACCCGACGGCCTCACGGAAACGGCCCTGATGGGCATCGCCAAGGCCCCTCAGGCGCCATATCCTGCCGACCCGGCGGCCGTCACCGTCGTCCTCAATCCGGGACACGGCGGGCCGGACCCAGGCGCGATCTACGGCGGCGTCGATGAGGCGGACCTGACCCTCGACATCGCGTTGCGGCTGGAGCAGATGCTCGAGGCGTCGGGCGTGACGGTGGTCATGCTGCGCGACACCGACGTGGCCGTCAACGCGGCAGGGCTCGATCTCAACGGCGACGGCGCGGCCGATCAGTCCGATGAGCTGCTCGCCCGCAACGACGTGGCCAACCTCGCTCCTGGCGACTTGTACGTCACCCTCATGAACAATGCCTACGGGTGCCACTGCGTACGCGGCACTGAGACATGGACCCACGACGAGCGGACCTGGTCACCGGAGGCACTGGTCCTTGCCTCTTACATCCAGCGCGCGCATCTGCGGCGGCTCGAGGCATTCCGGCATGCCGGCTGGTATCCCATCGACCGCGGCGTTCGCTTCCACGATTTCGCGGTCGTGCGGCCCTACAGCAAGAAGATGCGCCGGCCGTCCCTGATGCCCGCGGTCATGACCGAGTCGCTGTTCATGGATCATGCCGATGAGCTGCGCATCCTGAAGCGCTCGAAGGTCCGCGGCGAGCTGGCTGTGGCCTACTTCGAGGGCATCACGAAGTGGCTCAACGGTCGCGCCTTCGGACTCCGCTACGAGGTACTCGACGCCACGTCCGGTGAGAACCCGCGGAGTGGTCCAGCGGCATACCGCATGCGCATCACCAACACGGGCAACCGCACTTCGGTCGGCTGGCAGCTGCGCGCGAGCGTGGTGCCGGCCGTCCCCTTCTACGACGGGTCGCCCGCGGTCGGATCCGTGCTGGGCACCGTGCCCATCGAGGACGGCCTGGCACCCGGTGCGGCTACATCGGTGGAGCTCGACGGCCTGACCCTGCCCGACGAAGCCGGCGACTGGTTGGTCAAGTTCGACGTGGTCCTGCCCAACGGAGACACTCTGGGGCGGCACGGTGTGGTCGGTCCCCAACTGCCCGTGCGCACGATGGGCTTGGATTCGGGCCTTCCGCATGAGCAGCCAGATGGCGGCTGGCGACCAGCCACACCGGTGGCGCCCGTCGCGCCGGTGGCGCCGGTCCTCAAGCCGTTGCCGCCGGATATCTGGCTTCGTCCGGCGCCGGGCTGGAGCCACCCTTCGTGGCGCCGCATCCTGGCAGGCGTGGTGCGGAACCTCGACCACGATCCGGAGCATCATCACGGTCATCACCACGGCGACCAGTGACCTCATCGAGTTCGGGCTCCGTCGCACGCCACTGGGCGAGGAGGTAGAGGGATGGGACTTCTGGACGGGCGCAAGGCGCTCATCTTCGGCGTAGCCAACGACCACTCTATCGGCTGGGGTATCGCTCAGGCACTCCACGCGCACGGCGCGACGGTCGGCTTCAGCTCCGTCGAGGCCCTCCTGGAGAAGCGCGTCCGGCCCTTGGCCGCGCGCCTGGAGTCCGACTTCGTCGAGCCTTGTGATGTCCAGGACGATGCCCAGATCGCGCGCGTCTTCCAGTGCTGGTCGGAACATCACGGTCAGCTCGATATCCTCGTTCACGCGCTGGCCTTCGCCCGCCGTGAGGACCTGGAGGGCGCCTTCGTGGATACGTCCCGCGATGGCTTCGCTGTGGCACTCGACGTCAGTGCCTACTCCCTGGTGGCCCTCGCTCGACACGCCTTGCCTCTCATGAGGTCCGGAGGCAGCATCCTCACGCTCTCCTACTACGGTTCGGAGAAGGTCGTCGCCAACTACAACGTGATGGGCGTGGCCAAGGCAGCCCTGGAAGCCTCTGTGCGATACCTGGCGGCGGACCTGGGACCTCGCGGCGTGCGCGTGAACGCCATCTCGGCAGGGCCCGTCAGGACGCTCGCCGCCTCGGGCATCGCAGGCTTCAAGGGCCTCTATGGGCGCTTCCGCGACATCGCTCCGCTGCGACGCAACATCACCCTCGACGACGTGGGCGG
>JBBJNS010000074.1:0-11141 GCA_037720745.1 Candidatus Limnocylindrales bacterium
CGACCGACCAGACCGTCGGGGAGAGGAGGACCGAACGGGTGTCTCAGCAAGCGCTGCGCATCATCGCGGCCATCGGCGCCTTCGCGGTGGCGACCATCGTGGGGGTGCTGCTCTTCGGTACCTTCGACGCGCCGCCCGATCCGATCACGGAGATCAATCTCGTCGGTGCCGAGTCCTTGGCGCTGATCCTGGCTATCGCCCTCGGTGTCGCCTTCGTCGTGTATGCCGCGCTCGAGTACGCCCAGACGGGACGGATGGAGTCGATCTCGCGCCAGTTCGATACGCGCACGATCGTCCTCATGCCCCTCGCCATCGCCTTCAACATCGTGCTCGGGCAGGCCGTCGGGAACGCCCTTCGAGTGCCCATCTACCTTGATTCGATCGGCACCATCCTGGTGGGCGCGCTGGCTGGACCGATCCCCGGAGCCTTGACCGGATTCCTGGCCAACATCCTGTGGACGTACGTCGTGCCGCAACCCTTCCACAGCGACATCGCCGGTGCTTTCGCCATAGTGGCCGCCGTGATCGGGCTCCTGGCAGGCGCCTTCGGACGATTCGGCTGGCTTCGGCCTCGACCGCACAGCAGTGGCCAGCGCTTGTTCGTGGGTGGCGCCGCGGCCGTCGGTCTCATCCTCGCGATGTCCGTGCTGGCGTACCTGGGGTACCGCCAGATCCTGGGCGACACGAGCGTCGCTCCGGTCACTGACGAGGCGATCTTCCTGTTCCTGGGCTGGCTGGCCCTGCTGCTGGTGGCAGTCACCGTGGTGGGTCTGCTCGCGCTGCTCTTCATGCGGCGTGACCTGACGGCTGCCTACGTCGTCGTGGCGGGCGTCCTGACCGGTATCGTGGCGGCCATCCTGAGCGCTCCCATCAGCGCCAACCTTTTCAGTGGCGTGACCGGCTCCGGCACCGATTTCCTGGTCCTTGCCTTTCGTCAGGCCGGCGCGGACATCAGCGCAGCCACCCTTGGCCAGGGACTCATCTCTGATCCCATCGACAAGGTCACGACCTTCTTCGTCGTGTACCTGATCCTGACGGCGATGGCGCGCCGGACGAAGGCACGCTTCCCGCAGGGGGAACGGCTCCTCGAGCGGCGCTCCACCGAGGGTGCCGCCACCTGATCCAGCAGATACCCGAGGCGACGCCGACGAGCGACCGCGCTCCTGCCTTTTTGAGCCAGCCAGGTCCGTCCGCCTATCACCGTCTCAACCCGCTGACCAAGCTCGTCCTCGCCACCGTCACGGCGGTGGCGGCGGTCATCGTGGGTGGCATCGTCGGGCCTGTCGTGCTGCTGACCGTCGCCGTGGGCGTGCCGGCTGCGAGCGCCGGGGTCCTCAAGCGACTCCTGCGGACATCGCTGCTGCTCTCGCTGCCCATCGGCATCAGCGCACTGCTCGTGAACCTGTTCTTCTTTCCCGGCGGCCGTGACGTCCTCTTCCAGATCGGCCCCATCAGCGCCACTCGGGAAGGTCTCGCTTTCGCGCTGGAGATCCTTGCCCGCATCCTTGCCATCTCCGGTGGCATCACACTGTTCTACCTCACCACGCCGCCCCACGAACTGGTCATCGACCTCGAGCGGCGTGGCGTGTCGCCACGTCTGGCCTTCGTGGCCAGCGCATCCGTCCAGACCGTGCCTGCCATGCTGGAACGGGCCGGCACCATCGTGGCCGCCCAGCGAGCACGCGGCCTGGACACCGAGGGAGGGGTCGTGCGGCGCCTGCGCGGCCTCGTGCCCGTCGTCGGTCCCGTGCTCATGGGCTCCATCGCGGAGGTGGAGGAACGCTCCATGGCGCTGGAAGCGCGGGGCTTCACGCGGCCGGGACGGCGCACGTTGTTGTGGGCCCCCGCCGATCGACAGAGTGAGCGACTCGCTCGCTGGCTGCTCATCCTGGTGCTGGTGGCGCTCGTAGCGGCGCGCTTCAGCGGCGTCCTCGGGCCGCTTCCCTGATGAGCTCACTCGAGCCACCGCCGTGAGCCGGCCGTGCTGATCCTCGACTCGGTGACCTATCGCTACGCCGGCGCGGAGCGACCGTCGTTGTACGAGATCGACATGCGGCTCGATGACGGCGAGGTCGTCGGCGTTGTAGGGGCCAGCGAGTCCGGCAAGACCACGCTCTGCCTCGTAGCCAGCGGTCTGGCGCCCCGAGCCATCCGCGGCACGCTTACCGGTCGGCTGCTCATCGACGGGGATGATGTGGCCGCCGAACGGATGCACGAGCTGACGGTACGGACCGGCGTGTGCTTCCAGGATCCGGACACGCAGCTATCGGGTGTTACCGGCAGCGTCTTCGAGGAGATCGCTTTTGGGCCGATGAACCTGGGAATGGCCCTCGCGGAGGTACTGTCGCGGACGCAGGAGGCGCTCGCGGCCCTGGGCATCGAGCACCTCTCCCAACGTCATCCGGCCAGGCTCTCCGGTGGCCAGATGCAGCTTGTGGCCATCGGCGGGCTGCTGGCCATGCGGCCGGCTCATCTCATCCTGGACGAGCCCACCGCCCAGCTCGACCCAGCCGGCACGCTGCTGGTGGCCGATGCACTGGCGGGTCTTGCCGCAGGCGGCAGCTCGATCCTCATCACGGAGCAGAAGACCGACCTCCTGGCGCGCATCTGCGATCGCGTGGTCGCGCTCGACCAGGGACGCCTGGTGCTCACTGGTCGCGCCGAAGTGGTACTCGCGGAGCCAGGCCTGGAGGCGCTGGGCGTCGCTGCGCCGTCAGCCGTTCGTCTCCGACGGTCCGCGTCTGACGCCGGAGTCGATCCGGCCCGCATCGAGGCGGGCCTCCGGTGATCCCGTTGAGCGTGGCCGGTCTCGTCCATGTCTTTCGAGAGGGCGGCGTCCGCGCCCTCGACGGGCTGGACCTGAGCATCGGTGCTGGCGAGCGAGTCGCCCTGGTGGGGCAGAACGGCAGCGGCAAGACGACCTTGGTCCGTCACCTGAATGGCCTGCTGCGGCCGACCGCCGGTCGCGTCCTGATCGACGGTGCCGACGCCGCCGACTTCCGGGTAGCGCAGCTGTCCCGCCGCATCGGCCTCGTGTTCCAGGATCCCGACCGCCAGATCTTTGCCGGGAACGTCCGCTCGGAAGTCGAGTTCGGGCCGCGCAACCTGGGCATGAGCGGGGCCGAGCGCCGGAGTGCGGTGGACGACGCCCTGGACGCGGTGGGTCTTTCAGACGAGGGAGACACCAATCCCTACGATCTGGGTGGCTCTCGGCGCAAGCTGCTGGCGCTGGCTTCGGTGCTGGCGATGAGGACCCCGGTGCTGATCCTTGATGAGCCGACCACGGGCCAGGACCTGCGCGGCGTGGCACGGGTCCGGCAGGTCATCGAGTCCGCCCATGCCACCGGCCGGACGGTCATCGCCATCAGCCACGACATGCGCTTCGTGGCCGAGTTCTTCGAGCGGGTCGTGGTGTTGCGCACGGGCCGTGTCATCCTGGACGGAACGCCCGCCGAGGTCTTCGCTGAGCGCTCCTGGCCACAGCTCGAGTCGACCTTCCTGGAGCCTCCCCTGGCGGCCCGGGTCGGCCTGCGGCTGGGCCTCGGCTCGACGCCCACCGACGCCTCGCTCATCGCTGCCCTGGACTCGGAAAGAAGGCTCTAGCGCCCGCTCAGTCGAGGAGCTGGAGTGGGACCTCCGTGGCCTGACCCTCGGCAAGGGCCCAGGCGCGAACGTGCGGCTCGTCGCCGGCCAGCGAACAGATGAGGTAGAGGCTGTCGGGATAGAAGGCCAGGCCCAGGTCCGTCACGGAAGGCTCGGCGGGTGAGGCCACGTGCGAATGGAAGATGCCCCACACGACCTCATCGCGATCGTCCAGCTCCAGCATGGCCGTGAGCTGTTCCTGCGGATCGATCAGGTAGCGGTACGGTGATCGGGCGGCGTTGTGCAAGGGGATGAACCGCATCGCGCGGCCACCGCTCGAGGGCGGACCATCGCCCGCCAGCAAGCCGCACGCCTCATTCGGGCGGCAGGTATCGGCCCAAGCCAGCAGCTCCATGTGCAGGCTCCGAGTGAGAGGCACCTCCCGCGTACCGGCCGGGCCGACCTGGCCGCGCTCGCGCAGACGCGTACCGGTCTCGGCCGCCTGACGCCAGGCGTGATCTGGGGGGCGCGACTCGTCGCTCAACGGTCCCTGGGCGGTTTCTCGTGGTCGGCGTCGGTCTTCGGATCCGCCATCTCGTTGGTCGTAGCGGCGGTGATCACGTCGACCGCCACAGCGCTGGGAATGGCCTCGACGGCCGTGCCCTCGTCGGAGTGATGTAGCGCCCCCACCCGCTCGATGAGGACCTCATTGGCACGGTTGCCACCGACAGAGCGCACCGTCAGGTGGTGGCCGTCCACCTCGATGCGATCGTCCACCTCGGGGAAGCGACCCAGCTGCTCCGTGATCAGCCCGTTGAGCGTCGCGGCGCTGGTGGTGGGACCGGACAGCTGTAGTCCGTGGCGCGTCTCCAGGCTGCGCAAGCTTTCGACACCCGTCACGGTCAGGATACCGTCCTCGCTCTGGGGCTGCACCCGAGCCACCGGATCCACCAGGCCGCGCATCACGTCGGTCAGTGTCAACACGCCTTCCGTGCCGCCCTGCTCATCGACCACCAGGGCGATCTGCTGGCGGCGACCCTGGAGGATGGCCAGCACGGTCTCCAGCGAGGCCTGCTCGAAGAGAGCCACGATGGGACGGACCAGCGGCAGCCAGGCGTCAGGACCCTGCTCGTCCCGCAGATCGCGCCCGCACAGGTCGGTCACATTGAGGAAGCCGAAGACATCGTCCAAGCTCTCGCGATAGACCACATAACGCACGTGCGGTGAGCGGCGGGCCGCGTCCATCAACTGGCCCGCCGTCATGTCGGCGGCCAGCGCCACCATCTCCGAGCGCGGCCGCATCACGTCGCGGGCACTCAACTCACCGAACAGCAGCGCGTTGCGCACCGTGCCCGGCCGGACACCCAGCAGGCCAGCCTTTGCGCTGGCTTCGATCGACTCGGCCAGCTCCACGATCCCGGAGCTGCGGTGGTGGCTGGCCATCCCCGCCTTGATGCCGAAGGGACGCAGGATCTGCCGGCCGATACCGTTCAGCAGGAGCGTCACCGGCCGCAGGATGAGGGCCATGACCTCCACCGGGACGGCCAGGATGCGCGCGGTCTTCTCCGGGTAGCGCAGGGCGATGGACTTGGGCACGAGCTCCCCGAAGATCATCTGCAGCGAGATGAGGAAGGTGAAGGCCAGCACGGCCGAGACGATGGTCACCGTGGCCCCGTCCAGACCGGTGGCCCCCACCAGCGGGGAGAGGAAGGCGGTCACCGCCGGTTGACCGAGGAAGCCCGCACCGATGGTCGTGATGGTGATAGCCAGTTGGTCCGCGGCGATGTAGTTGTCGAGGTCCTTGACCGACTTGTCGACAAGCCGATCGAGACGCCCGCCACGCTCGCGCAGGGCTGCCACGGTGGTGGGCGGGATGGCCACCAGTGCGAACTCATTGAATACGGCCAGGCCCTGCATGGCGGTCAGGAGGAGCACCGCCACGATGGACAGGAATATCGGGAAGTCGGGCTCAAGGGGCACGGATCAGCGACCCTCGGTCTTTTCATCACGGGTCGGGGTCACCTCCACCAGATGGACACGCCGCTCGACCATCTCCACCACCCGGATGGTCCGGTCACCGAGATGGACCCGGTCACCCACGCGCGGCACGCGCTGGAGCCGCTCGGCCATCAGCCCGCCGATGGTCTCGACGTCGGTGTCACCCACGGGAAGCTTCAGCGGAGCCTCTCGCGCCCGCTCCACGCGGTAGAGGCCGGGCACCAGGTAGCGATCAGCGCCGACCTTGCGTGGCTCGCGGTCCGAGTGGTCGCGCTCGTCGGGCAGTGGCCCGGCCAGGAACTCCAGGACATCGACCAGACCCAGCATCCCGTCCACGTTGCCGTACTCGTCGGTCACCAGGACGAGTTGGTCGGAGGCCTCCCCCAAGACCTCGATGGCGCGTCCCGCGGCGGTCGAGTCGGGCAGGTACAGGATGGGCACGACCGCCGCGTGCCAGTCTTCGTCGGGCGGCCCCAGCAGGAGCCGCTTGACGTCGATGAGGCCGACCACGTCATCCAGCGACCCACGTACGACGGGGTAACGGCTGCGGCGATGCTCGCCGACCTGGCGTAGTACCTCCGCCCGATCGGCCGCGACGTCGATGGTCCGGATGGCGTCGCGAGGCAGCATGAGGTTGCGCACGGGCACTTCGCCGAGGCTCAGGGCCCGCCGGCCGAGGAATAGCTCGCGGCGGCTGATGATGCCCACCGAGGCGCTCGATTCGAAGGCGTAGGCCAGGTCCTGCGCGCTCAGCTGCTGGTCGTGGCCGATGGGCGTGACGGGGATGCCCAAGAGCCGCAGGACCGTGTTGCCGGCACCGTTCAGGAGACTGATCACCGGACTGAAGACGAGCGTGAAGATGCGCATCGGCCAGGCCACGAAAAGGGCCACCGATTCGGGCTTCTGAAGCGCCACGGTCTTGGGCGCCATCTCCCCGAAGATGAGGTGCGCGGCGGTGATCAGGAAGAGGGCTACGGCTACGGCGATGGCGTGCGCGGCGGCCGGCGCGAAGGAACCGACCAACCGCTCCAGCGTCGGCTCCATGGCATGCGCCAGGATCGGCTCGCCGATGAAGCCCAGGGCGATGCTGGCCATGGTGATGCCCAGCTGGCTGGACGCGATATAGCGGTCCAGGTTGCGCATCCCGTCGAGCGCCACGCGCGCCGTACCGTCACCCGCCTCAGCACGTTCCGCCAGGCGCGCGCGACGCGCGGTGACGTAGGCGAACTCGGTGGCCACGAAGACGGCGTTGGCGGCGATGAGGACGGCCACCACGCCGAGCCCGATGAGGAACTCGCTATCCAATCAGGGCGCCCTCACCAGAGGTTGAGCGACTCGACGTCGTCCGTTTCCAGGTCGCGGCCCCAGATGTCCTCGGAGAGGTACTTCCAACCGCCGTCGGCGAGGAGCACCACGATGGTGCCGTGTGACATGGTCGCGGCCACTCGCTGAGCGGCCACGATGGCGCCACCGGAGGACACGCCGGCGAAGATGCCCTCGCGTTCGGTCAGCTGGCGCAGGGCGGCGATGGACTCCACGTTGGTGACCAGGAACTTCCCGTCCAGCACGGTAGGGTCGAAGATCTCCGGGATGAAGCCCTCGTCCAGGGAACGCAGGCCCTGCACGGCGTCTCCGGGCATCGGCTCGGCGGCGTAGATGCGCACGTCGGGATGATGGCGGCGCAGCCGGCGCCCGACGCCCACCAGCGTGCCACCCGTGCCCAGACCGGCCACGAAGACGTCGACCTCAGGACAGTCGGCGATGATCTCCTCGGCCGTGGTCTCCTCGTGCGCCCGAGGGTTGGCCGGGTTGCCGTACTGGTAGGGCATCACGAAGCGGCTGTCCTTGGCCACCAGGTACTTGGCCATCTCGACCGCGCCGTTGGAGCCCTTCTCGCCCGGCGAGTCGATGATCTCCGCGCCGAAGAGGCCCAGCAACTGGCGCCGCTCCTGGGTCACGTTGTCGGGCATCACCACGGCCACGCGGTAACCCTTGCGACGCGCGATCATGGCCAGCGCGATGCCGGTGTTGCCGCTGGTCGGCTCCACGATGATCGAATCGGGGGTCAGCCGGCCCGACTCTTCGAGGTCCTCGATGAGCGCGCGCGCCACGCGGTCCTTGACCGAACCGGTCGGGTTCAGGAACTCCAGCTTGGCGTAGAGCCGCACGTCCGGGTTGGGGCACATGCGCGGGATCTCCACCAGCGGCGTATGGCCGATGGCGTCAACGATGGAGGCATAGCGCCCGCCGTGCGGCGGAGAGTCCTCATGGGCATGCGGTGCCGGCACGGGACGGCGATCATCCGTCTCGGCCTCGCGTAAGGCCACGCTCAGGTGCCACCGGCCATGGCCGGCAGCAGGATCACCGTGTCGTGTTCGGCGACCGGGGCCGCGAGTTCACCTTCGTACCGCACGTCGCGGCCGTTGAGGTAGACGTTGACGAAGCGGTGCAGCGACCCATCGGCGGTGAAGATCTGGTCGCGCAGGCCGGGATGCTGCGCCACGACGGCGGAGAGGATCTCACCGACCGTGCCACCGTTCACGGACAGCTCCTTGGCTCCGCCGGCCTGGGCCCGCAACACCGGCGGGATGCGAACCGCCGTCACGCGGACACCCGAGCCGCAAGGACGGCCTCGCCGCACGTGGGGCAGGCTGGGTCACGTCGCAACCGGACCTCCTGGAACGTGCCGTCCAGAGCGTCGTAGATGAGCAGCCGTCCAGCCAGGCTGTCGCCGATGCCCAGCAGGAGCTTGATGGCCTCCGTCGCCTGCAGCATGCCCATCACGCCGGGCACCACGCCCAGGACACCGGCCACGGAGCAGCCGGGCGCCAGCTCGGGTGGCGGCGGCGTGGGATAGAGGCAGCGATAACAGGGTCCGTCGAAGGGGCGGAACACGGTGAGTTGACCCTCGAAGCGGAAGACCGAGGCGTGCACCACGGGAATGCCCGCGCGCACGGCGGCATCGTTGAGGGTGTAGCGCGTCTCGAAGGTGTCCGTGCCGTCCAGGATGACGTCGTAGCCGGCGATGAGCCGCTCGACGTTCTCCTCGGTCAGCATCTCTTCGTGCGGCATCACCGTCACGTCAGGGTTGAGGGCCTGGAGGGTCTCCGCCGCTGACTCGGTCTTGCGACGGCCCACGCGCTCCGTGGTATGCACGATCTGGCGCTGGAGGTTGGACAGGTCGACGGTATCGAAGTCGACGATGCCCAGCGTGCCCACGCCGGCGGCGGCGAGGTAGAGCATGGCCGGTGAGCCCAGGCCACCAGCACCGATGAGCAGGACCTTGGAGTCGAGCAGACGGGCCTGCCCTTCGATGCCCACCTCGGGGATGAGCAGGTGGCGGCTGTAGCGCTGCTTCTGCTGCTGTGAGAGCACGACCGGCGTGCGCCACGGGCGGCCCTCGGACTTCCAACCCTGGAAGCCACCGGCCATCGAGACCACGTCCGTGTAGCCCATCTCGCGCAGCGTCTGGCCCGCGAACAGCGAACGGATGCCGCCCGCGCAGTAGAGCACCACGGGAGCTTCGCGATCGGGCACGGCACCCTCGATGCGCTGCTCCAGGTAGCTCTTGGAGATGTGCAGCGCGCCGGGGAGGTGGCCCTCCTCCCACTCAGTGGCTTCGCGCACGTCGATCACGCGCGCCCCTTGCGCGGCCAGTGCCTCCGCTTCAGCGGCCGACACCTCGCGCACGGAGGCCCGAGCCTCACGCAGCAATCCGTCGTATGTCTTGATCATCGCTCGGTCGGGGCCTGCCAGGCCACTCGGTCGGCCAGGGCACCCTGCAGCGTCTCCAGGGAGAGGAGGGCGCATTTCAGGCGTGCCGGGCTGATCTCGATGCCCAGGTCATCCAGCACGTCCTGCGCTCCCAGCCGAGCGACCTCCTCCAGCCGCTTTCCCTTGATGCCGTCCGTAAGGATGGAGGCTGAGGCCTGGCTGATGGCACAGCCACGGCCCGTGAAGGCCACCTCGTCGACCGTGTCGGCGGGACCGATGCCCAGCATCATCGTGATGCGGTCGCCGCACAACGGGTTGGAGCCTTCGTGCATCGCGTCAGGTGACGGGAGCGTGCCGAAGTTGTGCGGCCGGCGGTAGTGCTCCAGGATCTCATCCCGGTACAGATCGTCCATCGCGTGCTGCTACGCGCCGGAGGGGACGGGCGGTGCTGCGGCGCCGGTCGGCTCTGCGATCTTGGGATCCGTGACCACAGCCGTGGCATCGCGCGAGAAGATGCGCTGCACGGTGCGCAGGCCCTCCACGAGCCGATCGATGTCATCGCGATCGCTGTACACGTTGAACGACGCCCGCGCCGTGGCCGCCTCGCCCAGTCGCTCGTGGAGCGGCTGCGTGCAGTGGTGACCGGCGCGGATGGCCACCGCGTCCCGGTCGAGCAGCGTAGCCACGTCATGAGGATGGATGTCGGCCAGATTGAAGGTCACGATGCCGGCCCGATCGCTGGGCGAGGCGGGTCCGTAGATCTTGATGCCAGGCACCTCGCGCGGCAGCACCTCGAGCGCGTACTCGGTCAGTCGCCGCTCGTGGGCACGCACGTTCTCCATGCCGATGCATGAGAGGTAGTCGAGCGCCGCGCCGAGGCCGATGGCCGCCGCGATATCCGGCGTCCCCGCCTCGAACTTCCAGGGCACATCGTTGAACGTCGTGCGGCGCAGGTGGACCTCGCGGATCATCTCGCCGCCACCCATGAAGGGCGGCATCTCGTCGAGGAGCTCCTTGCGTGCCCAGAGCACGCCCGAGCCCGTGGGACCGACCACCTTGTGGCCGGAGAAGACGTAGAAGTCGCAGCCCAGCTCCTGCACATCGACCGGGCCGTGCGGCACGGCCTGCGCGCCATCGATGAGCACCAGGGCGCCGGCGTCGTGAGCCATGGCCACCATCTCGCGCACCGGGTTGATGGTGCCCAACCCGTTGGAGACGTGGGTGAAGGCCACCAGCCGGGGCCGGGTGCGCAGCAGCACCTCGAAGCTCTGCTGGTTGAGGCGCCCCTGATCGTCGAGGGCCACGAACTCCAGGTCCGCGTCGCGCTCCTGGGTGAGCAGCTGCCAGGGCACCAGGTTGGCGTGGTGCTCGAGCTCCGTGAGCAGGATCGTGTCCGCCTGACGGATGTTCTGGCGCCCCCAGCTGTAGGCCACCAGATTGATGCCCTCGGTCGCGCCACGGACGAAGATGATCTCGTGGCTATCCGGTGCGTTGAGGAAGCGGGCGGCCTTGACGCGCGCGCCCTCGTAGGCGGCCGTTGCCTCTTCACCCGTGGTGTAGATGCCACGGTGCACGTTGGCGCTGTAGCGCGCGTTGTAGTCGTTCATGGCCTCGATCACGACGCTCGGCTTGAGTGCCGTGGAGGCCGAGTCGAGATAGGCCAGGCGCTTGCCGTTGAAGTCGCGCTGGAAGATGGGGAAGTCCGCGCGGATGCGCTGCGGATCGATGGGGTCCATGGTCAGTGGGCCGTCGTGTCGGCAGGCTCGGGCGCCTCGACCTCGTCCATGGCATGCGGCGCGAAGCCAGCCTCCTGGAGGATCGGCCCGTAGCCCTCCTGCTCCAGGCGC
>JBBJNS010000204.1:0-2931 GCA_037720745.1 Candidatus Limnocylindrales bacterium
CCGATCTACGGACCGGAGCCCGGGCCGGCCAGCTCGCGGAAGAGACGGCGTATCTCCGACTCCGTCATGTGTTTCTCGATCCAGGCCCGTCCGCCCAAGGCGCCCGATCGGTCATATGCCACGATGGCGGCGATGAGCACGTCATTGGTGGCATCGAGGGCATCCACGATGGGACCCAGGACGGCCAGGCCCTCGCGCACATGGCGCGGCGTAGGCGTCAGCTTCTGACGGACGCCGTCGAACGACGTCACCACAGAGTGCACGGTGACACGCTGCCACGCCGCAAGTTCGGCTGCCGCTAGCGCGGGCAGGAAGGCGGATCGAGCGGCCAGTCGGACGTTGAAGCCGGCCGGCTCGGCGTCATAGCGGATGTCCATCGCCGGCACGGTACCAAACTCCGCTCGGCGTCGGACCGTCACCCGACGCGAAAGAGGCTCGCTCAGTCCCGCCGCGAGCGCCTCACGGCCAGGGCCACCACGCCCGCGCCCAGCGCCGCCGCTCCAGTGACCATCGGGTTCATCTTCGCCTTGGTGTAGAAGCTCGGGCGTACCAGGCCGGGGTAGTGGCCACGTTCCTGCCCGCCGTCGCCCGCCTGATATAGCGCATCGCGGCTGTGCTTGGGGTCGCCGCTGTGCGTGCCGGGGATAAGCACGCGACGGACGATGCGGTCCATCACGCCGGGCATCATCTTGTTCAGGGTGGATACGACCATGCCCGCACTGCCCACGAAGAGGTCCCGTGTGGGAGTGGTCGCCGCATGCAGGATCGCCTCGGCCACGGCGTCCGGGCTGTAGACCGGTGGCACGTGCCGCGGGTGATCGGCCATCTCGTTGCCGGCGTGATCGGCGTAGGGCGTATCGATGGCGGCCGGTTTGATGAGCGTCACGGCGATGGGCGCATCCTCATCCTGGAGTTCCATGCGCATGGCGTCCGTCCAGCCCTTCACGGCGTGCTTCGAGGCGGAGTACATGCCCTGCAGTGGCGCGGCCACGTCAGAAAGCTCGCTGCCGATGTTGATGATCGCGCCGCCGTTCTCCCGGAGGTGCTGGCTGGCGATGCGTGAGCCGTAGACCACGCCCCAGAAATTGGTCTCGAACATGCGGCGCAGGTCGTCGATGGGTGCTTCGTGAGTGCGGCCGTAGACCGAGACGCCAGCGTTGTTGACCCAGGTGTCGAAGCCCCCGAAGGCCGCCACCGCTTCCTCCGCGATGCGCCGTACGTCCTCTTCCGATGCCACATCCACTGCGACGTGAGTGGCCTGACCACCCTTGTCACGGATCTCGTCGACCAGATCTTGCAAGGCCACGTCGTTGCGGGCGGCCAGCACCAGGCGAGCACCCTTGTCGGCCGCCATCCGTGCAGTGGCCAGCCCGATCCCGCTCGATGCACCGGTGATGACGATCACCTGCTCATCGAGCGGCTTCAGTCGGATCGTCATGTTCGTCAGCTCCTTCTTGTGGATGTCCGCTAGAGAGTCACCGACGCCGGGTCTCAGGCGTGCTGGGTGCCTCCGGCTGTGCCTATCCGGGGCGTGGCAGAACGACTGAGATGCTTCCGTGACCTCGACGGCCTCGACGCGCGCGCACGGCGACCTTGCCGAGCCTCAGGGTGGAGTGGGGACGCCGCAGCGCGAGATAGAGGAGCGACACATGAAGGCTGTGACCTGGCAGGGCAAGCGCCACGTGAAGGTGGAGACGGTCCCGGATCCGACCATCCAGGAGCCCACCGACGCCATCGTCAGGATCACCTCGACCGGAATCTGCGGCTCGGACCTCCACCTCTATGAGGTCCTCGGTCCCTTTCTCGATGAGGGCGACATCCTGGGGCACGAGCCGATGGGCATCGTGGAGGAGGTCGGCAGCGGAGTGTCGGCGCTGAAAGCGGGTGACCGGGTCGTCGTCCCCTTCAACATCAGCTGCGGGCACTGCTGGATGTGTACGCGTGGGCTGTACTCACAATGCGAGACCACGCAGGTGAAGAGCGAGGGCAAGGGCGCGGCGCTGTTCGGCTTCAGCAGGATGTACGGGCAGGTACCTGGCGGTCAAGCGGAGTACCTGCGCGTGCCGCAAGCCCATTTCGGCCCCGTCAAGGTCCCGCACGGGCCCCCGGACGATCGCTTCGTCTACCTATCGGACGTCTTGCCGACGGCCTGGCAGGCGGTGGAGTACGCCGGCGTTCCACAAGGCGGCAGTCTCGCCGTCCTGGGCCTGGGGCCCATCGGCGAGATGTGCGTCCGAGTGGCGCGCCAGCAGGGGATCGAGCGGATCTTCGCTGTCGACCGAGTTCCCGAACGACTCGAGCGCGCTCGATCCCTGGGCGCGGAGGTCGTCGACTTACAGGCTGACGACAAGGTGGTCGCGGCGATCCGGGAGCATACGGAGGGCCGTGGACCGGATGCAGTCATCGACGCCGTAGGTATGGAAGCGCACGGCGCGCCCCTGGAGGCGACCATGCAGGCGGTCACGGGGCTGCTGCCCGATCGGATCCAGGCGCCGCTCATGGAGAAGTTCGGCATCGACCGGCTGAGTGCCCTGCACCTGGCCATCGAACTGGTGCGACGGGGCGGGACCATCTCCATCATCGGCGTGTACGGCGGGATGATGGACCCCATGCCCATGCTCACGCTGTTCGACAAGCAGATCCAGCTGCGCATGGGTCAGGCCAACGTGAAGCGGTGGATCGACGACATCATGCCGCTCCTGCTGGACGACTCCGATCCGCTGGGCGTGGAAGGGTTCGCCACTCACCGACTGCCGCTGGACGAGGCGGCCCACGGCTATGAGATCTTCCAGGCCAAGAGCGACGGGGCCTTCAAGGTGCTCCTCCAGCCCTGAAGTGCGGGCGAGCAGCACGTTCCGGGCACGGAAAAGCGGGGGGGGGGGGCGGCCGCCCCCCCCCCCCCCCCCCTGTGTGGCGGGGGAGCTGCTAGGG
>JBBJNS010000205.1:0-2927 GCA_037720745.1 Candidatus Limnocylindrales bacterium
GCGAGGTCGGCGCCGTGCTTGCCAAGGCTCCCTGCGACGTCGCGGTGCTCGTCGCCCGCGAGGAGGCGACGGTCAGCCCGGGGGAGAAGTCACCCGTCGTGGTGCCCTTCAGCGGCGCAGAGCACGACTGGGCGGCCCTGGAGCTCGGTGCCTGGATCGCGGCGTCTCACAACGCCCCCCTGAAGCTCCTGGGGGCGGCCGGAACGACCGACGAGGGCCGTGACGCCACCCGGCTGCTGGGCAACGCCTCGCTCGTCGTCCAGCAGTTCGCCGGCATCCAGGCCCAGCCGCTGATCGCCGAGCCCGGCCTCGCGGGGCTGATCTCGGCTGCCGGCGGCGCCGGCCTGCTCGTGATCGGGCTGTCGGACCGCTGGCGCAAGGAGGGGCTCGGCACGACGCGCTCGGAGATCGCCCGCGCCGCCCCGGCGCCGATCCTGTTCGTCCGCCGCGGCCTGCGCCCCGGCGCGCTCGCTCCGCGCGGCGACGTTACCCGCTTCACCTGGTCCTCTCCCGGGCACGGGCCCGTGCTGGGTGGCGGTGGGGTGAAGCTCGGAAGCTGACCGGGGCCGGGGCAACCGGCGAGCGAGGGCGTGGCCGGGGCTGCGCCCGGACGCCCGGCGCCCGCTGCGGCGCCGAGCGAGCCCGCGGTGCTCAGCCGTGCGAGGGGTGGGCGACTCCGCTGGGCCTCAGCCGGCTCTGCTCCGCTGGGCCTCAGCCGGCTCTGCTCCGCTGGGCCTCAGCCGGCTCTGCCGGCTCTGCCGACGTCTGGCCGCCCTCTGGTGCACGCCCGCCGCGCCGAGGCGGGCTGCGGGGGGCTCAGCGCGCTCTGAGGCGTTGCGGGTGCTGCTCAGCCGCGTCGCGGGCGACGGTGCACGCCCGAGGGCGACGGCAGGTTGCGAATCTCGTCGGGCACCGTGTTGACCGACGAGAACTCGCGCACGAGCCGGCTCCCGGTCGGGTTCGGGTTCACGGTCGCCAGCACGGGAAGCAGCTCGCTCTCGGCGGGCGACGACCAGCTCGTCGTCCTGAACTCGCCTCCGCTCTCGATCCAGGTCAACTCGAGCAGTGGCAGGATCACGATCTTCGTCCAGTTCCCCATCACCCAGCTGACCCAGTAGAAGACGATCGCCTCCGTCGGCGTGAGCCCGACCTCGAGGACCTGGCTGAGGACGTAGAGGATGACGAACTCCCCGATGGCCAGCAGGAAGGTCAGCCACGGGGGCTGCCACTTGATGACGAGCGGGTAGAAGAGGACGTCGAGCACGACGCCCATCAGCAGGTAGATCCCGATGAGGACGATCCAGCCCTCGTTGCCTGTCACCAGCGAGAGGATGAGGCCCAGGATGGCGGGCCCCACGAGGATCGCGGTGCGTGTCTGGGTGCGGCCTAGCGGTGTCGGGCACATATCAGGCGAGCTGTTCCGTCCGGCGCACGTTTCGCATGGCCTGCGCGGTTTCGCGCGCCAGCGAGACCTGCATGCCGAACCGGCTCGGGAAGCGGCGGTACTTCAGGTTCTCGGCCCGCGCGCAGTCGCCGACGAAGCGCCGGCCGATGTACTTCAGGCCGGCGATCGTGTCGCCGTGCGGGATGACGGTGTTGGCCGTCAGGCCCATCATGCACAGGCGCGAGTCGTCACGGTCCAGGCCCGGCACGCCGCAGTTGGTGCGCAGCGCCATGCGCCCGCCATCGACCGGGATGTCGTAGTGCTCGACGAGGCGGCGGATCAGCGGCAGGGTCAGCACCGACTTGTTGAAGCCCGTGCCGGCCACGACACCGGTGACATCCAGCCAGCCGGGATCCTCGCCATGCTTGCTCATGACGTGGATCCTCAGCCCCGCGGGGCCCGCCTGGATCTCGTCGATCTCGCCCACCATCTCCTCGAAGCGGCCTTCGGCGGTGCCCGTCTCGATGCGTTCCAGCCAGCTGCGGCGCTTGGGCGCGGTGCCCTTGAGCACGGAGCCGAGGAACGCGACGCGCTGCTCGAAGGGCAGCCCCTGGAACTTGTCGATCCCGAGCGCCTCGAAGAGACAGCGCGGCACGTTGAGGTCCTGCTCGTCGGGCGCCGGGTTGCGCCGCAGCGCGATGCACTTCGCGCCCGCGTCGATCGCGTTGGCCCATTCGTTGATCGAGGCGATACCGGCCCCCAGCACGACGTAGCGGCCGTCCTTGGCGTACTGCTTGGCCTCGTAGGCCTGCACGATCCGGTCGCCGGTCGCGGGGTCCATCTTGGCCTTGGCCAGCACCGGCGGGAAGACGAGCGGCCCGTGGCCGAGCGCGAGCATGACGTGCTTGGCCCGGCCGAGGAGGTTCGCCTCCTCGTCGTAGAGCACGAAGTGCGGCACGCCGTCGGTCTCGCGCTGCAGCCAGCCGACGCGCTTGGGCACACGCGAGCCGTCCCAGTTCAGGCGCTTGGCCACGACCCCGGCCTCGGCGAGGATGTCGGGGACGCCGGGGTTGTACTTGCGGCGGATCGAGCGTACGAGGGGCGCCGGGCTGCGGTGGGAGTAGGCGTCGAGCTGGCCGAAGGTGGGCCAGTCGGCCGGCAGGAAGTGCGACTCGGATTCCGAGCGCAGGACCGTCTGGCCGAGGTTGTATGCGAACTGCTGGTAGGTCCCGACGGGATTGTCGCTGGGACCGTAGATGGTGATGTCCTCAGGCTTGAAGCCGAGGTAGATGGCGGTCGAATAGACGATCAGCGAACCGAAGCCGTCACCCACCACAGCGATCTTGGAGTCCCTCGTGCCGTTAGTGCTCATGAGGGTGGCCAGCCTACAGGCACCCAACGGGTCGACGTCAAGGGTGCGATCGGCTCTGTCTGAAGAATTTAAGATCTCGCGGCGAGCGGCGCTCGGCGAGGGCCGCGGCGGGAGCCGTCAGCCGCCGCCGGTCGCGATCGTCGCGCGCGTCGCGCGGGCGAGGTAGCTGTG
>JBBJNS010000206.1:0-2904 GCA_037720745.1 Candidatus Limnocylindrales bacterium
TCATTATCCTGAGACCGGACCCAATGGGCTCGAAGGTTCACCGCGTCCGCCTATTCCGATAGGAGTGAAGCGGATCGGGCCTGGAACCCCGTAGCTGGCGCCGTGACACCACAGATCCAGGTAGCGGGCGTGGCACCGCCAGCGTCAGAGGTGACGGTCCTCGGTCCAGCGAGCGACGTTGCGCAGGATCATGTCCGGGCGCTCGTAGCCGTCGCACAGCATGCGGTGGTAGAGCGCCTCTTCCGCTGAGCGCACGGATCCGTCGACCGACGCCCGGTACGACTGCAGATCGATCTCCTCCAGAAGTGGGCCGAGCGCCTCGCCCAGCAGGTCCAGGGTGCCGCTGCCCTCGTCGAACTGCTCCTTGTCGCGCCACACGATGTCTGCCGGCAGCAGGTCCTCGCAGGCCGTGCGCAACACCCACTTCTCCATCAGGCGGCCGTCGGGCATGGTCTTGAGCTTCAGCTCGGCCGGCACCGTCAGAGCCAGTGCGATGAAGTCGGTAGCCAGGAACGGCACTCGTGCCTCGAGGCTGTGGCGCATCGTCAAGCGGTCGACGCGCTGCAGGTTGATGTTGTGCAACGTGGCCACGGAGCGACACAGCTCCTGATGGAGCGTGGCCGGATCGCTCACCGTCTTGTGATAGGCGTACCCCGCGAAAAGCTCGTCCGCGCCCTCGCCGGTCAGGATGACCTTCACGTGCTGAGCCGCCAGGCGCGAGCAGAAGTACGTGGGGATCGCGCTGCGCACCAGGTCCTGGTCGAAGGACTCGAGCGCCTGGACGATCTCGGGCAGCTTCTCGACCACCTCAGCCGGGGTCATCAGGTACTCGTGGTGGATGGACCCGATGTGTGCCGCCACGCGCCTGGCGGCCACGATGTCGCGCGATCCGGCGAGTCCCACGGAGAAGGTGTGAAGCTCGTCGAGATGCTGGCGGGCGATGGCGGCGATGACACTGGAGTCCAGACCCCCGGAGAGGAATGCGCCGACGGGCACATCGCTCATCAGGTGAGAGGTGACGGCGTCCTCCAGACCCTTCCGCACCAGAGCCACGTGCTCGTGGACGGTGCGCTCCACGGTGGGCGCCGTGGGGACCCGGTAGTAGGGCACGAAACCGACCCGGCTGTCGAAGTAGTTGCCGGCCGGGAACTCGTGGAGCTCGTCGACCCAGCCGGCTAGTGGCTTCATCTCCGAGGCGAAGGCCATGATGGGCACGCCGGAAGGATCGACCCCACGACCGTAGTACAGCGGCTTGATGCCGATCGGGTCGCGCGCCAGGAAGAGGTGGTCCTCGTCGCAGATGGCGAAGGCGAACATCCCGTCCAGTAGCGCGGGCGTGTCCGGACCGCAGTCCTCGAAGAGGTGCAGGACCGCCTCGCTGTCGCTCATCGTGGCGAAGGCATGGCCTTGGGCCAGGTCGTTGCGCAGTTT
This sequence comes from Candidatus Limnocylindrales bacterium, assembly GCA_037720745.1. Lineage (GTDB taxonomy): Bacteria > Chloroflexota > Limnocylindria > Limnocylindrales > CSP1-4 > Palsa-1032. Next base: position 1,432 of record JBBJNS010000206.1, read on the forward strand.
CGGGAAGTTGTAGATCTCGCCATTGGCTACGATGGCCGCGCTGCGCGTCTCGTTGTACAGCGGCTGCGCGCCACCTTCCGGATCCATGATGGCCAGTCGACGCTGGCCGATCACGCCGCTCGGCTGGACGTGCAGGCCGGAGCCGTCCGGCCCGCGGTGGACGAGGCCGTCCATCAGCTTCTCGACAAGTCCGCGGTCAGCGGTGCCCCAGATGCCAGCGATGCCGCACACGCACTCCATCGTAGCCTCAATCGCATCCTGCGCAATCCCTATTGCATCTGACGCATCGATATGCCATGGTGCGCCAGTGGCAGACGCTTCCCCGAGCAGTCTCCGTCGCGCCCTGGCCCTTCTGGATGCACTCGCCTCGGACGAGGCCGTGGCTCAGGGTGGCTGGGGTGTCAACCGTCTGGCAGCCCAGCAGGGCCGCGACCAGAGTCAGGTCTCGCGCACGCTGCGTGTCTTCGCCGATGCGGGCTTCGTGGAGCGCGACGCTGAGTCGATGGCCTATCGCGTCGGGTGGCGCGTCTTCGCTCTCGCCGCGAGGGCCGGTGACCAACGCCTGTTGGCGGCCGGCGCGCCCATCATTCGACGCCTCGTGGAGAGGGACCTTGGGGAACGGATCCACCTCACGGTCCTCCAGGGCGCCGAGGTCTTGACCATCCTCACCGAGACGCCGCCGCACGCCGTCCAGACCGTGGCCTGGGCCGGTCGCCTGGTTCCCGCGCACAACACCTCGTCTGGCCGGGCATTGCTCATGGACCTGGAGCGAGATGAGCTCGAGAGACGGTTTACGGGCGTCGTCTTCGGCGTCGGTGGTCCCAACGCGCCGCGTGACCTGGACGAGCTGTACCAGCGCATCCTGGTCGCACGCCGAGCCGGCTACGCCATCGTGGACGAGGAGTTCGAGCCGGGCCTCGTCGCTGCGGCGGCCCCTGTCCGCGACTTTCGAGGGGGCGTGGTGGCCGCCCTCAACGTATCGGCGCCCACGTTCCGCCTCGGCGAGCGGCTGCCCTTCGCCGCTCGGGCCATCAAGGCCGCGGCCGAGGAGCTGTCGAAGCAACTCGGTTACGACGGCCTGCGTCCCCGCAGCCTGGCTGGTCGATCGGCATGACCATCCTCGACTACCTCACGGACCAGGGCGACCGTCTGTTCGGAGTGGGCATCGAACACGCCATCATGGTGATAGTCTCGGTCGCCATCTCGACCATCATCGGTGTCAGCCTGGGCATCCTGACCTATCGCACGGAACGCCCTCGCCGAGCCGCCCTGGCGGTGACGGGCATCTTCCTGACCATCCCCTCGTTCGCGCTGTTCGGGCTGCTCATCGCGCCGCTGGGCTTGGGCGTCAGGCCGGCCGTGGTGGCCCTCGTGATGTACGCCCTCTTGCCCATCGTGCGCAACACCATCGTCGGCCTGCGCACGGTCGATCCGGCCGTCGTCGAGTCCGCACAGGGCATGGGCATGGGCCGC
>JBBJNS010000075.1:0-11022 GCA_037720745.1 Candidatus Limnocylindrales bacterium
GTCGATCGCGAAGTGCCCGCCCGACTGGGTGCCAGCGTGGTGCGCAACGACCACCGGCCGGGGATCAAGGCCGCCGTGGAGCATCTCATCGATCTGGGACATCGAAGGATCGCGCTGGTCACCGGCGCGCTGGACCTGTGGCCCGTACGCGAGCGTATCGCCGGCATGCAGGACGCCGTGGCGGGTCGCGGCATCCCGGACGAGACGACCACGTTGACCGGCTCGCTCTCCGCCGAGCATGGCGAGGCAGCCACGGAGGAGCTGCTGGGGATGTCGCCCCGTCCCACGGCGATCATCGCCGGCGGCAACCAGGTCCTGGCCGGGTGCGTCCGGGCACTGGCGCGCCACGAGGTCCGCATCCCCGGCGACATCTCCCTCCTGACCTGCGATGAGATCGCGCTCTCGGAGCTGCACTCCCCGCCCATCGCCTCGGTGGGGCGCGACACCGTGGCGTTGGGCCGCATCGCTGCGGAACTGCTGCTCAAGCGGATCGCCGGCTCAGCGGAGCCGGAGACGGTGGTACTGCCCACGACGTTCACGCCGCGCGCATCCTGCGCGCCACCACCGGCGAACTAGCGCCTAGAGTCCCTTGACCCGCTCCAGCGCGCCGCTGGCCTCACTGCGGTAGGCGGCCTCCAGGATCTCCACCGTCCGGGCGCCCAGCTCGGCCGGCGAGTTGTTGTCGAAGGGCTTGCCCAGGCCCGCCGCCACGAGCGCCTCGATGGGCCCCGTGCAGTCGTACAGGCCGGCGTCCGGTTCGAGCGGCACGCGCACGTCGTCTTCGGGCGAGCGGTAGCGCCACAGCGTGTTCTCGCGCAGGTCCAGCTGGAACATGCCCTTGGAGCCGACCACCCGCACCTCCACGGCATGCCGGTTGCCGGCACCGCCCAGGTGGCTGGACGCGCCCGAGAGGGTGCCGATGGCGCCGTTCGTGTAGCGGATGGCCGCCGCGTCATGCAGTTCCACCTTGGCGCCCAGCGGCGCGGACATCAGCGCGAACACGTCCTGGCCGCGCAGGTCCGTGAGCCACAACGAGACACCCAGCAGATGGGTGAGCTGGGCCTGTCCGTAGCCGCCCCCAGAAGTCTCCGGCCGGGACCACGTGTCCGGCTGCGGGATGTACTCCGGTGCGGCATCGGGGTAGGCACCGGTCTCGGAGAGCAGCTCGCGGGTGACCGAGTCCATGTGCAGCGCCACGTGCTCGATCTCGCCCACGCCGCCGTCCTCGTGCATCAGCCGGTGGGCCTGGATGACCATCGGCCGGTAGTTCCAGCCGTAGGCCAGGATCAGCGAGCGGCCCGTCCGCCGAGCGGTCTCGTCAAGGTCCCAGGCATGAGCCGGATCGATGGTGAAGGGCTTTTCGCACATGACGTGGGCGCCGGCCTCCAGGGCCGCCTTGCTCTGCTCCCAGTGGTAGCCCGGCGGGCTGCCCACGACCACGATGTCCGGCTTCTCCGCGATGACGTCCTGCCAGTCGGTGCTCGACCGGGCGAAGCCGAAGCTGTCCTTGATCTTCTCGAGCAGGTCCGGGTTGCGCCGGTTGACGATGGCGAACTCGATGTCGTCACGGTGCTTGACGAGGTTGGGCAGGTGCGAGCTGACCGTCCACGAGCCGGCCCCGATGACGCCCAGGCGAAGCTTGGCCATGGGTGTGCCACTCCTTTCGCGGGCCGTTCGGCAGGCCCGTCCGTTGACGACGCGGAACGGCGACGACTACGATGGTCGCCGGGGTGGAAACGACTCTGGAAATGTTATCACTCGCCCTTTGGCGTGTACCCGCTGAGCGAAAGGAGCCTGCCTTCGTGAGCAAGGTCCAGACCGTAGAGGCCATCCCGGTCAGCTACCCCGAGCCCAACGACTACGACGCCCTGCGACATCTCTGTTTGGTCAAGATCACCACCGATGACGGCGTCGTGGGTTGGGGTGAATCGATCACCCAGTTCCCCGAGGCCAACTTCGCGGTGAAGGCCATCATCGAGGGCATGGCCGAGCGGGTCATCGGCAAGGACCCCCTGGACAACATCGCGATCTGGCACTCGCTGCGCGACCAGGCTTGGTGGTACGGCTACAACGGTGGCATCGCCAGCTACGCCGTGGCGGCCATCGACATCGCGCTGTGGGACATCAAGGGCAAGCTCCTTGGCGTGCCGGTCCTGCAGCTGCTGGGCGGCGCCGTCCACGAGAAGCTGCCCGCGGTCGCCTCCAGCCACGCCCACTACGAGGACATCGGCCAGATGGTGGAGGAGGCCCAGGAGTGGGTCGCGCCGGGCATGCATGGCCTGAAGGTGGGGCTGGGCAAGCGTGGCAACGCGCGGCTGGGGTACGAGCACGACCGGGACGTGGAGTACATGCGCCGCATGCGCGAGGGACTGTCCGGCAAGCTCATCATGCTCGACTGCGGCTGGAACGTGAAGTGGGACGTCAAGACGGCCATCCGTCGGGTGCAGGCCTTCGAGGAGTACGACCTCCACTGGATCGAGGAGCCGCTGGGCGCCTGGGATCCCGAGGGCTACGCCAACCTGCGCTCCAAGACGACCAGTCTCATGGCCTACGGCGAAAAGGAATGGAACGTCGACGGCTTCGAGCGGGTGCTGACCACGGGCACCGTCGACGTGGTGGGTATCGACCCCGGGCGGGCGGAGGGGATCACCGGCTTCAAGCGCGCCGTCGAGCGCATCGAGGCTTATCGCCGCCAGGCCAACGCCCACTGCTGGTCCTCGGCCATCGTCACGGCGGCCAGCCTGGCCATGAGCTTCAGCTCGCCGGCCTTCAAGCTCATCGAGGTCAAGCCGCTGCGCAATCCGATGCAGCACGAGCTCGTGCCCGAGCCCATCGAACACAAGGACGGCTGGTTCTATCCGCCCACCCAGCCCGGGCTCGGCATCGAGGTGCGACAGGAGGTTGTCGACCGCTATCGCAGTGAGAAGGTGCTCGGACAAGGAGGGTCGAGATGACATGGAGCGTGGGCGCCGGGCTGGAGGGTCGCGGCGTGATCCTTACCGGAGCCACCGGGGGCATCGGGGCGGCCGTGGCCAAGGGCTTCGCCGCGGCGGGCGCCAAGGTGATGGCCGTGGACCTTGACCAAGCGCGGCTCGACGAGCTGGTCGGCGGGTTGGAGGGCAGCGGCCATGTGGCGGCCGTGGCCGACCTGCGAGACCTTTCCTCGCACGACGCACTCGTGGCGCGTGCCCAGGCTGAGCTCGGCGGGGTCTTCGTGCTGGCGAATCTGGCTGCCGTCCTGCGCCGCCGCGGCTCGCTGGACGAGGTCACCGAGGACGACTGGGACTTCCAGCACGACATCAACGTGAAGTCGGCCTTCTTCCTGTCGCGGGCAGCGGGCAACGCGATGATCGCCGCTGGCGAGGGCGGCCGGATCATCCTCTTCAGCTCGCAGGGCTGGTGGACCGGCGGGTTCGGTGGATCGGTGGCCTACGCCTCATCCAAGGGCGGCGTCACTACTCTGTGCCGGGGCCTGGCTCGAACGTTCGGGCCGCACCGGATCACCGTGAACTGTGTCTCGCCAGGCCAGGTGCACACGCCGATGCTGATGACCGGCCTGGCGCCGGAGGTCTATGAAGCGATGACCAAGCAGACGCCTCTGGGCTACGTCGCCGAACCCGAGGAGCTGGCCGGACCGGTCGTATTCCTGGCCTCGGAGCACGCCAGGTACATCACCGGCGCCACGCTCAACGTGTCCGGTGGCTTCCTGATGTATTGAGGAGCCCCGTGACCGACGCGATGATGAGAGCGGTGGAACTGCCCGCCATCGGGGCGGCGCTGCACGTGACGCAGCGACCCATCCCGGAGCCGGGCCCCGGCGAGGTCCGCGTCCGCGTGGAGGCCTGCGGAGTGTGCGGCTCCGACGTGTTCCTCCAGAAGGGCGGCTTCGGCGACGCGGTGTCCTTGCCGGTCATCCCGGGGCATGAGGCGGCGGGCGTGGTGGATGCGCTGGGAGACGGGGTGACGGAGGTCGCACCTGGCGACCAGGTGGCGCTCTACTACATCACCACGCCACCCGACGATGCATGGGCCGCGCGTGGCAGGCCCAATATCAGCCCGAACGTGCGGCGCATGGGCGTGGACTTGGACGGTGCATTCGCGGAGTATGTGATCCGACCGCCGGCGGCACTCATCCGGCCCCGGGCGCCAGTGCCGCCTGCTGTACTTGCGGTCCTCACGGACGCCGTGGCCACGCCCCTCCACGGCCTCAAGCGCGTGGCTCGGCTCCAGGCCGGCGAGACGCTGGTCGTGCTAGGGGTGGGCGGCCTGGGTTCCAACGCGGTGCAACTGGGCAAAGCTTTCGGGGCGCGGGTGATCGCCGTGACGCGTTCCGAGGCGAAGCTGCGTCTGGCTCAGGAGCTGGGGGCCGACGAGGTGGTCCCGGCTGAGAGCGGTGATCCGGTGGCCGTGGTCAAGGCGCTCACCGGCGGCCACGGACCCGATGTGGTCATCCAGTGCGTGGGCTCGGCGGCCGTCGACGAACAGGCCATCGCCATGGGCGGACCGGGCGGCCGGGTGGTGCTCATCGGCTCCAGCCTGGACCACTTCCGGGCGCGAGCCGTGGACATCTTCTGGCGTGAGCTGTCCGTCCTTGGCTCGCGCGGCTTCGTGCCCGATGACATCCGTGACGCCATCGACCTGTACCTCGATGGCACGCTCGTCGTGGACCACCTGGTCGAAAGCGTGCGACCGCTCGAAGAGGCCAACGAGGCGCTGGAGGATCTCAAGGCCGGACGCGTCTTCCGATCGGTGCTCGCTGCGAGGCAAGGAGACACGTGACCGCCGGGATGTCGGCGACCGATCCGCTCCCCGGCGGCGAGGCCGCTCGACCGCGCCGCTCGAGGCGCCTGCCGGACGAGACCGGGGTCCTGGTCGCGCTGCTCGGACTGGTCGTGATCATCGGCCTCCTGCGGCCCAACTTCTTCCTGCCGGGCACCCTCTTCCAGCAGCTCTCGGGGTCCGCATTCATCGGCATGCTCGCGCTGGCCATGGTCTTCGTGGTGGCCATCCGCGACATCGACCTGTCCATCGGCTGGATGTTCAACTTCTCCGCCGTCATCGCAGCCAAGGCCATGGTCTTCGGCATCGATCCCTGGATCGCAGCGGGCATCGGCATCGCCTTCGGCGGCCTGCTGGGCATGGTCAACGGAGTGCTCGCGGTCTCGTTGCGCATCCCGGTGATCATCATCACGCTGGGCACGCTGTCGGCCTACCGCGGCTTAAGCCTCGTGGTCAACGAGTCGCGGGCGGTGGTGCCGCCGGACAAGACCAGCTCCTTCTTCACGCTCTTCGACATCAAGGTCTTCGACCTCATCCCCATCGTGGCCATCCTGTTCCTCGCCCTTGCGGTGCTACTCCACCTGCTCCTCCATCGAACGCGATTCGGCTACCGCGTCCAGGCCATGGGCAGCAATCCCGAAGCGGCCCGCCTGGCTGGCATCCCGGTCGATCGCACGCGGATCCTGGTGCTCGTGCTGATGGGCGCGGTGGCCGGCCTGACCGGCGCCATGTTCCTGGGCTTCCGCGAGGCGATCGATCCCGTCACCGGCGGCGACTACCTGCTGCCTGTGGTGGCCGCCGTGATCATCGGCGGCACGCCGCTATCCGGCGGTCGGGGGACCGTCATCGGCGCCGTGGTGGGCGCCCTCATCATCCAGGTCATCACCACCGGGATCCTGTTCCTTGGTGTCGATGTCAGGTGGAGCACCTTCGTCACCGGCGCCGTGATCATCATCGCGGTCGCCGTCGACCAACTCGTCCGTCGTCAGCGTGAACGGCGGACCCGCGACGCGGTCGATCTGGGGTGAATCGGCCAAGTCCCCGCCTGAGAGGAGGCAACCGATCCGAGAGATCGTGGAACGGTCCATCAAGGTCATACGGCCGACGGACGGCCAACTGAGGAGGAACGGATGATCACTACGAAGCGACGCTGGCTCGCCCTTCCGGCGACCCTGGCGATCCTATTCGCGGCATGCACCGGGGCCGCCCCGACCACAGGCCCCACCATCAGCGCACCCGCACCCACGGCACCGGCGTCGGAAGCGCCGGCGAGCGATGCTCCAGCGTCAGCGGCGCCAGCCACCTCGGCACCTGCCGAGAGCGCGCCGGCCGAGTCCCTCAAGATCGGCTTCGTTACCCACGTCCTGGGCGACCCCTTCATCGAGCAGATCATCGACGGCGCCGAGGCTGCCGCCGACGATCTGAACGTCGAGCTTCAGGTCACCGGACCAGAGGGCGGCGACGCCGACGCGCAGCTCATGGCGGTGCAGTCGCTGGTCGCCTCGGGCGTCCAGGGCATCGCCACGTCAGTACCGGGTGAATCGATGGCCAGCGGGCTCAACGAGATCGTCGCCTCGGGCATCCCGGTGGTCCAGTTCAACCTCCTGGTCACCTCGGTCGACGCGCCGTACGTGGGGGAGCGATCCGTGGAGAGCGGTCGCACCTTGGGCGAAAAGGTGCTCGAGCAGCTGGGTGGCCAGAGCGCCACCGGCAAGGTCATCATCGGCAACTGCTTCCCGGGCTTCCCGGTGCTCGAGAATCGAGCCAGCGGCGTCCAGGAGTCGCTCGCCCTCGCGCCCGGCATCGAGGTCCTGGGACCCTTCGATGTGAAGGTCGCGGCCAATGAGAACTACGCGGCGTGGGAGGCTCTTCTCGCTGCCAACCCGGATGCCGCGGCCCTGGTCGGCCTGTGCGCACCGGACGTGACCAGCCTCGGTCAGCTCCAGGAAGCCAGCCCTGACTCCGACTTCGTGGCGGGCGGGTATGACCTGACCGAGGGCAACCTGGCCGAGATCAAAGAAGGCTTCGCTGACGTCAGCCTGGGCCAGACGCCCTTCATGCAGGGCTATCTGCCGGTCAAGATGCTGGCCGACACCATCCGCGGTGAGACCGACGTCGACCTCTCAGAGGGCGGCTTCCTCGACGCGGGCACGGAGATCGTGACCGCGGACAGCGTCGAGGAGCCCTTCGACCTGCCGCCCCTTACCTTCGAAGAGCTGGAGGAGCTCGCGGCGTCCCCTGAGGCGACCCGCGAGTACTACCAGCCGCTGATCGATGGGCAGATCGCGAGCTGGGCCGAGAACGTCGAGCCCATCGAGAACGAGTCCCAGTAGGTCGAGCCGACCTTCATGTCCATCGGATCGGGTCCGGCAGCGCCTCCGGCGATAGCCGTGGCCGATCTGCGCAAGGCATATGGCGGGATCCAGGCCCTGGCGGGCGTGGATCTCGCCATCGAAGCCGGCACCGTGCACGCCGTCGTCGGTGAGAACGGTGCCGGCAAGTCAACGCTCATGAAGATCCTCGCCGGCGCGGTGCATCCCGACGGCGGCGAGATCCGCGTCGGCGAGCAGCCGGTCCGCCTGGCCTCCCCGGCCGATGCCCGGCGACTGGGCGTCGGCATCGTCTACCAGGAGCTGAGCCTCTTTCCCCAACGCTCCATCCTGGCCAATCTGTTCCCTGACAGGCAGCCCACCAGGTTCGGGCTGGTGGACCGGGCCGAGATGCGCCGTCAGGCGGGATCGGCCCTAGGGCGCCTCGGCCTCCACGCCGACCCCGAGACTGCGGTCGGCGAGCTGGGCATCGCCGAACGTCAGCTCGTCGAGCTCTGCCGGCTGCTCATCGAGCGGCCCCAGGTGCTCATCCTGGACGAGCCGAACTCAGCGCTCAACGAACGCGAGACCCAGCGGCTCTTCACCGTGCTGCGGGAGCTGTCCGCCGACGGCATCACCGTCATCTACGTCTCGCACCGCCTCGAGGAGGTCTTCGACATCGCTGACCGCATCACGGTCATGCGCAACGGCGCCATCGTGGCCACGGTCGATCGCGCAGCGGCGACGATTGGCTGGGTCGTGGAGGCCATGGTCGGCACGTCGCCTGCCGAACTCTTCCCACCCCGGACAGGACGTCCGGCCGCGGCCGATGGGGTGCCCAGCCTCGTCGTACGCGGCCTGACGGTCGATAGAGAGCTGCGCGATGTGTCCTTCCAGGCACACCCTGGCGAGATCATCGGCCTTGCCGGGCTGGAAGGATCCGGGGTGGCGACGCTGCTCGGCGTGCTGTACGGCACGCGACGCGCGAGTGCCGGCGAGATCGCCTTCGCCGACGGCCGGGGAGCGCCTGCCTCCCCCACCGTCGCCGCGCGCCGCGGGATCAGCCTCGTGCCGGCCGATCGCCGACACCAGGGGTTGATGCTCGAGGCGGACATCCAGACCAACATCGCCCACGTCGCGGTGGGCACACTGCCCTCGCGCCGCCCTTGGCTGGACCGAAGCGCGATGCGCGCCGCCGCCCGTCGTCAGATCGACGGCATGCGCATCCGTGCCGACGGTCCGCGCACCATCGTGGGCCGGCTGTCGGGCGGGAACCAGCAGAAGGTCGTGGTCGGCAAGTGGCTGGAGGTTTCCCCTACGGTCTTCCTACTCGATGACCCGACCCGGGGCGTCGACGTCGGTGCGAAGCGGGAGATCTACCGCCTCATCCGCGAGCTCGCTGACAGCGGCCGCACCGTCCTGTTCCGCTCCACGGAGCTGCCCGAGGTCGTCGGCCTTGCCGACCGCATCCTGGTGCTCTACCGCGGCCGTTTGGCCGTGGAATCGAACGCAGGCGAGTTGAACGATCACGGCTTGCTGCATGCCATCAATACCGGTCGGCCTCCTGCGTCCGAGCCGGCCAGCCCAGCCACCACCTGAGGAGGAGGTCCCATGATCCGCCGCGCCTTCACGATGCGCCTCAAGCCGGGCGGTCTCGAGCAGTACCGCCAGCACCACGCCAACATCTGGCAGGAGCTTGTCGACGAGATCCAGCGCCAGGGCATCGCCCAGATCACCATCTTCGAGGCCGACCCGGTGCTGTTCCTCTATTCCGAGATCCGAGACGTGGAGGCCTGGGACCGCCTGTGGCACTCCGAGATACACGGCAAGTGGGGCGAGATCATGGATCCGTTGATGGAGTTCAACGACGAGGGCATCGTCGATTCGAGCGAGCTCCGCGAGGTGTTCGACCTGCACACCGAGGCGCGTTGAGCGGCACGCAGACAGGAGGTCGACATGGATGACGCAGCGCGCGAGCGCGTGGCGGTCGTCACGGGAGCCGGACGAGGGCTGGGCCGCGGAGTGGCAGTGGCGCTGGCGCGGCGAGGCCACCCGGTAGTGGGTGTGGCACGCACCGCCGCCCAGCTGGCCGAGACGGCCGACCTCGTCCGCGCCGAGGGCGGCCGGATGCTCAGCCGCCCCACGGACGTCAGCGACCCGGACGCGGTGGCGGCGCTGGCCACCTTCGTTCACGAACAACTCGGGCCGCCGTCGATCCTGGTCAACGCGGCGGGCATGTTCGGGCCTATCGCCATGATCCGCGACAGCGACCCGGCCGCCTGGGTGCGGACGGTGATGGTCGATGCCATCGCGCCGTACCTCACCATCCGCGCCTTCGTGGGCGACATGATCGACGCCGGTTGGGGACGCATCGTCAACGTAACCTCGGCCGCGTCGCTCCATCCGCCGGGCACGCTCAACAGCGCCTACGGCACATCCAAGGTCGCCCTGAATCAGCTCACTCGCCACCTGGCGGCTGAGATCGAGGGCACCGGAGTGACGGCCAACGTGATCCACCCTGGTGACGTCAAGACCGACATGTGGGAGGACATCCACGACCGTGTGGCGGTGATGGGCCCGGAGGCGGAGGCCTACCGGCAGTGGGCGGCCTGGGTGGAGGAGACCGGCGGCGACCCTCCGCAGAAGGCGGTCGACCTCGTGCTGCGGCTCACCAGCGACCAGGGCGCCGATGTCCACGGGCAGTTCTGCTGGGTCGATGATCCGCTCCAGGCGCCCATCCCGTCCTGGGGCGAAGCCGGGGAGACACAGCCGTGGCGGAAGTGACGGCGAAGCGCCGGCTGGGCCGCACGGCGGTGGAGGTGACCGAGCTGGGCTTCGGCGGTGCCTCCATCGGTGAGCTGTTCGTGCGCGTCTCGGAGGCCGGTGCTGCGGCGACCCTGGCGGCTGCCTGGCAGGCCGGTGTGCGCTACTTCGACACCGCGCCGTGGTACGGACGTGGCCTCTCCGAGCTGCGCACCGGTGCCGGACTGCGGGACCATCCTCGCTCCGAGTACAGCCTCTCGACCAAGGTGGGACGCTGGCTGCGGCCTGCCTCGGCCGCTGGGTTCGACGGGGCGCCGTGGCTGGGCGGGTCGCCCAACGAGGTCGTCTTCGACTACACCTACGACGGCATCATGCGTTCGATCGAGGGCAGCCGGCTGCGCCTGGGCATCACCCGCTTCGATGTCGCCTGGATCCACGACCTGGACCGCCTGTACTTCGACCAGCCGACGATGGATGCGCACTTTCGCGATCTGGCGGGATCTGGCTGGCGGGCCCTGGAGGAGCTGCGCGCCAGTGGCCAGATCGGCGCCATCGGGGCGGGCATCAACGATCTGGGACTCATGCCGCGCTTCCTGGAGATCGGCGACATCGACGCGTTCCTCGTCGCGATGCCCTACACGCTGCTCGACCAGGATGTGCTGGAGTCCGAGTTCCCGGCCTGCGTCGCCCGCGGCGTGGGCTTCGTCATCGGCGCGGTATTCGCCTCGGGCATCCTGGCCAAGGGACCCGTTACGAACGCCAGGTACGCCTACGCCGAACCCTCGGACGAGGTGATGGAGAAGACCCGCCGCATCGCCGCGGTCTGCGATCGGTACGGCGTGCCTCTCGCAGCGGCGGCGCTCCAGTTCCCGCTGGGCCACCCGGCAGTGGCATCGGTCATCCCGGGTGCCTCGAGCCCGGCGCAGCAGGCACGCAACGTGGAAGCGTTCCGGACGGCCATCCCGGACGATCTCTGGGTCGAGCTCAAGCACGGAGGGCTGCTGCGCGAGGACGCGCCGGTGCCCGCGGCGCGTGTCGGAGTGTCGGCTTGACGGCCGTGGACCATCCCCTCCTCGGGTCGTGGCGCCTGCGTGGCTGGGTGGCCATCGCCGATGACGGCGGCCAGTCCCTGCCCATGGGCGAGGCGCCCGAGGGACTGCTGGTCTACTCC
>JBBJNS010000007.1:0-35583 GCA_037720745.1 Candidatus Limnocylindrales bacterium
GCGCGCGCCACGCTGGAGACGAACCCGAAGGTGATGCGGCCACCCTGACCCGAGCTGCTCAGTGCGAAGACGGGCGTGCCCACCGTGACGGCGTCGCCTTCCATCCACGCGATGGGCTCGGTCTCCGCGGTGTCCACTGTCAGCACGGCGAGGTCGCCGTCGGGATTCACGCCCACCACCGTGCCCTTGGCGGTCCGCCCGTCATGGAAGGTCACGTGGACCTCCTCATCTCGCACGTTGTGCGCGTTGGTCATGACCTGCCCCGCGGCCACGACGACGCCGGAGGCGCCGCGCCAACCGCCCTCGATGCGAACGACCGCGGGTGAATGTCGCTCGGCCAGGCCGCTGATGGTCCCTGGGATGTCTGCGAACATGTTCATCGAGTCCTCACTCCTTCCGACGAGTAACTTGCAAGTCGCAAGGTACACGCTTCGGGAGCTGAGCGCAAGCACTGCACGGTACGATGCGTGCATGGAAGCCGCGACCTCGCCTGCGGCCGCTCTGGATGCGGCGCTATCCCGGGTCGGCGACCGGTGGTCGTTGCTCATCGTGGAAGCGCTGCTCGATGGCGCGCGACGCTTCAATCAGCTGGCCGGCCAAGTGACGGGCATCGCTCCCAACATCCTGGCCGAACGACTGCGCCGCCTGGAGCGCGAGGGCGTCGTCCTGTCCGAGCCTTATTCCCGCCGCCCGCTGCGGCTCGAGTACCGCCTTTCCGAGGACGGTCTGGAGTTGGCGGGCGTGTTGCGCCTGTTGGCCGCGTGGGGCGACCGAGGTCCGGGTCCCTCCGACTCAGGGCAGACGGGCCTTCAGCACGAGCCGTGCGGGACGGCCCTGGAGGCGCGCTGGTACTGCCCCACCTGCGAGCGCAGCGTGGTCGAGGCGGAGGGTTCGGACCTGCGTTACGCCTGAGCAAGGCTCTCGGATCAGGCCTCCAAGCGCAGTTCTTCCAGGTCCAGATCGCGTTCCACGCGGCGCATCGCCTCGTCGCTGATGGCGCCGCGATCACGCAGCGAGATGACCGCATCGCGCTCCGCCTCGATGACGGCACGATGGATGACGCGATGGTCGAGCAACTCCTGTTCGGCTCCACCGCTGGGCACATCAGCGTGGTGGTCGCCCAGATGCTCGGCGCGGTGTTCGTACTGGCCGCGCAGCTGCGTGATCAGCTCGCCGTGATCAGGCCATTCCTCGGCCAACTCCTCGATCCTGCCTTGAACACACCCGAGGCGCCCAGTCGCTCGGCGGGCAGGAAGGCGGCGAAGGGCAGCAGCATGGAGACCGTCACCTCCACGGGCGGATCGTCCAGCCGCTGCAAGAGCCATGCCGCAGCCCAGCCCACGGCCAGCCCGACGGCCACTCCTCCGACCGCCACCAGGCCCAGCGTCACGACGGCATCACCCACCGAGAACACGCCGGTCAGGGCGGCGGCCACGGCGAAACGGAAAGCGACCAATGCCGTGGCATCGTTGACCAGGCTCTCGCCCTCCAGCACGGTCACTGCTCGACGGGGCAGCCCCAGGCGCTGCGCGATGGAGGTCGCCGCCACGGCATCGGGCGGCGAGACGATGGCACCCAGGGCGAAGGCGGCCGCCCATCCCATGCTCGGTATGAGAGCGTGGATGACGAGACCGACCGCCATGGTGGTGACCAGCACCAGTCCGACGGCCAGCAAGAGGATGGGGCGCAGGTTGGCCCGAAAGTCGCGGATGGAGGTGAAGAAGCCCGCGGCGAAGAGGATGGGCGGCAGGAAGAGGAGGAAGACTAGGTCGGGTGCCAGGTCGACCTGGGGCATGCCCGGGACGAGACCGATAAGGATGCCCAGCCCCACCAGCAGGATGGGGTAGGGGATGCCGATGCGCCGCGATACGGTGACCGCCAGGGCGACCACCACGAGGAGGCCCAGCACCAGCTCGATGATCTCAGCTTCATGCATCGAGCGGAACGGTACCGGACGCGGCACTATGAGCGACGATGACCATCCAGGCGCGGTCACCACTCGGGGGCCTCAGCGCATGCGTGTCCGGATGACGCGGCCAACCCCCATGCTGGTCGAGCCGGTCGTCCTGGCGGGCCGTCTCGTTCGCCTCGAGCCACTCGGACTGATCCACCTTGAGGACCTCTGTGAGGCGGGTCTGGGCACGAACGCCTTTCGTTGGTTCACCGATCCCATCGAGACCCCGGAGCAGATGCGGCGCCATGTCCAGTGGGCCGTGGCAGCCACCAGCGATGGGACGCAGGTCTGTTTCGCGACGATCGAGCAGGCCACCGGGCGGGCCGTGGGCAGCACGCACTTCCTGAACATCGAGCGCGTACACCACCGTCTGGAGATCGGCTACACGTGGCTCTCCCCGAGTGTCCACGGCCGCGGCTACAACTCCGAGGCGAAATGGCTCCAGATGCAGCATGCCTTCGAGCGGCTGGGAGCCAACCGTGTGGAGTGGAAGACCGACGCACTCAATGAGCGCTCCCGTGCTGCGCTGTTGGGCATCGGTGCGACCTTTGAAGGCATCTTTCGCAACCACATCATCGTTGCCGACGGACGGCTGCGCCACTCGGCCTATTACTCCGTCATCAGCCGGGAGTGGGCAGCCGTGAAGGAGCGACTCCAGGCTCGTCTGGAGTGTCAGGCGCCGTTGCCCGAACTCGACTTGACCTGACGGGGGACACTGGTAGCACCAAGCACCAAAGGCCGATCCTCACCTGTGCCCGGGAAGGCGAGGCCTCACTCGCGCCGCTCGATGCCCACGCGGCGCGTGGAGAGGAAAGGACGATCAGCCGTGGATCGAAACTCCGTGCGCCCCGAGAGGGCCCCCCCGCGCCGGCGGATGCTGGCCTCGCTCGTCTTCGCCGCGCTGGCCGTTGGCCTCTTGACGCCAGCGATGTCTTTCGTGGGCACGCCGCCGCGTGCCTCGGCGGCCGAGCATGCTCCGGCGCGTCTGGCCGAGTTCCTATGGGCCCTGGCCGGTCAGGAGTCCGGCTGGCGCTACGACGCGGAGAACCCCTCCTCGGGCGCTTATGGCAAGTACCAGATCATGCCCTTCAACTGGCCCAACTGGTCACGCGACTACATCGGCGACCCGCACGCTCCTCAGACGGCGGTCAACCAGGAGATCGTGGCTGCCGGCAAGGTGATCGACTTGCATCGCTGGTTGCGTCGCTACGATCGGGTGGCCTACTGGTGGCTCAGCGGCCTCAGGGATCCTGACAAGTCGAACTGGTCCTCCTACGCACGCAACTACGTGGCCAACGTGATGTCGCTGATGGGCCGTGCACCGGCTGGTGGCGACGGGCCCACCCCCACGGGACCGAACACGGGGCTGGAACGCGGCGACGTGCTGCGCACCGACCGGTCCTTCCGCCTGCGCGCGGGTCCGTCCTGGCCCAGCGCAACGCTCGTTCGCCTGCCACGCCACAGCGAGCTGACCGTGCTGAGGTCGAAGTGGGTGCCCATCAACGGTCAGCCGCGGGCATGGGTGCGGCTCGAGGCGCCTGACGGTACGCGCGGCTGGGTCCGCTATCGGATCCTGGCAGCCCGCATCCGCGGCTAGCGGCTAGCGGTTAGCGACCATGAGCGGCGGCGGGGCGACCCGCCGTTCGCTCTTCTAGCGCACCTCGACGATGCGGTAGCTCACCTCGCCGACGGGCAGCTTGACCACGACCTCCTCGCCGGCACGGCGTCCGATCATGGCCTTGCCCACCGGCGAGGCGTTGGAGATCCGTCCGTCCCCGGGACTGGCCTCGGTCGATCCGACGATGTGGAAGGTGGTCTGGTCGCCGCCCACCTCAGCTACCACCGTCGAGCCGAGCATCACCTGGCCGGTTCGGTCGCCGGCGATGATGACCGCGCTGTCGATGAGCTGGTTGAGTGACTGGATGCGGCCCTCCAAGAAGGACTGTTCGTTCCTGGCGGCCTCGTAGTCGGCGTTCTCCCGGAGGTCCCCCAGCTCACGAGCGTGCTTGACGCGCGAGATGACCTGCGGACGCTGGACGATGCGCAGATCATCCAGCTCCGCTCGAAGACGAGCCAGGCCTTCTTCGGAGATGTGCGTCGGTTCGGGCGCGGGCTTGCTCGATGCCGCGGAGCTGCGCCGGGTTCCGCCGGCAGCGCTTGCACGCGCCGCGGTCGTGCGCTTCGGTGCGACCTTCCCGCCTCGGGCGGTGGTCGTGCCCCGGGCGCCCTTCGCGCTCGTCCCACCTGCTGCCGCACCAGCCGGCTCATCGACCAGTGCGCCGGTGATGCCGTGGGCGCGTAGTACCCCCGACGAGCTCTCCAGGTTGCCGAAGGGGATGAGCGGCGCACCGTCGGGCAGGGTGGCCGCGATATCCGGGTCGACGCCGTCGACGAAAGCCGTCTCCAGCGCGTCGCCATACTCCTCGACGGCTTCTGTCTCAGCCCACCAGATGCGCCACTTTCCGGTGTCCCGCAACGTGCGCAGCCAGTGCCCGCCGGGATGTGGGCGCCTGATGCCCAGCGGCGTCTGCTGTTGCGCGGCGATCCGTCCGGCGATGGAGCGAGGGGCCTGACCGATGAAGAGGACGGGCACGCGTGGCAGCCAGAAGGAGGCCAGTCGCTGCGCCAGTCGATGCGGCGTGGGCCGCTCGCCGTCCAGGAGGAGGCCAGGCGTTCGCTCGATCCAACCGCGGACCAGGGAGGGGTCGATGGGCGCTTCCTCCGGCGCATCGGGCAGCTCGATGAGGTAGACACCCCGTCCTCGACCGGCGACGCGTTCTTCCCAGCGAGCAGGGCCATCGACGATCAACCCGACGCCGCGCAGGAGATCGAGAGCGGAGCGGGTGTTGGCCATGGCTACAGGGTGACACACCACGAGGCCTCTTCGTGGCTCGGCCACGAGCGCCGAGTGACCGAACGCCCACAGCCGGGAGACGCGCACGGCTCGGTTGGGTAGACTCGCTGGGCTGGGCCGTCAGATACGCTGGCGAGCGCTGCATCCAGGCCGCAGGGCACGCGGTACCAACCGGCCCCGTGGGCCACGATCTTGAGAGGTACCGTGTCCCAGACGCTCACTCCCACCCCCGAGACGCCGACCCGCGACGTCCTGACCCAGGCCGAGGCCATCGAGCGCGCCGGGCGGGTCACTGCTGTCGACTACTCGCTGCGCATCGATCTCCAGCTAGGGCAACGGACCTACCGCGGCGACTGCACCATCGATCTCCTCGTCCGTGATACCTCCCAGCCGCTGTTCATCGACTTCAAGGGCGGCCGCATCGATGAGTTCACGGTCAACGGCTCAAGCGTCGTTCCGGCGCGTGAGGGCGATCGCATCATCATCCCTGCCGAGTCGCTGGCCGAGCGGATGCGCCTCGGCCTGCGCTACGAGAACGCGTTCGACACCGGTGGCGATGGGCTTCACCGTTTCGTGGATCCCGAGGACGGACAGGAGTATCTCTACTCGAATTTCCAGCCCTTCTCGGCGCACCGGCTCTTTCCCTGTTTCGACCAGCCCGATATCAAGGGCACCTACGAGTTGACGGTGGACGCCCCGACGGACTGGCAGGTGGTTTCCAGCGACCGGCCGAGCGGCGAGCCTGAGGCGCTCGCGGACGGCCGCCTGCGGCACTCCTTTCAGCGCACACCGCCCTTCAGCACTTACCTGTTGGCGCTGGTGGCCGGGCCGTATCACGTCATCCGCCGCCGGCGACCGGACGGCATCGAGCTGGGCCTTTACTGCCGGCGCTCGCTGGCCGAGAAGCTGGCCGCAGACGCCGATGAGATCTTCCAGGTCACCGAGCAGGGCTTCGACTTCTATGCCGAGCTCTTTCATCAGTCGTATCCCTTCGCCAAGTACGACCAGTTGTTCATGCCCGAGTTCAACATCGGGGCCATGGAGAACGTGGGCGCGGTGACCTTCAGCGAGAACTTCGTCTTCCGTGACCCGGCCACGGAGTCTCAGCGCCAGGACCGTGGCGAGGTCATCCTCCACGAGCTGGCTCACATGTGGTTCGGCAATCTGGTGACCATGCGCTGGTGGGACGACCTCTGGTTGAACGAGTCTTTCGCCTCGTACGTCTCCTACCTGGCCCTCACCGAGGCGACCCGCTTCAAGGGTGCCTGGCGGTCATTCACCAGAGATATGAAGCGCTGGGCTTATCACCAGGATCAGCTGCCCACCACGCATCCCATCGCGGGCGAGGCGCCCGACACGGACAGCGCCTTCTTGAATTTCGATGGCATCACATACGGCAAAGGCGCTTCCGTCCTGAAGCAGCTCGTGGCGACCATCGGCCGTGACGGCTTCCGCGACGGTCTGCGTCTCTACTTCCGCCGCCACGCCTGGGGCAACGCCACGCTGGCCGAGTTCCTGGCGGCGCTGGAGGAGGGATCGGGCCACGATCTGGGTGAGTGGTCGCGCCTCTGGCTGGAGACCGCCTCGGTCAACACCATCGCCGCCGAGTGGACCAGCGAGAACGGTCGCATCGCCAGCCTGGAGCTGCAGCAGACGGCTCCTGACGCGCATCCTGTCATGCGCCCGCACACGCTCTGGATCGGCCTACTGGAGGAGGAGAGGGGCGGATCGGGCCCGGAGGCACTGAAGGCTGCCATCGACGGGCCGACGGCGGACGTGGAGGATGCCATCGGGCGAGCCAGCCCGGTGCTCGTCTTTCCCAACCATGAGGACCACGCGTACGCCAAGGTCCGCCTCGATCCGATCTCCCTGCGATTCGTGCGAGAACGCCTGCGGGAAGTCGAGGATCCGCTGCTGCGCGAGCTGCTTTGGATGTCGCTCTGGGAGATGGTGCGCGACGGCGACCTGCCCTCGGTCGAATACCTGAGCATCATCCGCCGCCAGGTGGTCGATGAGCTCGATCCCGAATCGATCGATTCGATCCTGGTGCGCGCCCAGGCGACCCTGCGCTGGTTCGTGCCGGAGGACACTCGCGAAGAGCAAGCCAGTCGCGTCGTTCAGACCGCGCTGAGTGCGCTGCCGGAGGCGTCGGACGACGATGCCCGTATCGCCTGGCTGCGGGGCGCCATCGGTGCTGCCGCACGCGCCAGCGACCTGGAGCCGCTCCTCGCCCTGGCGGATGGCACTACCGTTCTGCCGGGCGTGAACGTCGACCAGCAGATGCGCTGGGATCTGGCCATCAAGGCCGTCGCCTTCGACGTGACCGGTGCCGAGGAGCGTGTCGCGTCCGAAACGGCGCGTGACGCGTCCGACCGCGGTGAACGCGCTCGCATCCGAGCCACTGCCGCGCGATCGGACGCCGCCGCCAAGCAGGAGGCGTGGCAGCGCATCCATGGCGAGGGCTACGGCTCCTTCCACCTCACGCGGGCCGCCATGCAGGGCTTCCTCTGGCCCTCGCAGGTCGACCTGCTGGAGCCCTTCCAGGCGCGCTTCTTCGCGGAAGTGCGCGGTGTCTTCGCCTCACGCGACCACCCCTTCGCCGAGGCCTACATGGCGCTACTCTTCCCTGACCACGTGCCGCATCCGGACATGCTGGCGCGCGCCCAGGAGCTGCTCGAGGACCTGCCGCCGGACCAGGTCGTCATCCGTCGCGCGCTGCACGAGAAGCTGGACGACCTGGCCCGTGCGCTACGGGTCCGAGCCGTGGCCGAGGCAGCCGGCTAGCGACGCTAGAGGCCGCGAACAGCGCGCGGCATCGGCTCGGCCGGCCCGGGCTCCGATGTGGCCTCCTCGTCGCGCACCAGCGTCAGGCGCTCGGCCAGAGGCACTTCTGACGGACGGGTCTCGCGCTGCGGCTCGGCCCTCGTCACGCGTTTCGCCTCCACGGGCCTGCGCCCGCTCCGAGTCGATGAGCCTTGGGCCGCGCGGCGGCGCGGACGAGGCGCGGCGGCGGCCAGCTCCTCGGCGGCCTGCTCCGGCGCTTCGAGGTCGCCTGAGGCGAGGCGACGATCGTCCGCGATGTGCCGAGCTGGCGGGCCGATGCGGTCCGCGAGGGCACGCTGCTGGGTGCGCACGATGGTGTCGCAGATGCGCTCGACCTCCGTCTCGAGCCACAGGGCCGTGTGCGAGCCGGCCGAGTAGTCGGCCTCACCGAACGCCTGGATGCGGCCCTGGCGCTGGAGCTCCTTGATCTGCAGGAACTCGCCGCGCGAGTCACGTCGATAGACACCGAAGGTGCTGCCGCCGCTTCCTCCGACCAGCGAGAAAGCGGGGATGTCGGACGGGCCGTCGGCCACGTAGATCATGCGCTCGAAGGGGACCCGACGGTCGCGCCGGGCGATGGCCGCGTTGACGTCGATCTCCTGGGGATACTTGTTGCTGCCCTTGTTGATCTCGAATATGGCGCGCGTCTTGGAGGTGTTGTCGATGAGGTAGCCGACCTCCGTGATCTCGCCGGCCGGACGCGATCCACCGGCCGGCGCCGGTGCATCGCCGTCCGGCGGGAAGAGCGACTGCTGCTCACCGCGCAGGTAGCCGGGCGGATGGGGGGCGTCGATGAACTCGCAGGCCCAGACGTCCTCCAGGTAGGGCGCGATGCCACTGCCCAGGATCATCTGGCGCAGCCCGTTGGAGACCACATAGTGTTCCAGCCGGATGTCGTGCTGGCGATAGAGCGGGTGGTCGGCGACACGCCGGCGGATCCTGTCGAAGAAGTCGGGCAGACCGGGGTAGAACGTCAGCGAGGCCCCCAGGCGGCGCAACAGCTCGTTGCTGAGCCCGGCCATGGCACCGGCCCGCACGTACTCGAGAAGGTGGTGCAGATAGACCACGTCGGTCGAGACGCGCTGGCTGCCGTGGCGCTGATACCAGTCGGGTAGGGCGTTGACCTCGCGCCAGAACTCGACCTCATCGACCCCGAAGTGCCGCAGCAGCGGACGCTGCATGTAGCCCGGGATGAGGGTCTTGTCGAAGTCCCAGATGATGGCCACGGTGTGCTGGAACCAGAGCGAGTCCGTGGCGGCGCGTTCAGGAGCCATGGACGGCGCATCGTACACGGCCGAGCCGTCAGTCGGGAGTGCGAGAGCCCGTGCTCCGGCCCACCCGTGAGGCACCGGATGCGCGTGAGGGGGGTCGTCGTACCCCCGAGCGCCCCGCCGACCCGGACGACCTTGCCGAGCGGCCATCGGTCCCGGTCGGGCGCGGTGCGCCGATGGCCGGCTCGAAACCGCGCACGATGCGCACGCGCAGGTCCCGCTTCAGGAGCCGGTTGATGGACTTCAGGTCGTCCTCCTCGTCCAGCGAGACGAGGGAGATGGCCCTCCCTGTCGATCCGGCACGGCCGGTCCGTCCGATGCGATGGATGTAGTCCTGGGCCTGCACGGGCAGCTCGAAGTTGATGACCTGGGGCAGTGCCTCGATATCCAGGCCACGCGCGGCCACGTCGGTGGCCACCAGGACGCGCACCTCGCCGGAGCGGAACGATGCCAGGGCTCGCTCTCGCTCGGGCTGAGAGCGGTCGCCATGGATGGCCACGGCCTCGATGCCCGTCCGGTCAAGCCAGGAGGCCAGCCGCCCGGCCATGATCTTGGTGCGTGTGAAGACCAGCACCTGGCGCAGGTCGCGGGTGCGCACCAGGTGGGCCAGGAGCTCGCGACGCTTCAGGGCATCGACCAGATAGACGACCTGTTCGACCATCTCCGCGGAGGTCACGGCGGGCTCGATATCCACCTCGGCCGGGTCGCTCAGGATGGTTCCGGCCAGACGGCGGATCTCTGTCGAGAAAGTGGCCGAGAACATGAGGTTCTGACGCTTGGCGGGCAGCATCGCGATGATCCGCCGGATGTCGTCGATGAAGCCCATGTCCAGCATCCGATCGGCTTCGTCGAGCACGAGCACCTCGACCTGGCCCAGATTGACGGTGCGGCTGCCGGCATGGTCGAGCAGGCGCCCGGGCGTGGCCACCAGGATCTCCACGCCGCCCGAGAGTGCCTTGTCCTGCGGTCCCATGGGCACGCCGCCATAGACCACCGTGGAGCGCAGTGGCAGGTGACGCCCGTAGGCGCGGAAGCTCTCTTCCACCTGCACAGCCAGCTCACGCGTGGGCGTGACGATGAGTGCCCGCACCGGGTGGCGCGCCGGCGAGAAGCTGGCATTGGCCTGTGGCTTGAGGCGTTGCAGGATGGGCAGCGCGAAGGCCGCCGTCTTGCCCGTACCGGTCTGCGCGCGTCCCAACAGGTCGCGGCCCTCCAGGATCAGCGGGATCGCGCCTAGCTGGACCGGGGTGGCCTCGGTGTAGCCCTCGTCGGCCACGGCGCGGAGGAGCTCGGAGCTGAGCCCGAGCGTGTCAAAGGTCAAGATCCCATTCTCCTGGGTCGCGTCTCGTGGGCAGAGCCTGGGCTGGATCGGGGCGTGCCTCGCCGCAGTCTACAGGCGGGGGCTCTCATCCGACCCCAGGATGCGGTCGAGCGCCTCCATCTCGCGCTCCATGCGCAACGGGCGACGCTGTAGCCGCTCGCTGGGCGCCGAGGCGTTGAGCGAGTCGGTCGCTCGAGCGTGTGCGGTGATGAGCTCGCGGAGCCGGCCCCGGTACCAGCCATGACTGGCCGCAGAGGCGTGCTGTGCCCGCTCGAGGAGCGCATCACGCTCGGCGCGGATGCGGCGGCACTCCTTGTCAGCCTCTATCCAGGGAGGCGCCATGCCCGCGTTGCGCAGCATGGAGAAGGCGAGCTCCCACTCTCCGGCACCAGGGCCGGTCGGGCGGGGCAGCGGACGACCGTGATGGGGCAGATCGTCGAACTCGCCGCGCTCCGTCGCCTCGCGGATCATGCGTTCGATGTAGGTCTCGCGCGTCTCACCCATCGAAGGGCTGCTCCGCGGGCAGTGGGCGCAAGCGGAATGCCGGGCCGCGGCCGAGCCGTTCGGCGGGTGTGCCGTAACGAAGGATCAGCGCGGCGATGGCGGCGGCGAAGGCACTGCCCTCCAGCCGTTCCGCTCGGTAGCGGGCGCTTCGTCCCGCCCAGGCCGCGGTCAGGAAGGGATGAGCAGCAAGGTTGCGGGCCCAGTGCGCCGAGGGGCTACCCGCCGCCACCAGCAGGGAGCCGTCGGCATCCTCCACGAAGCCGACCGCCGCCTGGGCCGTCCGGCCCGAGACACGCCCGCGAGTCGCGAGCATCACCACGCGGCCCTCATGAGCGAGGCGCTCACCGATGGAGGGACCCTGGCTGTCGTCGAGCATCCCTCGCAGCGTAGCGCGCTGCCTCAGCGAAGGCGGCTGGCGCCACAGATGGGACAGGTCGCTCGACCGCTGGTGTCGAGTCGCATGTAGGTGGTGCAGCCGTTGGTGCGGCAATAGAGGGCGCGGTCGGCCGCGCCGCTGCGGCGCACCCGCCGCCGCGCGCTCGAGCGCTGGCTGAGGGTGGATGTCGAGAATGGTCTGGTGTTCAACATGGATCGCTTCCTGGGCGGTCGGGGCATGGCGTACATGGCGATGCCGGACCGCTCCGCATGAGTAAGGGCTCCACGACCCGCTTGCACGGATCGGAGTCGTATGACGCTTCCCTGGGTGCCGCGGGAGCGAGGACGGAAAGGTGCTCAGACCTGCGGTACGCCCGTGGGGAGGAGCGAAGTATAGCACTCGGGAATCAAACGACCCACGCTCCATGGAACGTGGGTCCTACATGCCCCCAGGTCAGCATGGTCTGCCGGCCCGCATATCGGTGCTGATGTTGCCGGCGCGGGGCCGGGTGGCGAGGTTCGTCGAGCCGCGAGTCTCGTCTTGCGTGCTCGGCAGTGACGACGTGCTTTCCAGCACGGCATCGCTCCGGCCGATCCGAGGATCCTGTTGACGATGGTCGTTCGACACGCTCGGCATCACCTCTCTAAACCATGGTACGCCCCCCATGCAAGGGGTTCGACCAGGGCAGGAGGAGCGCGTACCATGCCGCTATGAAGGCCGACCGGCTGTACTTCACGGGTGATGCCAAGGCAGACGCACTGCTGGTCGACGAGCCCATGGCACTGCTCATCGGCTTCGTGCTCGACCAGCAAGTGACCGTCCAGAAGGCTTTCAGCGGTCCCCTCGAGCTAAGCCGGCGGCTGGGCACGTTGCAGGCCGGTCGGATCGCCACCATGGATCCGGCCAGGCTCGAGGATGTCTTTCGAGAGCGGCCCGCGCTGCACCGCTTCCCCGGCAGCATGTCCCGCCGGACCCAGGAGTTGTGTGCCGCCGTGAGCGAGCACTATGGTGGCGATCCGACGCGCATCTGGAGCGAGGCAGAGGACGCATCCGACCTTCGCCGGCGTCTGCTCGAGCTGCCGGGCATGGGCAAGATGAAGACGGATGGCCTGCTGGCCGTCCTGGCCAGGCGGTTCGAGATCGACCTACAGGGCTGGGACGCCGTGCTACCCGATCACCCCACGCTGGGCGACGTGGATTCGGAGGAAGCGCTGGCCAGCTATCAGGCTGCGAAGCGCGCGCGCAAGGCGACGCAGCGGACGCAGGCTTAGGGTCCGACCGACGCCGGCCAAGGGGTGCCTCCCATGAGGCACCGAGCAAAGGGACCCCGGACGAAAGTCGTGGTGCGCTCTGACACCACCGGCGGGGTAACGTTGGCGGGTCTTGGGCCTGACCATGCTCAGGTACGCAGCCGATGCCGTGCGCTGCACAGATAGCACCAAGAGGCCCGCCACCGTGATCCGAAGCAAACGATCGTTCCTGCGTGCCGCCCCAGCGGCGCTTGCACTGGCCGTTCTGGCGAGTGCTCCGGCCCTCGCCGTGGGCCCCCAGTCCAGCAGCACACCGGCTTCTACGGAAGCGACCGCGGCGCAGTCGGCCGCTGGCCTGGGATTCGTCTCGGGCATCGATGTCTCCCACTGGCAGTCCTTCGTGCGCTGGCGTCACGTCGCGCGGGACGGCATCGATTTCGCCATCGTCAAGGCCACTGACGGCACCTGGATGAAGGACCGCTGGTACGACCGCAACAAGTCGCGCGCCGAGAAGGCCGGCCTGAAGTTCACGGCCTACCACTTCGCCCGGCCCGGGCGCGGGGGCGGCAGTGTCCAGTCAGACGCGCGCCGCGAAGCGCTTTGGTTCCTGCGCCATGCGGACCTGAAGCCGCGCAACCTGGTGCCCGTGCTGGATCTGGAGGTCAGCGGCAGCCTGAGCTCGAGCGCCCTGCGCGCCTGGACACTCACCTGGCTGCGCACCGTGGAGCGCGAGCTCGGCGTCAAGCCCATGATCTACACGAGCCCCGGTTTCTGGAGGGGGCACGTGGGCAACAGCAAGGCGATCGCCAAGGCTGGCTTCGATGTGCTCTGGGTGGCCCACTACGGTACCTCGCGGCCGATGGTGCCCGCCAGTCGGTGGGACGGTAATGGCTGGAGCTTCTGGCAGTGGACGAAGTGCGGACGCGTCGACGGCGTGAGAGGCTGCGTCGACCGCAATTACTTCCGCGGTCGTGATGTCCGAGCCCTGACCATCCGACGCCTGTCCTCGTCGACGCCCAGGTAGCCGGACCCGGTCGAGCGGAGCCCGGTCGACCGAGCGCCTTTCAGTTGGCCGCGGCCGGCACCGATGGCCGACCACGACCAGGTCGGAAGCGACTCGTCAAGGCCAGCAGCACGACCGTTGCCGCGCCCACCAGCGCCACGGCCACGACTACCGGCGTGTCCCTCTGGTTCACGGCGATGCCCGCGTAGGCCCAGGCGATGACCGCCGCGTAGGCCATGTCGCGGTGACGCATCACCACCCGTGCGGCGAGCACCACCCCCAGCGCGAGGACCCCCAGCGCCCACACCTCCTCCGCGACGGGTCCGCCGCGGAACCCGAGCCACACCAGCGTCTGGGTCACGTTGGCGAGGGTGGCCACGGTGATCCAACCCAGATACAAGCTCCAGGGCAGATCGATGGTCAGGCGATCGCGCCGCGGCACGGGCAAGCGACCGACGTCCAGGCGTCGGTAGATGACCACGAGGGTCAGCAGTAGAGCGGCCATCAACGGCACGGTCAGGGCGAACAGCTCGTAGTGCCAGACCACGACCCACGCTGCATTGAGCAGGCCGGTCAGTGCCGGCAGGTAACCGATCCGTCGGAGCCGCTCGTCACGCTGTCGACCGGGCAGAGCCTGACTGACCGTAAAGATGAGCAATGCCAGGTAGATGACGCTCCAGATGGAGAAGACATAGTTCGCCGGGATGACCAGGGCGGGAAACCGTGCCGAGATCTCGGCGGTGCTGTTGCCATTGAGCGGCAGCAGCACGGCCGCGGCGTTGACGGCCACGGTCAGTGTGAAGGCTACGACCGTGACGAGACTTCGGCGCTGGTCCGTGTCGAGCGGCATGTCCACCCTTCGCGGCCCGACGCTGGGCGGATGGTTCGGTCCCTCAGAGGTGCGGGTCAGGGTTGGGCTGGCCGGGCGGCGGGTGGAAGCGGACGATGACGCGTGCCCCGTCGACCCCGTGGCGCGCCGTCTCCAGCTCGAACAGCCCGGGAAACTCGCGGCGCAGGGCGGTGCGCAGCTCGGGCAAGGTGCGATTGAAGAGCGCCGCGTCGGCCACGCCGCGCGCGAACCCTTCCAGTTCCTGGCGGGAGCGCCAGCGGGCCTGGACATGGATGAGCTCGAAGCCATCAGCTGCCCAGGCGATGCGCGCGCCTGCCTCCAGATCGGGTGTCACGTCACGATGGTACGGCCGGTGGTCGTGGAACGTTTCCGCGCATTCCTGACGGTTTCTGACAGGTCTGGCCGGTATCGTGCGGTCATCGACCACTAGGAGGAGTCACCGATGCGCTACGACGAACTGCTCGACGCGATCCAGGCGGACCGCGCGAGAGCCACCGAGGCGGAGGCTCGCCGCCGGCTGCTGGTGCGCTCTCGCCAGGGACGCACTGGCGGGTTGCTGGGACGAGCCGGACGCGCCTGGTTCAGGCGGTAGGTCGCGAAGGGTCTGGTGACCCCGACCCCGACCCCGACCCGTAGGCGCCCAGGACTGCGCGAGCCTCGTCGATGACGGCTTGACGCAACGTCTGGGGCTCCAGCACCTCGACACGCGGACCCAGGCGGAGCAGGTCAGCCAGAGCCGACTCGATGGTCTCCACGCGCAGCATTACCCGGACCCAGTCCTCTCCCGCTGGGTCAGGCTGCTGCGTGGCCGTAGCCCAGGCGGGGTCGCCGATGGACGTGGCCAGCCAGTCGATGGCTGCGCTTCGAACGCGCAGGATGGCCTCGATCTGCGGCAGGCTCTCCTGGTAGGCCGCGATGGCTTCATCCCAGAATGCGACCAGGTCGAAGTGGGGAGGGCGCTGGAAGCGTTCCTCGGTGACGGTCACGCCTTCCACACGCGATACCCGGTAACTGCGCACCTGACCGTCGGTCGTGGCCACCAGGTACCAGATCCCCGCCTTCAGCACGATGCCCAGCGGGTCAAGCGAGCGATCCACGATACGGTCTGGCCGTCGGTAGGCCACCGTCACGCGGCGCTCCTCCCAGACGGCCGCCGCCAGCGTCTCCAGGTGCGGCACGGGTTCCGCCGGACGGAACCAGCCCGGCGCGTCCAGATGGAAGCGCTGCGTGAGGCGCGAGGCCCGGGCGCGCAGCTCGGGCGGCAGAGCGGCCAGCACTTTGAGGCGTGCCGCGGCGACCACCGTCCCCAGGCCCAGCTCAGCGGCCGGGCCGGGCAGGCCGGACAGGAAGAGCGCCTGCGCCTCATCCTCGTTGAGGCCGGTCAGCCGTGTGCGATAGCCATCCACGAGGCGTACGCCACCGTGCGGTCCGCGTTCGGCGTAGATGGGCACACCCGCCTCACTGAGTGCCTCCACATCGCGGTAGACGGTGCGCACCGAGACCTCGAGCTCTTGCGCTAACTGGCTTCCGGTCATGCCGCCGCGTGCCTGGAGCAGGAGCAGGAGGTTGACCAGTCGACTGGCACGCATCGCGGCCAGCATACGTCTGATGTTGTCCGGTGTTGTCAGGTATGAAGCCCCGCCGTCAGGCGTCAGGCAACCGCGGACGCTCCACCAATGTCTGGAAAAGGTGGTCCAAGGTCGCCACGTGATCGACCGTCAGGCCCGTGTGGACGGGTGAGGGCTGGACCATCGTGCTGCTCGGTGAGACCAGCCAGTGGAAGCGCTGAGGGCGGCGCCGTGGTCGATCAGCCAGGGGCGGTCATGCCAGGTGAGCATGTTGGGATTCCTGGGCGTGCGATCGATGTTGGTGATCAGGGCGTCGAACCAGATGATCTCCGCCGCAAGCTCGGCTGAGGGCGCTGGATCCACGGCCGGCGCGAAGGTGAGGGCGCCGGGCAGGAAGTCCCTCGCGCAGCGGCGTGACGTAGCGGGTCGCCGTGACGGTGCGCATGGCCGGCAGTCTACGGCGAGGATGATCCTCGCCGCGTCCGTCCGGCCGCGTCTTAGAGCTTGGGCAGCACTTCGCGCGCGTAGAAGTCGATGACCGCGGGCTGGTCGGCTTGACCGGAGTGGAAGGGCTGCTCGTCATCGATGAGGTCGATCATCGTCTGCAGCGCGGCGGGCACGCACCAGTAGGCCGTCGCCTGAGAGACGAACGCGCCCTTCAGGAAGCTCCATGGAGAACGGTCCGGCGGCCGGCGGCCCGTGACCGGCCTCAGTCCGGCTGGGGTCTGCCTGTGCCACGGTCGCGCAGGAACCGCTCGATGTCCGAGATGAGCTCGTCGCCCGAGGGCAACCGGGCCTCATCGACCATCGCCTCCAGCCGCTCCACGTAGGTGCGCGTCTGGTCATCCAGGGCCGCCGCCGCGTCAAGGGATGTGCGCAACTGGCGCGCTTCATCGTCCAGCGAGCCGCTGTCGATCTCCGTGTCCAGGTGTCGACCGACCGCGCGCATGAGTGCCACGGCCGCCGGCGGGTACGGACCGCTGACGTAGTGCGGCACCTGCGCGTAGTAGCCCAGGGCGGCGACGCCGGCCGCAGCGAGGGCATGATCGATGACGGACGAGGCCGCCGAGGGTACGCGCAGCACGCCGGCCGGTCCCGGCTGGACGCCGCCGCGCAGCAGTCCGGGGACCGATTCGGTGCCCATCACAGGGATAGGCCGGGTATGCGGCACGGCCGCCGGGATAGCGCCCAGGCTGATCCACTCGACCACCCCCAGGCGGCCGGCCAGGTCGACCATGTCCGTGGCCAGCTCGCGCCAGCGATAGTCGGGTTCCGGGCCGGCCACGATGAGCAGGTCCCGTTCGGCGATGCGAGCTCGGCGCATCGTTAACTCCGGCCAGCTCAGCAGACTCGGCCTGCCATCCACGATCTCCAGCGTCGGGCGACGGGCGCGGTAGTCGAAAAGGAGGTCGCCCTGGAAGGTGGCGATGACGTCCGACCCTTCGGCCAGGCGCGCGGCGGCGGCCGTCGCGGCGGATCCGGCGTCGACCCAACCATCGAAGGCCACCACAGCGATGGGCTCTATGAGGTTGCCGGGATCGGTCAGGCTGAAGAGTGTCACGTGCGAAGCATATGACCAGGCGTCGCGTCCGGGCTGTGGCTGCCCTAGAGGAGCGCCTGCCCCAGGAGGTATCCGACCAGGCCGCCGGCGAGGCAGATGGGCAGTGATCGTTTGGGCGTCATGGCCAGCCCGCCCAGCGCCGCCAACAGCACAGGACCGCCGGCCAGGCCCCCGTCGGCATCGATGAGCGTCAGGACGGCGAGGCTGGCGAAGATCGGCGCCGGCATCCGGGCCAGGATCTCCTCCACGCGCGGGCTGGGCCGCGGCAGGAAGACGAGCGCGGCGGCGCGGCTGACGTAGGTGATGAGCCCGATAGCGAGGACGAGCCACTCGCTCACTCGGGGTCCAAGCTGATCCGCGCGGGCGGGCGCGTCGTCGGCGCGGGGCGGCCAGCCCGGGGCAATGCCACGAGGACGCCGGCGACCACCGGCGCCAGCGCTCGAAGGTCGGGCAGTGCCATGGCGATGACCGCCGTGACGGCCGCGGCCACGATAGCGCGCACGGCGATCGACGCCGAATGCGTGGCCAGGGCCGCCAGGCCGATGAAGAGGACCGGGAAGACGGCCGCAGCGAATCCCTCCAGACCGGGCAGGCCAGCTCCCAGCACACCAAGGGTCGTGCCCGCGATCCATGCCGCGTAGCAGAGCAGGCCGGAGACGAGCAGCGTTCGTTCCGTGATCGCCGCGCGATAGGCCGGGGAGAGACGCGGATCGGTGGCCGCCGTGGCGGCGAAGCCGAAGGTCTCGTCCAGGAGGAACCAGGCAAGGCCGGCTCGCCGCCGCGGCGATCCGCTCATGCGCGGACGCAGCACGGCGCCCAGCACCACGTGGCGCAGGTTGAGGGTCACCGCCGTGAGCAGTAGCGCGGGAGCCGCGGCGCCTGCCGTGAGCAGGCCCACGATGGCGAACTGGAGTGCCCCGGAAAAGATGACCAGCGACGCGCCGATGGTCAGCTCGGGGCCGATGAGCGGTCGGGCCGCCGCTCCGTAGAGCGCCCCGAACACGCCGATGGCCACGGCTGCCGGAAGGGCGCGCAGGATGATGGCGCGGTTCGTGACGAACGTATCGGGTGCGGCCATCGGCCAAGAGTAGGGGGAGGTGCCCGTGCTGACCCTCCCGACCAGGGATACTCGATGCAGACGTGGGTCACGCGGAAGTCGTCGCTCTTGAAAGGCTCCCATCGGCCGTTCGTCAGCGTGCGATCGAAGGTCGCTCCGACCGCGAGTGGTTGGCTGTCTGGGCAGTCGACGCCCTGAGCAGACACGCCCGTCTGCTCTTCGAACCCGCTCCGGATCTGCACTGCTCGGCTACCCTCCGGCCATGGAGGCCACCATCTTCCCGACTGCTGCTGCCTTTCGGGCGTGGCTGGAGAAGCACCACGCGACCGAGCCGGAGCTGTGGGTGGGCTACTACCGCAAGGGGACCGGCAAGCAGAGCCTCACCTACTCCGAGGCCGTCGATGAAGCACTCTGCTTCGGCTGGATCGACGGCATCACTCGACGCATCGATGAGACCTCCTGGGCCAATCGCTACACGCCGCGCAGGGCGCGCAGCATCTGGAGCAACATCAACGTGCGGCGCGTGGAGCTCCTCCTGGAGCAGGGCCGCATGCATCCCGCCGGCATGGCGGCCTTCGAGGCGCGTCGCGCAGAGCGCACGGGCATCTACGCCTTCGAGCAGGCGCCGGCGGTCCTGGGTCTCGCGCTTGACGCGCGCCTGCGCGGGGATCCCGCGGCCTTCGCATTCCTGGAGGCACAGCCAGCCGGCTACCGGCAGACGGTCATCCACTGGGTGATGGACGGGAAGCAGGAGGCGACCCGGTTGCGCCGGCTGGAGAAGCTGATCGAGGACTCAGCGGCCGGTCGGCGCGTGGCGCAGTTCAGCCGCCGTCAGCCAGCGGGTTCTCCCAGCGGATCTCGCTGAAGCGCGCGAAATCGGTGTCCGCGGAGCAGACGGTCAGGCCATGCTGGATGGCCAGGAGGATGTGGCATCGATCAACATCGGCGGGCTGGCTCGTCAAGCACCTCGAGCGCTTCGGCGATGCTGGTGATGCCGCACCTCGGTGTACCAAGGGTCTCCGATAACGATCAGCAGCCCACCTTCTGTACAGTTGTGGTGAGGACGACCGGACATCCCTGAAGGAGGATCAGCCTTGGACGAGCAAGCCGTTCGCGAACATGCCCAGTCCCACTGTGACGCGCTCGTGGCGGGCGATGTGGAGCGAGCCTCGACCGAGTTGAGCGAAGAGTTGCGCTCGAATATCGGCCCGCTCCTGGCCCAGTTGCCCCTGCCGCTGAGGGAGGCCACCGTCGAATCGGTGGAGCAGGGCGGTACCGCCTTCATCGCCGTCCTGAAGCTGGTCGGTGAAAGCGAGGAGATCCGCCTCCAGACCCGCTGGAAGGACCGCGACGGCAGGCCGACCATCGTGGAGGCCAGTCGCATCACGGAGGACACGCCCGACGCGGGCGCTGACGACGAGGAAGCCGAACCCGACTCGACGGCGGGATGAACCCCGACCTGGCCTCGCTGGGCCGCTCCTTCGGAGGCGTCATCAGGGCGCAGCGCGAAGCCAGAGGCATCGACCTGGACGGACTCAGCCAGGCCATCGGCGGGTCACCCAGCAAGGGCTTCCTGGCCAGAGTGGAGGACGGGATGGTGGGCCCGTCCTCCAGCCTCGTGCTGAAACTGGCAGGTGTCCTGGGGTTGCCCGCGGACCTGATGCTCAACGCGAGCGGTTTCGCCACGGAGTCTCAGCGCATGGACGCCCTCAGCGCCCTGGAGAACGCCACCGGCACACGGCGCCCGACCAACGGCGTCTGAGAAGCTGTTACGCCGAGGCACCGGGGCCGGATGAACCACAGCGAACGCCTCTGCTCGGCGTCATCATCACAGAGCAAGCCGCTCACGTCGCGTCGGAGCGGATGAGGTTGCGGACGGCCTCGATGGCGACTCGGACCGTGTCGTCCATCGGCACCTCGGGACCGAGATAGCGACCTGCATACTGGTTGTCCGAGACTTGGAGCACACAGCCCGCGCGAATCCGCCTTCCAGGCGGCGATGACGAAGAGCGCTGCCGCCTCCATCTCTGAGACCAGCACCCCCGCCTGGCGGTACGCGCTCCACCGTCGCGTCAACTCCTCGGCAAGCGGCATCGATGCTGCTCGGATCTCCGCATAGAAGGCGTCCTTCGACTCGATGATCCCGGTGCGAAACGGAAGCCCGAGGCGACATCACCCGGCGCGCAGGCGATGTGGTACTGCTTTCCTTCCCTGACCAGGTCTCGCCCGTCATCGCCTGCCATCTCCGGCGCGACCTCCTCCCGACTCAGAATGACTCCGCCCGCGTGATCGCATCCTCGACGCTGGTGGCCAGCGCGTAGGCGGTCGCCACCGCTTCCTCTGGCGTGTCGGCGAAGCGGATCTCCACGATGCGGCGCTCGTCCAGGAACCGGCCATCCACCAGTCCCTGACCGATCCGGTCCGCCCAGCCGCCCGTTCCGCGCAGGATGACGACCGGCCGTCCGACCTGATACGCGATGGCGAGCTCCATCAGCGTCCCAGCTCCACCACCGATCATCACGAGGGCATCGCACCCGCGGGCGTCGATCAGGTTACGGGCCGTGCCCAGGCCGGTCGGCAGCGCGACGTCGACCCACGCGTTGGCTGCGGCCCTATCGAGTCCCGGCAAGATGCCGATGGTCAAGCCTCCAGCTTCCTTGGCGCCTCGCGATGCCGCTTCCATGACGCCGGTCGTGCCACCGCTCACGAGGGCCGCTCGGCGCTCAGCGATGAGACGTCCCACCGCTTCCGCGGCTACCAGGGTCTCAGCTGGCACCACGTCGTCGGGCGACTGCTGCGCCCGTCCGATAACGCCGATGGTGATCACCGTCGCACCTCGTGTCTCCCGCCGGCTACTTGCCGGATCCGCGGCATCAGGTCCGCTCGGCGGGCGACGGCTTCCGCCCGCTCCACTGCAAGCGCGCCCGCCGCGGTGCGATGTTGAACGACGAATGAGGCGGAGATGGTCCCGAAGACAGCGGCATGCACAGGATCGCCAGTCTCATGCAGTCCAGCGAGGAAGCCGCCGCAGAAGGCATCGCCGGCGCCGGTCGTATCGATCACCGCTGATGGGTATGCCGGAACGTGCCAGCTGTCACCCTCGGTCGTCCGCACCAGGCAGCCCGCGTCGCCGAGCTTGATGACGACGTGTCGGGCGCCATACGTCTGAAAGTCGCGGGCCGCCTCATGGGCCAGTCGGCCCGGGCACAGTCGTCGCGCGTCGTCCTCACTGGGAAGGAAAGCGTCCACGCCTTCGAGCAGGGGTCGGTCCGACGGCTCCAGATCGGCTGACTCGTGCCACGCATCGAGCGTGATGTGGAGATCCGGTCGAGATGCCCGCATCGCATCCACGAGCGCCGCTTGACTGCTCTTCCGAAGTTGAGGGATGTGAACGCCGACGAGGTCACTCATCCACGCCGCGGGCATGTCGGACGTTCGGGGCGTGAAGGCGAGGTACCGCTCTTCCTCGTGCGTGTCGTCCCCGAAGCTCGCCCGCTCCTCGGCCGGGATGCCTGCCATGACCGTTGGCGGCAGCTGGCGGGTGCGGCTTCCGTCTGCTCGGTATGCGAACGCCACATGCAGCCCGGTACGGTCCATCGTGCGGCGGACACCCTCCAGCGCGATGCCCGCGTCCTCGAACGGCCGAAGGCACTCGTCAAGATAGTCCGATCCGGCACGTGTGACGATGCCGACGCGACGCTCCCAGATGGAGGCGCCCACAGCTGCGTAGAGGACATTGCCCCCGCACACCTTCGTGAACCAGTCACCCGCTGCCGTCACGACGCTGTCCACCGTAAGGCACCCGAGTACGGCGATGCGAGGCCGCTCCATCACTGGGGTGCCACCCCCGTCGGCGCTGCGCCCCGCCCGCGGGCCGGCCCCGCCCGGAACGGCGTGACGCGCGGGCGCACGACCGGTGCCGCCAAGCCCCCCGCGCGAAGATAACGGCCCACGATAAGCCCGTCGGACCCCTCGAGCGCGCGGCGGGCGGTCGTCGGCTCGACGCCGCCGCCCAGGATGAGTGGCACTGGAACGTGGCCTCGGGCCTCGCGAATGACGAGGAGCGATTCGTCCAAGCTGCCGCCCGTGATGACCACCCGGTCGGCGTGTCCGAACTCGACGCACCAGCGCGCCGCCTCCACCGGGGAGATCCCTGACACGGAGCGGCTAGTGGGCTGCAGGGCGTCTGCCCAGATCTCGAGCGCGTCCTCCGCCGACAGCTCGCGGCGCAGGCGGATGGCCTCCGCCGCACATCCCTGCACGAGGCCCTCGGCACCCACCTCGGTGCCGACGTAGCCCTTCAGCCTCACGAATCGGGCGCCGACAGCCGCCGCGATGCCGATCGTGGCAGCGGCGTCGCTCTTCAGGACGTTGATGCCCACGGGGATGGTCAAGACGCGGGCCACTTCGGCAGCGACCACCGCGTAGGCAGCGACGGTCGCCGTCGGCACCCGCGGAACCGGCGGATGGTCGTTGGAGTTCTGGATCAGGACACCGTCGATGCCGCCGTCCTGGAGGACGCGGGCGTCCTGCGCCGCCAGCGCGGCGATCGTGGTCACTGGTTGACCGCCATAGTTCGGGGCGCCAGGGAGGGAAGGCAGGTGGATCATCCCGATCAGCGGCCTCCGGCCGTCGAAGGGGTCTTCGCGTCCCTCGATCATGCGCCGGACACCGGCCGGCCCACGAACCGTCCATAGCCTGGGTCGACCAGCATCCGTCCGTCCTGGAAGACGACCACACCTCGCACCATCGTGAGGTCCACGCGCCCCTTGACGCGCCGCCCCTCGTACGGGGTCCACTTCGCTTTGTGCAGCAGATCAGCGCCCGTGATCGTCCACTCGGCATCGGGATCGATGAGCGCGAAGTCAGCATCGCTCCCGGGTGCGATGACGCCCTTGCGCGGGTAGAGGCGGAAGATCCGCGCGGCATTCGTGGCAGTGACCTCGGCGAGTCGCTCAAGGCTGAGGCCTCGGCGACCGAGCCCCTCATCGAGGAGCAGCGGGAGCATCGTCTGGATGCCGGTGAGTCCATTGGGGGCCCTCCAGATCTCGGTCTCGCCCGCCTCCTTCTCTTCCCGCGTGAAGGGGGCGTGATCGGAGCCGACCGTGTCGATCGTCCCGTCGAGCAGGAACTCCCACATCCGCTCGGTGTTCTCGCGGTCTCGTAAGGGCGGGGCGCACTTGGCCCAGGGACCCTGCTCCCGCAGAGCGGAGTCGTCCAGGACGAGGTACTGCGGGCAGGTCTCGACGTGGCAGCGCTGACCCCGAGCCTTGGCGGCCTTCACCAGCTCGGCGCCCTCGGCCAGGCTCATGTGGACGATGTAGATCGTGGCTCCGGTCTCGGCTGCCATCTCTAGCACGCCAGCGATGGCGTCTCGCTCGGCCAGCTTGGGACGCGACTCGGCGTAGGCCATGGGGTCGACGCGACCCGACGCGCGCAGCTCTTCCTCGCGTCGATGGATGAGTGCATCGTTCTCGGCGTGGATGCCCATCAGCACATCGAGCCGGGCACCCTCACGCAGAGCCTCGTGCAGGACACCGTCGTCGCAGGCCGGGAACTCGTTCGCGGCGCGACACATGAAGACCTTGTAGCTCATCGCGCCGAGATCGCGCAGGTCGGCCATCCGCTGCGTCAGCTCGTCCGAGGGTACGGGCACCACGCCGCCCCACAGCAGGTAGTCCACGTGGGCTCCGGCACGGGCACGCTCGAGCTTGAGCTGAAAGGCCGCCCGGTCGACGGTGGGCGGCAGGCTGAGCGGCATCTCGATGACCGTGGTGATGCCTCCCGCCGCGGCGCCGGCCGTGCCATGCGCCCAGTCCTCGCGGTGGGTGGCGCCCGGATCCCAGAAGTGCGCGTGTGGCTCGACCAGACCGGGCAGGAGCACGCGACCCGCCGCGTCGATGGATGGCACACCGCTGAAGGGCTCCATCTGGATGGCAGCGATGCGGCCTTCCGCGACGCCCACCGAGCCATGGATCACGCCGCTCGGCGTCACGATCCGCGCGTTGTTGATGGCGCTTTCAAGCGGCATGGCCGTCTTCCTCGTTGGCCGCGTGGGCGTAGTCCTTCGGGGACCAGATGGGGCACTCGCGGATGAGCGGGCTGTTGACCTTCTTGTGCCGGACCCGGTCGGGGTCGGAGCCGCGGGCGACCGCATCGTGGAAGGCAAGCCACTGGAGCGGGATCACGGCGAGGCTGGTCGAGAGGTCCGTGAACGGGCCGCTGGGGACCGCCATGAGCAGGTCGGCATGTCGCTCGAAGCCGGGCTCGTCGCTGGAGCCGATGACCCCAGCGCCGATGGTGCGAACGGCGGCAGCGACCTCCACCGCCCGTTCGTAGAACGGGCCGCGCAAGGCGATGACCACGACTACGGAGTCGCGCTCGAGGCTGAAGATCTCGCAGTGCGCGAACTGCTCGGTCTCCTGCGAGACTGCCGGCAGGCTGCTCGTCTCGTAGAGCTTGGCCGATCCATAGAGCGCCACGGCGTGCGCTTCCCCGCCACCGATGAAGTGGACCGTGCCAGCCTCCCGGATGCGCTCCGCGGCCTGCCTTCCGAGCTCTTCGGCGGGCGCGATGTACCGCTCCACCGCGTCGGCCAGAGCGCCGATGGCCTCCCGGACCGACTCCAGCTCGTGGTCGTCCAGGGCCCCCGAGCGATGCGCCGTGTGGGCGCCCAGTAGGACGAGCGCCAGATAGGCGGCCTGGAAGCTGCCCGTGCGACAGTTGGAGCGTTCCTCGAGAGAGGCGTTGGGCAGGAAATGATCGGCGAGCTGCGCGATGGTCCCGCTACCATCCCTGGAGATACCCAGCACCTTCGCACCTACGCTCTTGGCCGCGATGGTCGCTTCTACCGTGCGTCGCGTCTCGCCCGAATAGGAGAGTGCGCAGACAAGCGTCTCCGGACCGGAGGAGCGATACATGGCGCGGGAGTACTCGAGTGCGTGGGCCGGGATGGTCAGGCTGCGCGAGAACCGTAGGAAGGCGAACGAGGCGGCCATCGCGGAGAACAGGGAGTCACCGCAGCCGGTCATGACGATGTCTCGGATGCCGCCCTGCACGATGCCCTCCGCGATGGCCGGCACCAGCGGGTCGACGTCGCTCAGGACCCGCCGGATGACCTCCGGCTGGAGCGCCAGCTCCCCGGGAAGGATGTACGGCGCAGCCGCCATGTCTGTCCCCATCTGCAGCGATGCTTCCTTTCTAGTCGAGCCGGTCGGGATGGACCGGGATGGTGCGGACGACCTCTTCCAGTCGCGCTGCTGCCAACGCGCGGTCGAAGTGAGGGGGATGACGCGCGCCCAGGGACTCGAGCACGAAGGACGAGCTGACCGTCCCATAGGCCGCTGCCGTGACGATGTCGCCGGACTTGATCAGTCCGGCCAGGAACCCGCCGCAGAAGGCGTCCCCGGCGCCGGTCGCATCCTCGATGCGCAGGCCGCGCACGACGCCGATATGCCAGCCCAGGCGCCGCTTGATGTCGAAGACGTAGGCACCGAAGACGCCCCACTTGACGATGACATAGGCTCGCCCGAGCTCTCTGATCTGGGGCCAGAAGGCGCGTGGCGCCGTCTCCTCCGAATCAAAGATGAGCTGAAGGTGCTCCAGGCTGGGCACGAAGAAGTCCACGCGGGCGAGGAGTGGGGCGACGAGATCCGGGTCCTCGCGGATGAAGTGGCGCTCGGTGTCGAGGGACACGGCGGCTCCCGCGGCACGGACCGACTCGGCG
Organism: Candidatus Limnocylindrales bacterium; assembly: GCA_037720745.1. Lineage (GTDB taxonomy): Bacteria > Chloroflexota > Limnocylindria > Limnocylindrales > CSP1-4 > Palsa-1032. The sequence goes on from JBBJNS010000007.1 coordinate 26,119, forward strand.
AGGGCAAGCTGCTGGCCCAACGATGCTGGCGCGAGGTGCACGTACGGCGCGCGCAGCATGTGGCTCGGGATGTCCGCCGGTACTGGGGTGAGTTCGCGGAGGCGGTGGGCGCTTCGGAAGCGATAAGTTCGGGATCCGTCGGGATGGTAGGTGGCTACGTCCCGGATGCTCTCGCCCACCAGGAACGACACGCCGCTCCAGTCGGTGCGGTCCGGGTCCGCGGTCGCCTGCTGCGAGAAGCTGGGGTCATAGTCGTCGCCGAAGCGCGTGACGACCCCTACCCTGACGCCCCACATCGATGCACCGACGGTGGCGTACAGGACGGCACCGCCCGGCGTGTCCAAAAGGATCGTGCCGTCCTCGCGATGGATGTCGTCGATGGTGGCCTGGCCGACGATCGTCACGTCGGGCACCGGGGGAGTGAGCCCCGCCACGTCGTGCTCGCGCGGATCTGGAGCGCTCCATGCGGGCGTCGGCACCCGCTCGCTCCGGCCGCCGTCTCGGCCGCTCACGCCTCAGCTCCTGCAGGAGCGCGGCCGGAGAGCCGCAGGACGCGGCGCCACGGCACCGCTGCGATCAGCAGCACCGCGATGGTAAGCACGTAGGGAACCATCAGGACGAACTGGACCGGCAGGCCGACCGCCTGCATCCGGTTGGCGACCGCGTCCGCCACGCCGAACACCAGCGCCGCGAGCGCCACCCAGCGCGGAGCGGCGGCACCGAAGATCACGGCGGCGAAGGCGATGATGCCGCGGCCGGCCGTCATGTTGATGGAGAAGAGGCTGAGCAGCCCCAGCGCCAGCTGCGCGCCGGCCAGGGCACAGAGCGCGCCACACAGGCCAAAGGCGATGTACTGGGTGCGCAGCACGTTGACGCCCGCGGACACGGCGGCCTCAGGATGCTCGCCCACCGCGCGCATCCTGAGCCCAAGCGCTGTCCGAGCCAGGATCCACGCGATGAGCGGCACGAGCACGAGCGCGACCCAGACCAGGATGCCCTGGCTGGCGAAAAGGTCGCCCAGGATCGGGACATCGGCCAGGAAGGGGAGCTCGAGATTGGGCAAGCTGGCCGTCGTACGCAGGAACGCCCCACCGTCGGTGATCTCCTGAAGCAAGAAGGCGGTCAGCCCGGCGGCCAGAAGGTTCACCGCGATCCCCACTACCACCGCATCGCCGCCCAGGCTGAGCACCACGAAGGCCATCAGCAGCGCGAGGACAGTACAGGCTACGAGTGCCGCCGCCAGCGCGAGCCAGACCGAGCCGGTAACGGACCCTACTACCACGGCAACGAAGGCGCCCACCAGCATGTAGCCCTCGAGCGCGATATTGAACACGCCGGCGCGCTGCGTGAAGATGCCTCCCAGAGCAGCAAGCAGGATCGGCGATGCGGTGCGCAGACCGGGTCCGAGCGCCGCCAGCAGGATCTCCACCTACGCGCCCGTGCCATCCGTCGGACCCTTGGCCTGGGATTGTGGTTCGCGCGACCGGACCCGGGCGACCGTCGCCCAGGGAAGTCGCCGGCCACCGAACTGCCGCGCTGAGACGAAGATGATGATGGTCGCCGTCAGGGCGGCCACCAGGTAGCGCGAGATGCTGGTGGTCAGCTCCATGCCGATGGCGCCGCTTTGGAGCGCGCCGATGAAAACGGCAGCGAAGGGGATGCCCAGCGGGGCGTTTCCCACAAGCAGCGCGACGAGCACCCCGTTGAACCCGAGTCCGGTAGCGAACGGCGACACGAACGCGTTGAAAACGCCTCCCACCTGAGCCGCCCCCCCCAGCCCGGCGAGCGCGCCGCTGATCAACATGACGCCGATCATGTGCCGGCTCGGCGGGATGCCCGCGGTCTTCGCGAAGCGGGGAGCGCTGCCGACCATGCGCACCTCGTAGCCGACCACGAAGCGCCGCAGGACATACCATGCGATGACCACGCAGAAGATGGCCAGCGGGAGAGCGATGGTGACGTTGTAGGGCGGCCACAGGGAGGGCAGTTCCGCGCTGGGGCTGACTGATTCGGTGCGTATGGCCGATCCCGACTGGCCCGGGAGGCGGAACGGGTAGAGCACGAGGTAGTCGGTCAGCGCGATGGCGATGAAGTTCATCATCAGCGTGGTCACGATCTCGTTGGCACCCAGGCCGACCCGCCAGATCGCTGGCAGCAGTGCCCAGAGAGCGCCGCCCAGCGCACCGGCCCCCAGCATGAGCGGTATGTGCACGATGGCGGGGAGCCCGTCGAAGCTGAAGCCGACGAAGGCGCTCAAGAAGGCGCCGATGATGAGTTGCCCCTCCACGCCAGCGTTGAACATGGAGCCGCGGAAGGCCACCGCGAAGGCCAGCGCGCTGAAGATGAGCGGCGTTGCGAGCGCGAGTGTCCCGGCGATGTTGTTGGGCGTTCCGAACGCGCCTCGCCAGAGCGCGCTCGCGGCCTCGAGGGGATCCTTGCCGATGAGGAGGACCAGGACGGCCGCGGCGACGAACCCGAGGACGATGGCGATGAGAGGACCGCGGACGGCCGCTCCGATGTGGCGGAGCGGCGGCGTGCTGGCCTCAGCCATCGACCGCGCCTGAGCCTGATCGGCCGCCCATCATGAGCAGGCCCAGGCTCTCCTCTTCGATCTGGTCGCCGCTCAGACGTCCGGCGACCTCCCCGCCGAAGAGCACGACGACCCGATCGGCGAGATCGACGATCTCGGACAGCTCCGATGAGACCAAGAGGATGGCTGCTCCTTCATCGCGCATCCTCAGCAACTCGTTGCGGATGGCCTCGGTCGCGCCGATGTCCACACCCTGGGTGGGCTGAGCGGCGATGATCAGCCGCGCGCCCTCCTCCAGCTCGCGTGCGATGACCACTTTCTGCATGTTGCCGCCCGACAGGGCACCGACACGCGTCGACGCGCTCGGCGTGACGATCGCGAAGCGCTCCACCAGGCCGGCCGCGTAGCGCTGCATCTGGTCGCTGCGCATCAGCCAGCGTCCTGCGAGCGGCGGGCGGTAGTGTCGACCGCAGATCAGGTTCTCTCGCACCGACGCCGAGGGGTTGACCCCGGCCTGCAGCCGATCCTCGGGGATGTGGCGCATGCCCTGCTCCCGCCGCCGTCGTGGGTCGCTCGCGGTGACGTCCTGGCCCGAGACGCGGACCGTGCCCTCCGTGGGTCGGCGCAGGCCCGCGACCGCCTCCACGAGCTCCGACTGGCCATTGCCCTCGACCGCGGCGATGCCCACGATCTCGCCGGCACGGACATCCAGGTCAACGGAGCGCAACCGGACGACGGCGCGATCATCGCACACCGTCAGGCCGCGGACCTCGAGCACGGGCTCGGACGAGCTGACGTTCGCTGCTCCGTCTGCGGCTGTCCGGTCCCGATGCATGCGCAGCGCGACCGAGCGGCCGACCATCGCCTGGGCGATGGCCTCCTCGGACGTTTCGGAGGTGCGTGCCTCGTACACCAGGCGCCCGGCGCGCATCACGGAGACATCGGTCGTGACGGCCATGACCTCAGGCAGCTTGTGGGTGATGATCAGGATGGTCTTGCCCTGCTGCGCGAAGGTCCGCAGGTGCGCGAACAGGCCGCGCGCCTCCTGTGGGGTGAGCACCGCTGTGGGCTCGTCGAGGATGACGATGCGAGCGTCGAAGTAGAGTGCCTTCAGGATCTCGACCCGCTGCTTGCCCGCCACGGAGAGCTGCCCCACCCTCCGAGTGGGCTCCACGGCCAGTCCGAAGCGTTCGCCGATCTCCCGGATGCGAGCCTGCGCGGGACCGAATGAGGGGATCGCCTGGTCGGTCGCGAGGAGGATGTTCTCCGCCACGGTCAGAGAATCCACCAGTAGCGAGTGCTGATGCACCATGGCGATGCCGGAGCCGAGCGCGACCCGCGGACTCGTGAGGTCGACCGGTGTGTCGTCGACGTGGATGCGGCCTGCGTCGGCCCGGTAGAAGCCGTAGGCGATGCGCATGAGCGTGGTCTTGCCCGCGCCGTTCTCACCGACGACGCCGTGGATGGCGCCGCGCCGGACACGCAGCGTGACGTCATCGTTGGCACGGATCTCGCCGAATGACTTGGAGATGCCCTCGAGACGCAGGGCGTACTCACCCGGTGTGCCCTGCAAAGCCTGGGTCCCGCTCGGTGCGGGCGTCACGAGCATGGGGTCGGCTGACATCGTGCTCCGGCGTCAAGCGATGTGGGGCACCCGAGGGGGAATCGGGTGCCCCGGGAGAAAGCGACCGTCAGGAGCAGTTCTCGAGGTCAGCCAGGGTGGTGTCGTCCGCGACCTCGATGTCCCCAGCGGCGATGGCGGCCTCGGCCTCCGCGACCGCCGCCACGACCTCGGCGGGGACTCGCTCGGAGAACGGCGTGGCTCCGACCAGCCCGGAGTCGATGCCGTACTGTTGGAATCCGGGCTCGAAGGCACCCGTGGCGTTCTGCTCGAGGCCGATCACGACCGCCTCATCGAAGCGCGGTCCCGTCGCGAACAGCCCCGCGGTGGGGGCCAGGGGCCGTACGTCGACATCGGCGCTGATGAACGGGACATCCTGCTCCTCCACGGCCTCGTAGATCCCGAGCTGCGTGCCGGCCGTCGCCGCATGGAGTACGTCCGCGCCGTCCTCGATCTGGGCCAGTGCGAGTTCTTTGCCTCGGGCCGGGTCCTCGAACGAGTCTGCGTATGACCAGCAGACCGTGACATCCTCGTTGGTCGAATGCGCGCCCTCGTAGAAGCCCACCAGATAGCGGTTGATGACGTCCACATCGCCGCCGCCGATGAAGGCGACGCGGTCCGATTCCGTCATGAGGCCCGCCGCCACGCCGGCCAGGTAGGAGGATTCATTCTCGTAGAAGAACAGCTCCTGGACGTTCGGGAAGTCCTCGCCCAGGCGGGCGTCGATGATCACGAAGTTGATGTCGGGATAGTCGGGCGCTACCGCCTTGACGGAGTCGATCATGGGCGGGAAAGTGGCCACGATGATGGACACGCCGGAGTCCGCCACCTGGCGGATGGTCTGCTCGTATGTTGCCGGATCATCGAGCTGGACGATCTGGGCATCCTCATAGCCAAGTCTGTCGGTGCCGGATTCGAAGCCGGCCACCAGTGAGTCGATGACGCCACGGTCGCCGCGCTGCTGCGTCAGGAGCAGAGCGGCACCCGACAGCTTGGCCGGGTCGATATCGCCGCTGGTAGCTGGCGAGCCCGCGCCGCCGCCCGTGGCTGCGGGACCGCTGGCTGGAGGAGCGTGAGTGCCGGCAGCCGTGGGCGAACTTCCGGGCGCAGCGCCCTGGCAGCCGACCACCAAAGCCATCAGAAGCCCGATCAGGATGAGATGTCGTGGGCGCGTTGCGTGCATCCTTCCTCCTCAAGCCGTGCTCTGTCCGATCTCCGAACATCTCCGGCACGGCGACTCAGCCCTGAGAGTACCCCAGTCTGTCAATAGACTGACGCCTAGGTTAAGTTGTCCAATATACTGGACTTCGTAAACAGGAGGGAACATGAGCAGAGGCCGTGCGACACGCAGCCCATTGACGGTCGAGGGCGCCCCCAGCGCGGCTCCCGGCGCTGGACGCGCCCCGGCCGACGCGGTCAACGAGGAGCGCCGCCTCTTGGGGGAGCGACTGCGGATGCTCCGCGTCCGGCGCCGGCTCGGACTGGCCGATGTCGCGCTCGGCACGGGACTGTCCCGCTCGTTCATCGCGATGCTCGAGGCGGGCGACTCGGACGTGTCGGTCTCGCGCCTGCTGCGCATCGCTGACTTCTATGGCGTATGGATCAGCGACCTCGTGGGATCGGTCGGCCCCTCGGTCGAGATCGTCCCCGCCGCCGAAGCTAAGCGACTCCCAGTGGATGAGGGAGGCAGCGTGCTGTTGCTCTCATCGCAACCGGTGCGCAATCTCCAGCCGTTCCTGGTGCGGCTCGCACCCGGTGCGGCGATCGACGGTGGGTTGTCCCATTCCGGCGAGGAGTTCATCCACTGCGTGGCGGGTACAGCGCAGCTGGAGATCCTGGACACGGTCCACATCCTGGAGATGGGCGACACCGCGTCGTTTCCGGGTCGGCTTCCGCATACGTATCGCAATGCGGCGACCGCGGAGGTCGTCCTCATCGGAGCATCTGCGCGAGTCGGCTGATCCAGGGCCGGACCGCGCGGCGAACCGGCAGCGTCAAGAGCCAGCGGATCAACTACCCGGCCACATGTGTTAGCGTATGCACATGCACATCTTGGACCGTCGCGTACAGATCTTGCTTGACGAGCCGCGCTACAGCAAGGTGGCGCGAGAGGCGAAACGCCGGCGGGTGTCCGTGGCCTCTGTCATCCGCGGGGCGATCGACGGGATGCCGGCCTCGGATGAACGCCGCCGGGAAGCGGTCGCAGACATCTTGGCGGCCGAACCCATGGACCTCCCGAGCGATCCCGCGGACCTGCGTCGTGAGCTCGCTGAGGCCTTCGAGTCGACAAGGTGATCCTGCTGGACACGACGGTCCTCGCCTATGCGGTCGGTTCTGACCACCCGCTGCGTGAGCCGTGCCGACGTCTGCTGGAGGCCCACGCTGATGCTCGCATCGAGGCCACCACGACCGTCGAAGTGATCCAGGAGTTCGCGCACATCCGCGCGCGCCGACAAGGTCGCGATGATGCCGTCCGCCTCGCACGGCGGTATGCCGCAGCCTTCGACCTGCTGGTCACGACGCCGGAGCACCTGGATCACGGGCTGGAGCTGTTCGAGCGTCATCCCGCTCTGGGCGCCTTCGACGCCGTCCTGGCAGCCGTGGCCATGGATCGCGGCGCGGATGCGCTGGTATCTGCTGATGGCGCCTTTGGCGCCGTCGCCGGCCTGCCGTGGATCGAGCCCGCGACTGACGCCCTGTCGCAGCTCATCCACCCTCGCTAGGCAGGGAACCAGACGGGCGGCTGATCGTGGCCGCCTCCCGGACGGTTGACCGCCGCGGAGGGCTGACATCGCCTGCCGCGGTATCGTGGCGCCCATGGATGCCGGAAGACCCACACCCGATCGTGCAGGAACGCCATCCGACCTGCTCCGAGGGCTGCGGCGGGTGCGTCAGTATCGCGAGTTCACCAGGGAGCCGGTCGACCAGGCGGATCTCGACTCGATCCTGGAGGTGGCGCGCTGGTCAGGCAGCAGCCGCAACACCCAGCCCTGGCGGTTCATCGTCATCCGTGACGTGGGCTCGATCCGGAAGATCGCGGAGACGGGGCTGCCGCAGACCCGCTCCCTGGGCACCGCGATGGCGGCCATCGCCATCACCCTGCCGGCCGCCCCGGACCGCGCTATCTCGCACGCCTACGACGACGGTCGCGCCGCCGAGCGGATGCTCATCGCAGCCTCGCTGCTGGGCCTCGGCGCGGGCATCGCCTGGGTGCGGCCCGACGTCCTGGAATCGATCGGCGCCATGCTGAAGCTTCCGACCGACCACATCGTCCGCACCGTCCTGGCGCTGGGACACCCGACCGACGCGGCCCGCGCTCCCAAGTCGGCGCCAGGGGAGGCCCGGTTACCTCTCGAGGAGCTGGTCTTCCAGGAGCACTGGCCCGAGGGCTGAGCAGGAGCGGATCCTACTTGACCGGACTAAGTCCAGTCGCCTAGTCTTCGACCATGGCTCAGGTCAACATCCACGAAGCCAAGACCCATCTATCCCGGCTGGTCGACCGCGCGGCGGCGGGCGAGGAGATCATCATCGGCCGGGCCGGGAAGCCCGTCGCGAAGCTGGTCGCCTACGTTCCCCCCGTCAAGCGGCGACAGCTGGGCGTGTGGCGCGGAAAGGCGACGATGGCACCGGACTTCGACGAGTTCGATGCGACCATCGAGAAGTGGTTCTACGGCGAGGATGACGAGGAGTGAGGCTGCTTCTCGACACACATGTCCTGCTTTGGACGCTGCTCGCTCCCGAAGAGGTCTGGCCAGAAGCGCGAGAACTCATCGAGGACGGCGCCCAGGACATCCTGGTGTCCGCAGCATCGGCCTGGGAGATCGCCATCAAGCGAGCGCAGGGCAGGCTCGAGGCGCCGCAGGATCTCGCGGCCGCGGTGGCGAAGCAGTCATTCCGCCCATTACCCATCCGCTTCGAGCACGCCGCCGCGGCCGGTGATCTGCCGAGACACCATCGTGACCCGTTCGACCGGATGCTCATCGCCCAGGCGATGGTCGAAGGCCTGACCATCATGACGCGCGACACCAGCTTCGAAGCGTACGGAGTGCCCCTCCTCAGGGCATGACCGAATCGATCGGGGCACATCGTGCGGCTGGCGCGCGACGGCGAGCTTGATGGGGTCAGCCCTGACGACTCAGATGCGGTGCGTCAGCTCTCTCAGGGCTAGGTTCGTTCCGCGCCGGTCACGGCAGCCTCAGACGGTGATGACGACCTTTCCCTTGGCGCGACCCGGTTCGACGTAGCGGATCGCCTCGGCGGCCTCGCTCAACGGATATGTGCGATCGATGACCGGCGTGACCTTTCCTGCCTCGATGAGTTCCTTTAGGACCAGCAGGTGCTCCCTGGTCACTTGCGCGTAGAAGCCGACCACCCGCTGCTTCAGGACGCGCGATCGGAGGGTCCCGGTGACGAAGCGGGTCAGCGGTCCAACCCAGTCGCCCGGACCGGCGCCGACGAGGACGAGCGTCCCGGCCGGCGTCAGGGTCCGCCGGATAGCGCGCACGGACGGCCGGCCGCCGACGTCCACGACCAGGTCGTAGCGCTCCGGCCGCTGGGTGAAGTCCTCGCGCGTGTAGTCGATCACGTGGTCCGCGCCCAGAGAGCGCATCAGCTCCAGGTTGGCGGTGCGGGAAACGGCGGTCACGGCGGCGCCGAACGCCTTGGCCAGCTGCACGGCGAAGGTGCCCACGCCGCCGCCCGCGCCCGTGATGAGGACCCGCTGCCCGGCCCGGATGGCGCCCTTGTCCTGGAGCGCGATGAGCGCTGTTCCGCCGGCCACAGGTACGGCGGCCGCCTGCTCGAACGTGAGGTTCGCCGGCTTGAGCACGAAAGTGCGGCCGCTCACGTATTCGGCGAAGGCGCCGTTGCGCATGCCGTACACCTCGTCGCCGGGCGCGACGTGCGTCACGTCCTTGCCCACCGCCTCCACGATGCCCGCCGCATCGATGCCTACGGCGCCCGACTTGGGCGTGCGGACCCCGCCATCATCGGGCGGGCGGCATATGGCTTGCCGCGCAGCTGACGCCAATCGGCGGCGTTGACGGAGGAGGCGCGGACACGCACGAGCACGCGGTCGTCCTCGAGCACCGGCTTCTCCACTTCCTGGAGTCGCAGCACGTCCGGTGAGCCGTAGCGCGGCTGGATGATGGCCTTCATCGATGTCCTCGATCACTGTAGCCCGCGGTGGACTCCCTTGGGAGGTCATTCGTACGCCGTACGGTGCCTTGTCAGGAAGCGTAGTCGTACGGCATACGGCAGAGCGTGGTCTCCTTCCACGAGGCGCTCAGACGCCACGATGGGCGGCCAACCTGAT
>JBBJNS010000076.1:0-10921 GCA_037720745.1 Candidatus Limnocylindrales bacterium
CGCCCGAGAGGCTGGCGTCACGGTCATGGGAGCGGGCGCCAACCCCGGCTACATCTACGAGGTGGTGGGGCTCGCACTCACGGGCGCACTCTGGCGCGTCGACCGGATCACCACCCGGCGCGTGGTCGATCTGTCTGGGTTCAGCGCCACGGTGCAGCGTCGCCTGGGCATCGGCTATTCGCCGGGCGACTTCGCGGCCGGGGTCCGCGTACGGTCGGTCTTCGGCCACATCGGGTTCCCGCACACCATCCGGACGTTCGCCCGGCGGCTCGGCGTGGACCTCGAGCGCATCGAGGAGACCGTGGAGCCGATCCTCGCGGACCGTGGCATCACGACCAGCGCGGTCGGGGTGGCGGCCGGCGAGTCGGCCGGGATGCTCCAGCGGACCATCGGGTACGTCGACGCTCGGCCCTGGTTCAGCGCGGAGTTCGTGGGCCACGTGGAGCCGGTGTCGGCCGGGCTCACACCGCAGGATTCGTACGAGATCGACGGCATCCCGAACATCCGCGCCGCGGTCACGCCCGGCTTCGATCCTCAGTCGACGACGGCCGCCGCCCTGGCCAATCTCCTGCCCCTGCTCGTCGCCGCGCCGGCGGGGCTCATCTCGGTCACGGACCTGCCGATCCCGACGCCCTGGCGCTGAGCACCCGCCTCGCCGCCTCCTCCGATGTCACCGGCGCATGGCTGAGGTGGATCGGCCGCGACGCCCTTGACACGAACCCCATCGGAGTCGTCTCCGTCGTTCCAGGCGTCCGTGCGAGGTCGGGGAAGGCGCGCCACGACCCGAGGAGGGCCTCTGTCGCCTCCATCCGCGCCAGATGCGCGCCGACGCAGTGCCGCGGCCCGACGTTGAACGCAAGATGCCCCCACAGCCGAGGCCGCTCAGGATCGAACGCGTCCGGGCGCTCCCAACGGGCCGGGTCGCGGTTGGCGGCGGCGTTGACCGCGATGACCCGCTCGCCGGCATGGATGGTCACGCCACCCAGTTCCACGTCCGCGGTCGCGCGGCGCGCTCGGAGATGCACCACCGTCGAGTGGCGCAGCACCTCCTCCAGGAAGCGGGCCAGGGCATCGGACGCCGCGAGCGTCGCGTCCCTGGCGACGAGCGGCTGCTCCAGCAGGCGATGAACGGCGTTGCAGACGAGGAAAGCGGTCGTCTCGGAGCCGCCCTCGAAGAGGAACTTGGCATTGTCCAGCACGTCCTGTTCGCCCCAATCGGCTGCCACCTCGCGGCCTTTCGCCCAGAGGAAGCTGATGGCGTCGTCGCGTGGCTGATCGCGCCGCTCGCGGACGGTATCGAGCAGCGCCGGCTCCAGAAGCCGTGTCGCCTCCACGGCGGCAGCACGACTGTCCGGGTCCTCGCCGTAGGAGTGGCGCCAGGCGAGCACGGCCTCCATCCAGCCCTTGGCCCGATCGAGCGTCTCGGCGTCGGCGTCGGGCAGGCCCAGTACGCGAGCGATGACGGCGATCGGTAGTAGCCGGGCGAAGTCCGCGAACAGCTCGAACGAATCAGCCGGGGCCAGGCCAGCCAGCCGCTCAGCCACCAGCGGCCGCACCGCCGCCACGGCCAGCGGCGCGATCGGATCAGGCCGCCAGGCATGCGAGAGGGACCTATGCAGGACCTCGTGGTCCGCCCCGACGAGGGAACGGAAGTCTCGCCGTCCGACGATCTCCGCAGCGCCGGGCAACGCCCCGGTCGGCTCCTCGAACAGGTCTTCCCGGCGCTCCACGAAGGTGCAGGCATCGTGCGAGAGCACCAGCCACGCGTCCATGGGGCCATCCCACACCACAGGACCGCGTGCGCGCATGAGCTCGTAGGCCGGATACGGGTCCACATCCCGCAGGTCGCGCAGCGAGACCGGCGCCGCGGGCCGGGAGGCGATCACCGTCATTCGACCACCGTCACACCACCACCGCGTCGATGCCCAGGTGTCCGGCAACGGCCACGACATCCGCGGAGAGATCGCCGGGAGTGGCTGAGCTGTGATGGTTGACGCCGGCGCTGGCCCAGCGACCCCACGCTGCCTCCACCGATCCGTCCGTGAAGCGGAAGGCACCGTTGACCGTGCCCGTCTCGGGGAAGCGCCGCGCGGTCAGCTCGCCGCGCGCCACGACGTAGCGGAAGCCGCCGCGCGATCGCGGATGTGGCGTGAAGCCGACCAGCGTGGCCGGGCCCGGGGCCGGCTCGAATGCCGCGCAGACCCCGCAGTGCGGGTCCTTGCCGCAGAACCAGCCGTTGCGGCGCAGCCGCGGTCGCTCGCCGGGCGCCAGCCAGGCCAGATCGTGTTCGCCAGAGTTGGCGATGACGACCTCGCCCGTGGCGTAGTCGATGGCTTCGATCTCCTGGTACACGGCGGCTCCGCCGAGGCGCTTGGTGGTGAGCATGGCCACGGCCGTGACGATGTCCCCCGTGCAGGTGAAGGGCCGACCGTTCGATGTCAGGCGGCCGAGTGCCCAGCAGGGCGCGATGCCGATGGGCTCGCCGAAGCGGAACTGCGCCACGTGGCAGTTGAAGGCTCCACCGTCCAGGTCGTGGGCATCGACCACAGCCTCCAGCGCCAGCGCCGCCCGCAGCGAACGCTCCAGCGACTCGCCCTCGACCACGTCGCCCTCGATGGTCCAGTCGCGACGAACGTCGGCTTCGAGAGCCCGGACATCGCCATCGGCGACCGCGAGGTAGCGCTCCACCACCTCGTCGGGGTCGACGGCCACGAGCTCGATGCCGGTGGCCGCTCGCAGCTCGGCATCATCGACATCGACATGAGCGTAGCCGTCGAGCGGGCGGCCGATGCGTCCCAGCCGGCTCTGAGCGATGCCGCGGGCGATGCCTGCCAGTCGCAGCGCGGCGCGTACGCGGCCCAGCCCGTCCGGGTCCGAGCGGCGAGCCAGGATCAGCTCGAACGGCCGGTCGGTACGCGACAGGAGGTTGGAGAGCATCGGCGCGCCCACCGTGGCCCCCTGGGTCGTGATGGAGCCATGATCGAAGCCACCCTCCACGAGCCCGCTCTCGTGCAGCGCCCAGATCACCGCAGGGACGCCGGGCAGCATCTCGATGGCGGCCATCGTCCAGGCCGCCGGCACGGCCATGGTCTGAAGTACCAGCACCACCTCGACGTCCAGATCGGCGAAACGCCGTCCGGTGGTCGCACCATCCTCAGACGAGGCGATCTCCACCACAGCGACCGGCTCCACGGTGTCGGCCAGGTCCGCGGCGACGTCGCGAGCCAGCGTCATACGGTCCTCACGGAAGGTCGGCCCGGCCGTGTGCTCCCAGAGCGTCCAGTACGGGTGGATGACCCCGACCCTGGGTCGACGGATCGCGCGGTCGTCGGAGCTGCGGGGCATGGTCAGTCCTGGTGGAAGACCTCGTCGGCCGTGATGAGCTTCCCGTCCGCGTCGGTGATGGTGGTGATGATGCCCTCGAAGGCCTTGCCCCAGCGCGCGTTGACCTCCTGCTCGACCATGCGGCCGAAGACGGTCGCCATGTCGGGGTAGAACTCGCCGTAGTAGACGACGTGTGCGCCGCGCCGGAAGCCCGTGTAGTTGCGGAATCCGGAGGCCTCGATGGCGGCCATCATGTCCGGCCAGGGCTCGGTGTGGATGGCCTCATAGTCCGCGGCTCGTTCGGGATCGATGACCAAGCCGAAGAGCGCGCGCTCGAAGGGGCCCTCGAGCGCGCGCCCGCCGGCGTGGAAGACCTCGTCGTACCAGAGCAAGTCACCGCTGTCGTCGGTGATCTGGGCGATGACGTCTCGGAAGTACTGATTCCAGCGCTGATTCGCCGGCTTTGAGCCATGGACGGCGAAGGCGGCCTCGACGTCCGGCTCACCCTCCAGGTAGTACCAGACATCCGTGCCGCGGCGGAAGCCGGACATGTTGCGCAGGCCCGACTCGCGGATCTCGGCCGCCAGCTCGGGCCAGACGGGGGCGTGGCGTCGGTCATACTCGGCTTCCGTGCCAGGAAAGAGGCGAAGATAGAAGACGGCGCGTTCCATGGGCCCTCCTCGATGATCGACGCGGGACAGGTATCGGCTGAAACGGTACCTGCAAACGGTACCAGCCTGAGTCGCCCCTGGCGCTGCCCGCGTGTCACCGGTCAGCCCGACTTTGGGAGGCGATCGTGGAAGCCCTGACCGACTCGCCCGACCCGAGCTGGTACCTGATACTCGTCCTGCTGCTGATCCTTGGTGGGGTCGGGCTTGTGGCGGCTGCCTGGTGGGCACGGGATCGCTGAGTCGACCGACCAGTCGTCATCTCGCCAGAGCGATCACAGCGACGCCGACCATGGCCAGCGCGGCCGCCGCGATGAGCCGGCCTGGCGGCCGCCGCCGCGTGGCCACCGCCTCGAAACCGAGGCTGACCAACGGAGCTGTGGCCACGGCGGTCTGCACCACTGCCGGGTTGCCATCCTGGACCCCGACGAGGATCAGCAGGAAGTGGGCCGTGATGAAGAAGGCCCGAGGCACCATGCGGGGGAGCGACCGGAGGGGCACGTCCCGCGGCGGGACCAGGATGGAGCAGACCACCGCGGCCAGCGCCGCGCGGACGAGATACGCCTCCACGACGCCCACGTCCCTGTCGGCCAGCAGGCGACCCATGACCGTCACGAGACCGGTCCCCACCGCCGCGATCAGCACGGTGGCCATGCTGCGCCGCCGGCTCAGCGCACCGAACGACCCGCTCAGTCCCATCAGTACGGCAAGCACCACCACCACGGCCGCCACGACATGGGCGGGCTCCAGGGTCCCGGGTAACAGGATGGCCACTGCCAGGGCGGCCGGTAGCGGGCTGATCGACTGCGCAGTGACGGTGGCTGCGGCACTGCCATGGTCATACAGGTCCCAGATCGCCAGAGAGGTCATCACCAGCAGCGCCACCGACACGAGATGCAGCGCCACGATCTCCACCGACCACGTCCAGTCGACGAACGGTGCGGCGGGCAGCACCAGCAGCGCGTTGAGCGCGAAGAGCGGCCCGATGAGCTGTCGCGCCGGGTAGCGCTGAGCAAGACCCTTGCTCAACACGCCGCCGATGGCGTTGGCGACCGCCGACAGGAGGCCCGCCACGACCTCGGTCACGGGACGAGAAGTTGGGCAGTCAAACGACCTCCGGCGGGCAGGCGTACGAGACGGCGTGGTATCGTTGCCGCCGAAGCCTGCAAACGGTACCGGTATCGTCCCCCATCGTAGTCGAGCGCGGGAGGCCCATCCCAGTGACCGAGACGACCATCGCCTTTACGGAGCTGCTCGGCCGGCGCGTGCGGCTGGGACCGTGGGAGGACCAGAAGGTCTCCACGTACCGCAAGATCATCGACGCACTGGACGGCGCGCGATGGGACGAGGCGGCGCAGTTGGGCAGCTACTTCGTGGACGAGGCCAACGTCTGCTTCACGCTCTACCGCCAGTGGATCGGCGACCTCAACGGCTACCTGCGCGAGAAGGGCGTGGACGAAGCGGTCATCCAGGCCCGCAACGACCAGGCGGTGGCCGTCGCGACGCTCCCCGACGGCTCACCGTGGCACCCGCGCAAGCACTGGGACCGCTTCCTCTCGCAGGTCCAGGACTTCACCGCGGCCTCCTACCGCGAGCAGCCCGAGGAGGCCAAGCAGCGGCTCGATGTCATGAAGGAGACCTGGCGCCAGTGCCACGACCGCGACGTCGACCACACCTACGCGCTGATGTCGCTCATCAAGGAGCAGCTCGGTGAGCCGGCCATTCGCGACATGTACGACCGCGTGCTGCTGCCGCTCTTCGTGTGGCGCTACGAGAAGTTCGATGTCGACAAGCACCCTTGGGACGAGTCGCTGGAGATCCTGATGCTGGTCGCCTGCGAGGCGATGCGCGGGCATCTGGTGGGTCCCGAGCGGACAGGGGACATGGAGCTCATCGAGCTCGACGACCGCTTCGTCCTCCGCTTCGACCCCTGCGGCTCCGGCGGCCGGACGCTGCGGGGCGATCCCATAGAGGGCACCGGCCCGCGCATGCAGCCACCCTACGACTGGACCGTGACCGAGGAGAAGCACTCCTGGAACCACTACACGCCGGGTGTCTGCCTCTACTGCACCCACTGCATCATCCTCATGGAGGAGATGCCCATGGACCGCTTCGGGTATCCCGTGCGGGTCATCGATCCACCGCTCTACGACGCGGACCGCACGGCCGTCGGAGAGGCGCCCAAGTGCCAGTGGCAGATGTTCAAGGATCCCACCCAGGTCCCTGCCGAGTACTACGAACGGGTCGGGCGCACCAAGCCGACCTCGTTCGGCTCGAAGGCGCACGGCGCCCGCGAGCTTCCCGTGATCACTTCCGGGTTACCCGGGGCTGGTTGACCCCTTGCCGCCCCTGAGTCACCCAAGGGCCGTCGCCGAGCTCCTCCCGGCGGCGGCCCCTCACTTTCAAGGCGCAGGAGCCCAGAGATGACCGTCGAGCCGCGGGACCTCCACGAGGCGGCGTACTTCGATGATCCGTTCCCGGTCTGGGAGCGGCTGCGCCACGACCAGCCGCTGTTCCACGACACGGTGGACGATCGCTGGCTGTTGACCCGCTACGACGATGTCGCGGAGGTCTTCCGGGACCACGAGACCTACTCCACGGCGCCTTACGAGCGGATCTTCACCGACGTGATCGGGCCCACCATGGTGCAGATGGACGGTGACGACCATGACGTGCGACGCTCCATCGTCGCTCCCGTCCTGGTCGGTCGAAAGCTCGAGACGAACTATCTGCCGCTCATCGACTCCGTCGTCGAGGACCTTCTCGACAAGTTCCCCGCGACAGGTCCGATAGACCTCATCGCAGCACTCACCGCTCCCCTGCCGCTGAAGGTCATCGCCACGATCCTGGGCATGCGCGAGGACGACGACGTCTATCTGGCGGAGGTGACGGCCAAGGTGATCGCCGCACTGTCCGGGGAGGAGCCCGGCCGGACGGTGGGCATCCAGGCACATGCTGCCTTCACTTCCCACATCGACGGCCTCATCGAGGAGCGCACGACACGGCCCGGGACGGACCTCATCTCGGGCATCGCCCACGGCCGCACGGAAGCGGGCGAGCGGCTGTCGCGGCAGGAGATCGCCTCGTTCATCGCCTTGATGATGGTCGCCGGCGGGGAGACGACCGACCGGGGCTTGGCCAACTTCGTGGCCATCCTCCTGGAGCACCCCGAGACCCTCTCCGCCCTGCGCTCTGATGCCAGCCTGGTCGACGCGGCCTTTTCCGAGTTCATGCGCCGAGACGGCGTGGTCGTCTATGAGGATCGAGAGCTGCGCCGGGATGCCGAGTGGCACGGGCAGACCATCACCGCGGGCGAGATCGTGCGCGTGGCGCTGATCTCCGCGAACAATGACGAGACGGTCTTCGCAGAGCCGCGTCGGTTCGACATCGCCCGTCCGGATCTTCGCCTGGGCAAGGAGAGCCGCGCCGGCGGCCGGATCGATGGCGTCGCCAACCATCTGGGTTTCGGTCGCGGGAAACATTTCTGTATCGGCTACCAGCTCGCCCGTGCCGAGATCGTCACGGCGACCCGCGGACTGCTCGAACGGACGCCGAACCTGCGTATCGCCCGCGACGACGACCCTCCCCGGCTGCGCATCGACTGGTTCCACCGCCACGTGGACCGCCTCGTGGTCGAGGCATGAGCTGAGCCGATCCGTCAAGGCTGCTGCGGAAGGTGCTTCCGAAGCCAGCTGACGCTGCGTTCGATCATGGCCAGCTCATCCACGTCCGCCGGGCCCAGCGAGGCGAGCTCGACGCAGACGGGACCATCGAAGCCGGCCGCGGACAGGATGCCGAGCAAGCCGTCCCGGTCGGCCACGCCCTCGCCCAGGGCAGTGCACACGGGTCCGCCCCACACCGTGGGGTCGCCGGCCTCATGGTCCTTGAGCTGGACGAGCAGCGTGTGTGGAGCGAGTGCGCGCGTACCCTCCGCCATGCCGTCACCTACCCGGACGAGGTTGACGTTGTCCAGGCACACGCCGAGGCTGGGGCGGTCCACCCGGGCCAGCAGGTCCAGGATGTCCGCGACGCGCAGGTCACCGTGGTTCTCCAGGGCGAGTCGGATACCGCGCTCGGCGGCATGATCGGCGGCGCGGCGGACCGGCCCGACCAGGCGCTCGACGAGGACAGCGGCCGGTTCGTCGCCGCGTGAGGCAGGGCTGCCGGCCGTGATGCGCAGCACGTCGTGTCCGAAGCGAGCGGCGGCCTCGATCCAGCGGCCCAGCTCCTGCTCGGCACCATACGAACGCCCGCCGTCAAGGCCGTGGAACCGCCCAGGGGGCCAGGGATGGCCCCACGAGAACCCGACCGCTACCGGTCCTGCCTCCGACAGGGCCGTCTCGTCGATCATCTCCGGCTCGGGCAGGTAGCAGGTCTCCAGGAAGATGACCTCCGCCCCGACGGCGCGCGCGTGGCGCAGGGCGGGGCGCGGCTCCAGCGGCCAGGCGGCATGGGTCGAAGGTGCTTCTGCGGTCCGGTGCTCGCCGTATCGCCGGTGGTACGAGTAGCTGTCGATGCCGATCCGCATGCCTTCCTCCGGAGCGTCTGGCGGTATGCTAATGGCTGTCTGGAAACGTAACCAGCGGCGGCGACGGAGTGGCGCACGGAAAGGAGTCTGCGAGTGATCAAGGTAGAGGGGCTGGCCGGCCGAGTAGCGGTCGTGACGGGCGCGGGGCGTGGCATCGGTCAGCGCATCGCGGAGGTCCTGGCGGGCAACGGCGCCAAGGTCGCAGCGCTGGACCTGGAGGCCCCCGGTCATGAGGGCATCCTCGGTGTCGCCTGCGACGTCAGCGAGGAGGCTGCCGTGGAGGCGGCCTTCGCGAAGGTCGAGGCCGAGCTGGGCTCGCCGGCCGTGCTGGTCCTCAACGCCGGGATCTATCCCATCGTCCCGTTCGAGGAGACGACCCGGGAGCTTTGGGATCGGACCATGGCCATCAACCTGACCGGCGCTTTCCTCTGCGCGCGACGTGCACTGCCGGCCATGCGCGAGGCGGGTTACGGACGGATCATCGGCATCGGATCTAGCGCGGGCAAGGCCGGCGGATCGCGTTCCGTGGCGGCCTACGCGGCGAGCAAGGCCGGGGTCATGACGCTCATGAAGTCCATCGCCAACGAGTACGCCAAGCACGGCATCACGGCCAACGCCCTGGCCCCGGCGCTCATCGACACGCCCATGATCGCTGATACGCGCGACCTGGTGAGCCGCATCCCGGTGGGACGCTTCGGGACCGTGGACGAGGTCGCCTCGCTCGTCGCCTTCCTCGCCTCGGAGTACGCCGGCTACATCACGGGCGAGGTCACTGACATCAATGGCGGCTTCCTGATCGACTGAGCGAGGATCCCTGGTGGCTGCACCCGAGGTTCGACTGGATCGGCTCCGCCCCGCGGAGATCGCCGCGGCGATGGCACGTGCGCCGGTCGCCTGGGTCCCGATGGGCGCCCTGGAGTTCCACGCCGACCACCTGCCCAACGGCACCGATGGCATCACCGGACAAGGCCTGCTCGTTCGCGCCGCGGAGCGCCTCGGTGGCGTCGTGCTGCCCTGGTCGTACCTGACGCTCGGCACGCTGGCGCTGCCATGGTCGTTCCGCTACGAGCCGCCGCTCGTCGCCGAGGCCCTGCGCCAGACCCTCATCAAGCGCGTGTGCGTCGAGGTGGAGGCGGAGGACATCGGGCTCCGGGCGATGGGGCTGTGCTATCTGGAACTCAACGCCGCCCTGGGCACGGGTCTGGGCACGGACTGGCCCGTCGCCGTGGACCACGCCTCGACGATGGAGACGTCTTGGCTGTCGGCGCTGGAGCCCTCGCTGGTCGCCACCGACCGGCTGCCGGAGGACCCGAGCGCGACCGTCCTGGGTGTGTACGGCCCAAACCCTCGTTTCACCGTGGATGCCGAGCGTGGGGCGGCGCAGCTGGACGCGGCGGTCGCTCTCCTGGCGGATCGCGCGGCAGCGGTCCTGCGCGGCGAGGACGTGGACCCCTTCGAGGACCTCCGCTCGTTCGTCGAACGGTACTGGCCGGAGCGACTGGTGCTCACCGGGCGGGCCGGTGCCGTCGGGACAGCGGTGCTCGAGCTGACCAATCCGGGCGCGGTCTCGCGCTACCTCAGTGGAGCCCGCCTCCGACTGGACGGCGTCGATGTGCCCGCCGCCGGCCTGACCCTCCTGAACCCGACCGTCGGTGAGACCGGCCTGCCCATCGCGGTCGCTGATCTCGGGCCGGAACGCGGCTTCTATGTGCGCCGCCAGCAGACCGCGGAGCTGCAGCTGCCGGTGGCCGTCGACGCCGGCCCGCACGAGGTGGTGCTGCTCGTCGAGCTGGCGGGCGTGACGGAGGACCGCTATTCCGGCACGGTGCACTTCAGGTGACGACCGGCGGGCTGGCCATGACGGTCGCCGGGCCCGTGCCGGTCGATGCGCTGGGCCCGACCAGCATGCATGAGCACCTGTGGATGGATTCGAGTCCGCTCCTGGCGGTCCACGGATACGCGGGGGACGACCTGGGTCCCTGGGATGCGGACATCGCCGCCGAGGCGCGTTGGAATCCGGGCGTGCATCCGGACAACTACCGACTGACCGATGCGGACCTCGCCGTCGAGGAGATCGCGTCGTTCTTCGCCGCCGGAGGCCGCACGATCGTGGAGCTGACGCCGCCGTCCCTTGGGCGTGACCCGGTGCGCGTTCGGACGATCGCCCAGCGATCGGGCGTCCACGTCGTCCAGGGCACGGGCCAGTACCTTGGCCCCACCCACGAACCCTGGGTGGCGCACGCCACGGAGGCCGAGATCACCGCGCGCCTGGTCACCGACGCGAAGGCGGGCATCGGCGAGACGGACATCCGGGCCGGGATCCTGGGCGAGATAGGCACGTCCGACCCCGTGCGCCTCGAGGAGGCCCGCGTCCTGCGGGCGGTGGCCGCCGCGGCACGCG
>JBBJNS010000077.1:0-10919 GCA_037720745.1 Candidatus Limnocylindrales bacterium
GGACGGCACGCCGCCACCACCGTCGGACGGCACGCCGCGGCCCCTTGCCGCCGCTACGACCGCCGCTGACGGCCGGACAGCCGAGCGGCCACCAGCTCCGCGACCTGGATCGTGTTCAGCGCCGCTCCCTTGCGCAGGTTGTCGGTCACGGCGAACCATTCGAGCGCGCATGGGTCGCGCGGATCCTGGCGGATCCGACCCACGAACACCGGATCGCGCCCGGCCGCCTCGAGCGGCGTGGGGTAGATGTGCGCGGCTGTGTCATCGCGAAGCTCCACGCCAGGGGCCGCCGCAAGGATGTCGCGCGCCTCCTCGACGTCGATGGGCCGCTCGAACTCGGCATGGACCGAGACGCCGTGTCCCAGCATGGTGGGCACCCGCACGCAGGTCGCGGACAACGCCAGGTCCGGTAGGCCCAGCACCTTGCGCGTCTCCTCGGCCAGCTTGACCTCTTCGCTGGTGTAGCCGCCTTCCTGCGGTGAGCCGATACGCGGGATCACGTTGAGTGCTAGGGGATGAGCGAAGGTCGTGCCGGGCCGGAGCACATCCCCAGCCCGTCCGCTGGTGATCGTGCCTTCCGACGCACCCGCGACGTGACGGATCTGCGTCCATAGCTCATCGACGCCCGGCTTGCCCGCACCCGAGGCGGCTTGGTAGGAGGACACGATGACCCGCCGGACGCCCGCCGCGCTGTGCAGCGGCGCGAGCGGCACCACCACCGTGAGCATCGTGCAATTGGGACTGGCGATGATCCCTCGCACGGGAGAGACGGCAGCCTCTGGATTGATCTCAGGCACGACCAGCGGCACATCCGGCGACATGCGCCAGGCGGCCGAGTTGTCAACGATCGTCGCGCCGCGCGCCACTGCGATGGGCGCCCACTCCAGGGAGACCTCGTCGGGCACGTCGAACAAGGCGATGTCAGCCCCGTCGAACACCTCCGCGGCAAGGAGCTGGACGGTCACCGGCGTACCCCGATGGGCGAGGGTCGACCCTGCCGAGCGGGCCGTGGCCACGGGCACCAGTTCGTTGATCGGCAGGTCGCGCTCATCGAGGATGGTCATGATCACCGAGCCGACCGCGCCCGTCGCGCCCACCACCACGAGCTTCACGACGCGGCTCGCGCGGAGGGTGGCGTGACCTCTTCGTGGATGGCCTCCTGGCCCAATGCGAATCGCTCGTGGATGTGCCGGACCGCCCGATCCAGCTCGCTGCGCCGCACGACGCAGGAGATCCGGATGGGGGAGGTGGAGATGATCTCGATATTGATGTCCGCATCGGCAAGCGCGGCGAACAGCTCCGCGGTGACCTCGGGATGGGTCCTCAGTCCGGCACCCACCAGCGAGACCGTGCCGATGTC
Organism: Candidatus Limnocylindrales bacterium; assembly: GCA_037720745.1. Lineage (GTDB taxonomy): Bacteria > Chloroflexota > Limnocylindria > Limnocylindrales > CSP1-4 > Palsa-1032. Next base: position 1,361 of record JBBJNS010000077.1, read on the forward strand.
GTCGTCGCTCACGGCGCCCTCCGCCCCTACGGCATCACGGATCCCTTCCACGATGGGCTCCGCCCGCGCGAGATCGGCCGAGGGGACCGTGAAGGAGATGTCCGTGCGACCCCGGGCAGAGACGTTCTGGACGATCATGTCGATGTTCACGCCGGCCTCGGCCAGTGGCCGGAACACGCGCGCAGCGACGCCCGGTCGATCGGGCACGCCCCAGATGACCACCTTGGCCACGGACCGGTCGTGTGCGATGCCCGAGATGATCGGTCGTTCCATGTCCTCCTCCTGTCGGACCCAGGTTCCCTCGCCGTCGGTCCATGACGGGCGTACGTGGAGCGGCACGCCATGGGTCCGCGCCACTTCCACGGAGCGGGTCATCAGCACCTGCGCGCCGCTGGCTGCAAGCTCCAGCATCTCGTCGTAGGCGATGCTCCGAAGACGGCGTGCGTCGGGCACGATGCGCGGATCGGCCGTGAAGACCCCCTCCACGTCAGTGTGGATCTCGCAGGCATCAGCCCTCAGCGCCGCCGCGAGCGCCACGGCGGTCATGTCCGAGCCGCCGCGCCCCAGGGTGGTCTCGTCCTCGTCCGACGAGACGCCCTGGAAGCCGGCCACGATGGCGATCACCCCGCGTTCCAGGGTCTCGTGCAAGCGCTGTGCTCGGACATCGACGATGCGTGCGTTGCCATGGCGGGTGTCGGTCACCACGCCAGCCTGCGCTCCCGTGAGCGAGACAGCCTCACGTCCCAGCTCATTCACGGCCATGGCGAGAAGCGCCATGGAGATGCGCTCGCCCGCTGAGAGCAGCATGTCCAGCTCTCGGGGATGCGGCAGCCGGGCCACGCTGGCAGCCAGCCCCAGCAGCTCATCGGTGGTGTGTCCCATGGCCGAGACGACGACGCAGACCCGATCGCCGCCATCGGCCGTCTCCACGACTCGCCGGGCCACGGCGCGGATGCGCTCCGCGTCAGCGACCGACGTGCCGCCGTACTTCTGGACGATGAGAGCCACGCCCGAACGATAGACCCCTACGAGTCCGTCCGGTGGTCGACTACAGCCCCTCGAAGCAGGCGGGGTAATCGACCTTGCCGCGCAGTGAGGGCGACCAGCGAGCCAGCCGCCGCACCATGAAGACGTGGTCGGGCACGGGCCGAGGAGCCTCGATGCCAGAACGGATGGCCGGCTCGAACCCGAAGCGTGGGTAGTACCAGGGGTGGCCCAGCACCACCACCAGGGGCTCCTCTCGCGCCTCGGCCGCATCGATGCCGGCGCGGATCAGGGCACTGCCGATGCCCCGGCGTTGGTGCTTCGGCTCAACTGCGATAGGCCCCAGCGAAAGCACCTTCTTGAGCCCGTCGACGGTGGCCAGCGTGGCGTAGGAGAGCAGCAGGTGCCCGATGACCCGGCCGTCCGCGGCAGCTGCCACCAGGGAGAGGCTGGGGATCCATACATCGCTCGTACGCAGGCAGTCGATGAGATCCGCTTCCGTAGCCCGTCCGAAGGCCGCCTCCGTCACCTCGTGGATGGTCGCCTGATCGCCGACGGTTTCGGGGCGGATGCTCAGGGAGGGGGGCACAGACGATCCGGCCGCTCGTGTTCGGCTCATCGCGACCTCGCCAGACCGGCCGCGCCGCTCTGGACACTCCGGCGCGAGCGGGTGTACCGTGCCCTTCCACATCCGGTCGAGAGGAGCCACTCATCGTCGACAAGAGGGGTCGGTCCCGCCGCTACGCCGCTGTCGCCGTTCGGGCCGATGGGCGTCGCGTCTCCATGCCGGTGCCCGAGCCGCCCACGCTGCTCGAGCGCATCGAGGATCTGCTGCAGAGCATCAGGGAACGCCTCGCTCCGCCCGCCCGCTGACGCGCCTCTACGCGCCTCCGCGCCTCCGCTCGCCGACCTGAGAGCGGTCAGCCTCACGCCAGCTCATCGCGGAGGGGCACCGCCACCTCCGTCGCGAGCCGGCGCATACCCGCCGCCCCGCTGGCAGCCGGGATGGTCAGCATGATCACCTGCGCTCCCGCCTGCGCATAGCCGCGCGCTGCGGCCAGCGCGCGCTGCCGCTCCCCGGCGTCATCGGGCACGATGAGCTGCACGGAGACGGTCAACTCCGCCAGGTCGCGCCCCACCTCGTCGCAGATGCGGCGCAGCGCATCATGGCGTTCACGGAACCCGTCCACGCTGCCGCTCAGGTTGGCGGCGTAGTTCCAGCCATCGGCCAGTCGGGCAGTGAGGCGCATGCCGCGCGGCTTCTGAGCGCCCAGCCAGAGTGGTGGCCCGCCGGATCGGAGTGACGCAGGCTCCATGACCGCGCCATCCAGCCGATACGGGTCGGCCGCCAACGTCACGCCCGGTGCTGCATGGGCGGTATCACTGAAGAGCGCTTTGAGGACCCGGACCTGCGCCTCCAGCCGGCTCATCCGCTCGCCGATGGGCGGTAGCTCCATGCCGAAGGACTCGTGTTCCCCCACGTGCCAGCCGGCTCCCAATCCGAGGATGAACCGGCCGCCGGTGACGTGATCCATGGTCACTGCCTGCTTGGCGAGGACCGCTGGGTGGCGGAAGGTGGCGGCCAGGACGGTGTGACCGACCTCCTTGCCGGGCACCAGGTGCGCCAGCGCGGCCAGGGTGGTGATGGCCTCAAGGCTGGGACCACCCCGGTCTCGGCCGGGATCGGTCAGGTGGTCGTTGAGCCAGCCCGAGTCGAACACGTCGTGCTGGCCCGCCTCGGCCCAAGCGCTTTGCAGGGTCGACCAGTCGACATTCTGGGGAGAGGTGCGGAAGCCGATGCGCAGCGTCACTGGGGCGGCCGCATCGCTACTCGACCACGATGGCTGCGATGTCGTCTTCGGCCGGCGGATAGGTGAGGTCCATCCGCTCCATGGAGTCGGCCAGGATCTCAGCCACGGCCAGGTTGCGGAACCACTTCCGGTCGCTGGGGATGACGTACCAGGGCGCCACGTCAGTGGAACAGCGCGAGAGGGCTGCCTCGAACGCCTTCTGGTAGTCGTTCCAATGTTTGCGCTCCTCGATGTCGCCGCGGCTGAACTTCCAGCGCTTGTCGGGCGTATCGATGCGGGCCTGGAGGCGGTCGCGCTGCTCTTCTGGGGAGATCCACAGGAAGAACTTGAGGATGGTCGTGCCGTTGGCGGCGAGATGGGCTTCGAAGGCGTTGATCTGGTCGTATCGCTTGCGCCAGACCTTGGCCGGCACCAGGTCGTGGACGCGCACCACGAGCACGTCCTCGTAGTGCGAGCGGTTGAAGATAGAGATGGAGCCGCGGCCGGGCGTGTGGCGGTGGATGCGCCACAGGTAGTCGTGCGCCAGCTCCTCCTCGGTGGGCACGCCGAAGCCGATGACCGAGCAGCCTTGCGGGTTGAAGGCGGTCATCACGTGGCGGAGGGTGCCGTCCTTGCCCGCCGTGTCGATGCCCTGTAGCACGATGAGCAGTGAACCGCCCTTGCCCGCCCACAAACGCTCCTGGAGCGACTCGAGCCGATCGTGGCTCGCCTGCAGGGTGCCCGCGGCCTCGTCCTTGCTGTGGCCGTAGGTCTCGGCGGGGTCGATCCGGCCGAGCTGGACGCGGGAGCCGGGCTTCACGCGCAGCCGTTTGGCCAGATCGGCGCCCAGCTTGCCTCCGCCAGCCGTGCGCGCGACGCCGTCTTCTGCGCTGCCTGCGGTCACGCTTCCTCGATCGTCACGCTGCTGATGGTCGCGGGATCGCGCGGCCGATCCTGGCCGCCCTTGGGCGCCTTGGCGATGGCGTCGATGACATCCTCGCCCGCCGTCAGCTTGCCGAAGATGGTGTAGCTGGGGGGCAGTCCATAGTCGGCGTGCATCACGAAGAACTGCGAGCCGTTGGTATTCGGTCCGGCGTTGGCCATGGCCAGGGTGCCCCGGCTGTAGGGCCGGCTCACGCGCTCGTCGGCGAACTTGTAGCCGGGACCGCCGCTGCCGGTGCCGGTCGGGTCACCGCCCTGGATCATGAAACCGGGGATGACCCGATGGAAGATCACGCCTTCGTAGAACCCCTCCCGGGCGAGGAATACGAAGTTGTTGACGGTCTTCGGTGCGTCGCCCGGAAATAGTTCGGCGGTCATCGTGCCGGCCGATGTCTCGATGGTGGCGGTGTACTTCTTGGACGGATCGATGCTCATGGCCGGCGGACTGGCGTAGGACTTCACGAGGTCTCCTTCTTGGTGCGGACCAGCCTAGCAGCGCGGCTCAGGGCAGCGCCGCAAGGCATCGCCGTCTCGCGCCGTGGCGCCGATGCGGACCCGTGCCGTGGCGCTACTCAGGGCAGTGTCAGCCAGCCTTCCATGACCGGCACGGCAGTGCCCGCCACGCGCACTTCGCCGGGTCGGCCATCGTCCAGGAAATCGACCTCGGCCACGAGCCGGGACGGCCGTCCGATCTCCACGCCCTGTTCCAGCACCACGCGGAAGGTGCCGCCACGGACATCCTGGGCCTGTCCCAGCAGCACGGCGATGGGTCCTGCCGCGGCACCGGTCGCAGGGTCCACGTCGATGCGCATCTCGCTCGAGTCGAAGATGCGCACGGAGGCGTCCGCGTCAGGGATCTGCCCCGACCCGCCGGGCGCCACGATGGCGGCACTGACCACGCCCAGCTCCTCGCATATCTCGGCCAGTTCATCGGTGCGGTCGCGGTCGATGTCGTCCATCAGCGCCCGGTCGCGCAAGGGGATGACCAGGTGCGCCAGCCCCGTCGAGATGACGGCCGGGACGACCTCCCGATCGTCAGGGGCGGCCGGCCAGCCGAGATTGTCACGCGCCACTTGGAGTGCCTCGCACATCTCGTTGACCTGGTCCTCCTCGAGCTGTTGGAGCAGCTCCGGTGGTCCCTGGGTCATGGTCACCTCGCCGATGACCGGCTTGTCCGTGTCCCCTTCCGCGAAGCGCAGCGTGAGCGGCAGGACACCGATGGGCAACTCCTGGCGAACGCCTGTCTCGGGCGACCCGCTGGGGAAGCGGCCCTCATCGGCGAGCACCCAGGCGGTACCGATGGAGGGATGACCGGCAAAGGGCAGCTCCAGGCCGGGGGTGAAGAAGCGCACCCGGTAGTCGGCGCCCTTGGCGCGTCCTTGCTCCGTGGGCGTCAGCACGAAGCTGGTCTCCGACAGGTTCATCTCGCGCGCGATGTCCTGCATCTCCGCGTCCGTCAGCCCGTCGGCCTCGGGGAAGACGGCCAGCGGGTTGCCGCGGAACGGACGGTCCGTGAAGACATCCACGGTGCGGAAACGGAAGCGACGACTCATCGCGGCGCAGTGTAGTGGCTCGGGGGTGCGTTGCGGTCGCTCAGGCCGCCGTACGGTCGCGACGTGGTCGCCGCAGGGTCGCGGCGTGATCGCCCGGGGGCGCGGCGTAGTCGACCCAGTCGATTCGTCACGATGACCGAACATAAGGGGCTCGACGGCTACGGTCGGGCCCGGTGAGCGCTGCGTTGACCCGCCCAAGCTGCGATGGGACGCTCATCCCGAGCGTGGTTGCTGGATCCGGTGGCTTTCCCGTGCTGCTTTCGGCCCTGCGGCGCACGCTCCCAGGACCGTAACGGCGTCACGGGCTCATTCGTGTTCGGTGATCGTGACAAGTCGTCGCTGTCGGCGGAGCTGGCGGCGGTTCGCCCCTGCGCGTCGGCAACCGCGACATCCCTCATGCACGACGGGCGTCTCGCAGCGCTCGGACCGCGTCCGCATACCCCGTGTAGCGTGGTCGCACGGCGAGAGCCTGCTCTAGGTCGATCCAGCGCCTCCGGTCGCTCCGTGCGCCAGGCAGAGGATCGAAGGCCACGAGGCCCGCGCGGACTCCCCCAGGTGGCGCGCCCGCCCACCAGTCCTCGAACGGCGCCGCGCCGTCACGAGCGAGCGCGCGGAACGTCTCGGGCCGCAGCCGCAGGGTGTGCAGCACCTCGGACGACCAGAGCAGGACGAGCACGTGCGTCACGCTGCGAAACCCTCCGCGGATACCGAGTCGCGTCGCCAGCGCGTCGGCCAGGTAGGCCCGCTTGGCGTTGAAGGTCCCGACCGTGTCCTGCACATTCGGCAGGCGCGTGCGCTGCTCGCAGTGGAGCAGGGCGGCGCCATCCGGATCCCATGCCACCAGGTCCGCTCGACCGGCGAACTGGAAGTGCTGGTACGGCTCGTCAGTGGCGACCTGGAAGCCCAGGCCGTGCAGGCGATCCGCGATGGCCTCGGTCATGGCAGCGTGTACGGGATCCTCGTCACGTGGCCGCGCCGAGCGGCGCCGTCGGTCGTCGAGGGCGATGGACGGCTGAAGTCCCAGGGCGACGGCGAGTCGGACGTACGTCTCGACGGATGCGGGTCGACCGGCTTCTGCGGCATACACGCCCGCCGGAGAGAGGCAGGCCTCCGAGGCGAGGCGCCGGAGCGACCAACCGCGCGCCGAGCGCGCCTCGCTGATCACTCGACCGGCCTCCACGCACACGCGCAGGACCGTCGAAGCGGCGGCCGGGCGTCCGGGTCGGTGGCAGGGTGGCGACATGTCACGATCAGTGAACACTCGCGGCCCTATCGCAGGCTTCGCGTGCTCTTCACGCCAGCTTGTGCGATGCCCGAGATCCCTTTGAGCGTGACTCCCGGCCCGAGGACGGTGCGAAACGGGTCACGGGGCTCTGTCTGGGAGAGTCGAGCGGCTCCCTGTCACCGCAGGGCGACGCTACCGCCCCTTCTGTTCGCTCATCGTGACAAGTCGTCGATCTCATGAGGCACCGGCTCGTTGGGCGCGCCCCCGACCTACAATCCCACGTAGCTGCACAGCCAACCTCGCGAGGAACGTTCGAATGACCACCGCCGCCGCCACACGACCGCATCCCATCTTCCTGGCCGGCCGGTGGGTCGACTCACCCGACATCCTGACCGTGGCCGATCCCGCCCGCCCTGACGAGCCGGCCGGCGCGACCTACAACGCGACGGAGGCACAGTACGAGGAGGCCGTGGTGGCCGCCGTGCGCGCATTCGAGCAGACGCGCCGCATGCCCGCCTACGAACGCGGCCGCATCCTGCGCGAGATCGGCAGCGGCATCAAGGCACGCCGCGAAGAACTGGCTCGCCTCATCACACGCGAGTCGGGCAAGCCCATCCGTGACGCCCTGGTGGAGGTGGACCGCGCTGCCCTCACCTTCAGACTCGGCGCGGAGGAAGCAGAACGCATGACGGGCGAAACGATCCCGCTGGACCTGCTGCCCTCGTCGCGAGGCCGGCTGGGCATCACCCGTCGCTTCCCAGTAGGCCCCGTGGCGGCCATCAGCCCCTTCAACTTCCCGCTCAACCTGGCCGCCCACAAGATCGCGCCGGCCATCGCGGCGGGCTGCTCCATCGTCCTCAAGCCGCCCTCCAAGGACCCGCTCACGATGCTCGCCGTGGCCGAGATCATCGAGTCCACCGGCCTGCCGGAGGGTGCCGTGTCGATCCTGCCCATGACCCGCGAGCTGGGCGATCGGCTGGTGGCCGACGAGCGCTTCCGGCTGCTGACCTTCACCGGCTCACCCTCAGTGGGCTGGCGCATGAAGGAGCGATCCGGCAAGAAGAAGGTGGTGCTGGAGCTGGGCGGCAACGCCGGCGCCATCATCGACGAGACGGCGGATCTGGACTGGGCCGTCAAGCGTTGCGTGGTGGGCGCCTTCACCTACGCCGGGCAGACCTGCATCAGCGTGCAGCGCATGTTCATCCACGAGTCGGTCTTCCAGTCGTTCCTGGAGCGCTTCACGGAGGCGGCCCGCGCCCTCAAGGTGGGCGACCCGCTCGATCCCGAGACGCAGCTCGGCCCCATGGTCGATGCATCCCAGGCGGAGCGAACGGAGCGCTGGGTGCGCGAGGCAGAGGAGCTCGGCGGCCGCGTGCTGATGGGCGGACGCGCCGACGGCAACTTCTTCCCTCCCACGGTTCTCGTGGACACGCCGAACGAGGCGCAGGTGTGTTCCAACGAGGCCTTCGCGCCGCTGGTCGTGGCCTTCCCGTTCCAAGACTTCGGCGAGGCGATCCGCCAGGTCAACGACTCCGACTACGGGTTGCAGACCGGCGTGTTCACCAACGACCTGGGCCACGCCTGGCGGGCCTTCGATGAGCTGGAAGTCGGCGGCGTGATCATCAACGACGTGCCGACCTACCGCATCGACCACATGCCCTACGGCGGGGTGAAGGATTCGGGCCTGGGCCGCGAGGGACTGCGCTGGGCCATCGAGGACATGACCGAGCTGCGCATCATGGTGCTGGCGCAGCCTGAGGTCTCGGAGCCCCGACCGGTCGACTGACCTCTCGACCGACCGATCGATGACCGGCGCCCGGCCGTGTCTCGCTGAAGCGACTTGGCAAAGCGTGTGACGGCCTCCGCGGTCAGCGGCCGCGCGAACAGGAAGCCCTGGCCAAGCTCGCAGCCGAGGGTCCGCAGCGCACCGCGCTGACCGGTCGTCTCGATGCCCTCCGCGAGTGTCTGAAGCCCCAGGCTCTGGGCCAGCGCGACGATGGCCCGACAGAGGGTGGACTCCTTCACGCCGCCATCGACGCCGGTGACGAACGAGCGATCGATCTTGAGGATGTCGACCGGGAAGCGGCGGAGGTACTCCAGGGAGGAGTAGCCCGTCCCGAAGTCATCTACGGCCAGCCGAACGCCCAGCGCCTTCAGCCCAGCCAGGCGCTCGATGGTGGCCTCGCTATCCTGCATCAGCGAGCTCTCCGTGATCTCCAGCACGAGCCCGGCAGCATCCAGGCCGCCCGCCACCAGCGCCTCCTGAACGTCCGACACGAGGCTCGCTTCCATGAACTGGCGGGCGGAAAGGTTGACGCTGATCCAGGGACCGTTCCCATCCGTTCCTCGCCAGCGCCGTGCCTGGCGGCAGGCCTCCTGGATGACCCATCGTCCGATGGGGATGATCAGTCCCGTCTCCTCCGCCAGGGGGATGACATCGTCCGGTAAGAGCAGCCCTCGCTCGGGATGACGCCAGCGCAGCAGCGCTTCCAGCCCCACCAGCCGGCCGCTGGCCAGCTCGACGATGGGCTGATAGAGCAGCACGAACTCCTTTTCGTGGACGGCTCGCTCCAGTCGAGCCTCCAGCACTCGGCGTTGCGCCCGCGCCGCGTAGACGTTCGCATCGAAGTGCTCCGAACGGCCCTTGCCCTCGCTCTTGGCCCGATACATGGCCAGATCCGCCCGACTGAGGAGCGCGTCACCATCCTCCGTCCCGCCCTGGCCGACGGAGATGCCGATGCTGACCCTGACGACGATGTCCTGGGACTCGAAACTGACCGGCCGGGCGAGAGATGCTTCGATGCGCGTAGCGATCTCCTGGGCGGTCGCGGCGTCGGCCGAGCCTTCCAGAAGGACCGCGAACTCGTCGCCGCCGATCCGCGCGGCCGTGTCGCTCGGTCGGATCGATGACGCGAGGCGCCTGCCCAGCTCGGCCAGCACGAGGTCGCCTGCGACGTGCCCGTAGGTGTCGTTGACCTGCTTGAAGTCGTCCAGATCCAGAAAGAGGAGAGCCACGCCGGTGGGCTGCCGATCATCGACCAGGGCGCGTCGGACGCGGTCCAGGA
>JBBJNS010000207.1:0-2865 GCA_037720745.1 Candidatus Limnocylindrales bacterium
TCACGGCGCTGGGCGTGCGCCTCTTCGCCGACCCGAGCCGCGCTTCCGACACGGTGACGTCCGCGCTGGTCCCTGAAGGCGTGGAGTGGCCGGCACTCAACAAAGAACTGCGCTCACGGGGCCTGGTGCTGGCCGGTGGACAGGGGTCGCTCACAGGCCGCATCTTCCGCTTGGGTCATCTCGGCTCCGTGACCGTCGATGACATCCTGGCCGCGCTGGCCATCATGGAGGACGCCTTCGAGGTGCTGGGGCTGCCCGTGGAGCGAGGTGCCTCGGTGGCCGCCGCTGCTCAGGCCGCCGAAGAGGCATATGGCCCCCTTTCGGGGGCTACCTCGGAAGTGGTGGCGGTAGGAGCCTGAGCCGCCCAGCCGCCGGAGAAGGATCGTCCGGAACGATGCGCATCCTGGTCGCTGAGACCCTCGCGGAGGAGGGGCTGGCGCTCCTGCGTGCCGATCATAAAGTGGACGTACGCGTAGGCATGCCTCGCGATGAGCTTCTCGCAGCGCTTCCCGACTACCATGCGCTGCTGGTCCGGAGCCAAGTCCAGGTCGACGCCGAGGCCATCGCCACCGGGAAGCGCCTGGCGGTCATCGGCCGGGCGGGCGTAGGCGTCGACAACATCGACCTGACCGCGGCCACCAACGCGGGCATCACCGTGGTCAATGCGCCCACCGGCAATACCATCGCGGCGGCGGAGCACACGCTGGCTCTCCTCTTCGCGCTGGCTCGGCGAGTGGCGGCCGCCGACGCGTCGATGCGCCGCGGCGAATGGAAGCGATCCGCCTTCACCGGGCGAGAGCTGCGGGGCAAGGTGCTGGGCATAGTGGGCCTGGGCAAGATCGGTCTGACCGTGGCGGACCGCGCGCGCGCCCTGGAGATGGAGCTGCTGGGCCACGACCCCTACGTGACCGAGGAAGTTGCCACCCACCACGGGGTCCGCCTGGTGCCGCTTACGGAGCTCCTGGAGCGTTCAGATGCGGTCACCGTCCACGTGCCGCTGACCAGGACGACGCGGGACCTCATCGGTGCCGCCGAGATCGGCCACATGAAGCCCGACGCGCTTCTCATCAACGTCGCACGTGGCGGCGTCATCGACGAAGCCGCGCTGGCGGATGCCCTCACCGCTGGTCGACTGGGTGGCGCGGCGGTGGACGTCTTCACCTCCGAGCCGCCCATTGGTTCGCCGTTGTTGGACGCGCCCAACACGGTGCTCACGCCGCATCTGGGCGCCTCCACCGAGGAAGCCCAGACGCGCGTCGCGGTGGAGGCCGTGCAGCAGGTGCTCGAGGTGCTGGCCGGTCGATCCGCGCGGTACGCGGTCAATGCGCCGCTGCTGACCCCGGAGACGGCGCAGGCGCTGGCGCCGTTCCTGCCCCTGGCCCGGATGCTGGGCCAGTTCTATGCGCAGTTCGCGCCCGATCTGGAGGGTCTGACCCTGGACGTGGCCGGCGAGCTGGCCGCCCACGACGCGGCGCCCCTGGTCGCGGCGGTCATGGGCGGCCTGCTGGAGAACGTCACCGAGGAGCGCGTGAACCTGGTCAACGCCTCCAGCGTCGCGCGCGCTCACGGCATCTCGCTCATCGAGCGCAAGTCGCCCGAGGCCGGTCGCTACGCCTCGATGCTCAGCCTCACCGGTTCGAGCAGTGTCAGCGGCACGGTGGCCGGCTCCGAGCCGCGCCTCGTGGGGCTGGCCGACTACTGGGTCGACCTGCCGCCGGCGGCACACATGCTGGTGACCCGACATCACGACCGGCCGGGCACGATGGGCCGCATCGGGCTGATGCTGGGCGAGGGAGACGTGAACATCAGCGCGATGCATCTGGGACGCATGGGCCCTCGAGCGGATGCCTTGATGATCCTGGCCCTGGACGACGCCGTGCCGGCCGAGATCGCCCAGCGTATCCGCGACCAGGAAGCGGTGCTCGACCTGTGGCTGATCCGTCTCGACTAGACGCAGGCCCGCGGGCGACGCTCGTGCTGGTTCGTCACGGCGAGTCGACCTGGGTCGCAGAGGGTCGATTCCAAGGCCGAGGTGACCCGCCGCTGTCTTCGCTGGGGCGGCGTCAGGCGGAGCTGGTCGCGCTGCGGCTAGCTGATCCCGGGTCCGAGCTTCCCCTTTCGGAACACCCTCCCAGCGGCATCTGGCACTCGCCGCTCCAGCGCGCCGCGACCACGGCCGAGGCGATCGCCGCCGCACGGCATCCCCCTCCCCCGCTTCGCTCCAGCGACGGACTCTCCGAGATCGATCAAGGCGAGTGGCAGGGCCTGACCCATGACCAGGTCCGTGGGCGATGGGCGTCGACCCTGGAAGCGTGGCGCGACGATCCGACCTCGGCCCAGGCACCCGGCGGAGAACGATTGCTTGACGCCCAGCTCCGGGTCCGCGAGGCTCTCGACGAGATCGTGGCTGCGTTCGACCCCGCAGAGCGCCCCGACTCGCAGACGGTCAGTGCCGGTACCGCCGTCCCATGGGCCATCATCGTGGCCCACGACGGCGTCCTGCGCCTCGCGCTGATGGCGCTCCTGGGAGTGCCCATCACCCGCTTCTGGTCCTTCCCGTTCGTGCTCTGCGGCATCAGCGTGGTAGAGATCGCCGAGGGCCGTACCATCCTGAGAGCGCACAACGTGGCCGGCCACCTGGCCCCTCTACTTACGCTTGCTAAGCCGCCTCACGACCGCAGGGGAGCGCTCTGATGACGTCCCGTGTGACCAAGCTCACAGACACTCTCCGTAGCAGTTATTGGTTCCTACCCGGGGTCATGGCTTCCACGGCCGTTGTGCTGTCCTTCGCGACGGTGGCCATCGATGACCGCTATCCCACCGTGCTCGAAGACATCGGCATCGGCTCCGGTGGCGTCGACGGTG
>JBBJNS010000208.1:0-2855 GCA_037720745.1 Candidatus Limnocylindrales bacterium
GATCGTAGTCACACGGCGGCCGCCTCGCCACCCCCGGGTCTGGAGCCGGCTCTGGGGCTCGCAGCCACCTCCGCGCCCCCGGACGCGCCTGGCCGTCGGACCAGACCTTGGCATGGATGGAGGTGGGATCGGCTCCCCGCACGCGGGCACGCACCCATAGGGACGCTCCTGGCGCGTGCTGGACGCCCTGCAGCCTGGCCTCAGCGCCGACCACGAACGTGACTCCTGAGCGGATGCGCTCGACCCGACCCCAGACGCTGCCGTCCGTCGCGAGTCGGACGCGCACCCGGTACTCAGTGCCCTCGCTCACGTGGCGCAGCGTCGCGTACGCGAATTGACCTGCACCCGTGGGCTTCTTGTCGGTCTTGATGCGGAACGTGAGGCGGGCGTCGCGAGCGGACACGTCGTCCAGAGCAGCCGAACGGCTCACGCCGGCTTGTAGCAGGGTGATGACGCCGGCGTTGCCGTCAACGCTGACGTTGGACGAGTCAGGCGAGATCGTGTAAGCGCCTCCGACATCGGCTTGTCGCCAGCCCTGCGCGGACGTCCTGGTGAAGGTATCTGCGGCGAGGGTATCGGCGTCAGCTGCGCGCGCCTCTCCAGGAACCGCTACCGGAAGCACCATGGCGAAGGCGACGCCCAGCAGCATCGCCCGAGAAGTCCAACGTGAGCGAGAGGCCACGCGGCGACCGGGATGGCCGGATGAGAAGAGGGATGCGTTCACGACGACTCCATTTCCAGGCGGGAGATGGCGGGTCGTCGTACGCGCGCGCCAGCAGGCACGCGGTTCAGAGGTGGCGCGATCTCGGCAACCCGGCTATCTGGGACGTCCCCAGGCCCGTGGCTTTGCGGCCCCGCCTCACGACGGGTGTGCCTTTGTCAAATCTGCGAGTGCTTCGTGGCGATCACGTTAGCCCCCACAACTTGCCAGAGACTTACCGAGGCTGGAACTGGCCTGATAGTCCGGTCGCCGAGGGTTACGGTGTGACTGCCGCCGTATGGGGCGCCGGTCGTCCCAGCTCGGGCGGTCCATCGGTGCCGCTGGGTACACTCGCGACGTGCCCACTCAGACCATCGCCTTGGCCCTCGGCTACATCAACTGGACCGTGTTGTTCAGCCTGGGCCTGGGGAGTTACGGGCTGGTGGTCCTGCTCGGGCTGACGACTGACGCGACGCGCGGTTTCTTGGGCTTCACGGCGGCTTGTGCCGCGGCCCTTGCCCTGCTCGCCCTGTTGACGGACACGAGCCTTGCCCCCCCGGAAGGCCTGGCCATCGTGGCCGCTCCCGCGTTGAGCGACACGCTTCGCCAGGCGGCGCTGCTGGTCTTCGTCGGTGCCTGCGTGGCATCGGTCGTGGCCTTGCGACGCGGCGCGCACCTTGGCGCGGTGGGGCTCGTCGGGCTGGCGGCCGGTGTGACGGCACTCGCCCTGGCGGCCTTCGGCTGGGCGCCCACATGGATCGAGGCGGTGCCCCTCCTCTTGCAGTTCCTGGTGCTGGCGGCCGCCACGGGTGGATCGCTGGCGGCACTCATCCTGGGTCACTGGTACCTGGTGACCCCGCGCCTATCCGAGCGTCCGCTGGTCATCGCGGCGCGACTCTTGACGGCTACCATCGGGCTTCAGGCGTTGCTCTTCCTGGCATGGGCCGCCTTCGGGGCGGGCACGGCTACCGGAGAGCCACCCTTCAGCGTGTTGAGCGGCGAATCCGCCCTGTTCGTCTGGCTGCGACTCATCGTGAGCCTCATCGGGCCGCTCATCCTGGGCTACATGGCCATCCGCACCGCGCGCAGCCGCTCCATGGAGTCGGCCACGGGGCTGCTCTACATCGCGCTGGCAGCGGTCGTCTCGGGCACCATCGTGGCGGCCGGGCTGGCCTACGGGTCGGGCATCCTGGTGTGAGCGTGCGGGTGACGGTGCGCCTCTTCGCCATGCAGCGGGCGGCCGCCGGCTGGCGTCAGCGCACGCTGGAGCTCGACGTTGATGCCACGGTGGGCGACGCCTGGCAGCGGCTCCTGTCCGACTATCCGGCGTTGGCGCCGGGCCGCGAGCACGTCCGCTTCGCGCGCAACGCGGTGTACGCCGACGCCAGCGAGACGCTGCACGATGGGGACGAGGTGGCCATCATCCCGCCGGTGGCCGGCGGTGCACCGGGCGGAGACCCAGCGGCGGGCGGAGACCCAGCGGCGACGGCCGACGTCTCGCCCTCCCTCATGCGCATCGAACTCTCCCAGGAGCCCTTCGGCGACGACCTCCTGACGGAGCTGCGCCGCACGGTCCCCACCGACGCGGACGGCGCGCTGGTCCTCTTCCTGGGACAGACGCGCGAGAGCGCCGGCACGCCCGCCCCCGGTCAGGAAGGGGAGGCCGCTCGCCACGCCGGGCGCCGTGTCCTGTCGCTGGAGTACGAGGCGTTCGAGGCGATGGTCGTTCGCGTCCTGACCGATATCGGCGGCGAGATCGCGGTGCGCTTCGGCGTTCGTCGCCTGGTCATCATCCACCGCACCGGGACGGTCCCCGTGGGCGGCTCGAGCGTCGTCATCGCCGCCGCCTCGGCTCACCGTGAGGCCGCCTTCGACGCCTGCCGCTACGCCATCGAGGAGCTCAAGGCCCGCGCGCCGATCTGGAAGTCGGAGCACTTCCAAGACGGAAGCGTCTGGTTGGGCGCGCCGGCCCGTGCAGCCGCCGACCCGCCGGGGGACGATCGAGAGTTGTAAGCCACTCGACACCCTGACCATCGCCGCACGCATGCGGGCGCGGTCCGCTGCACGCCACGCTACTCGGGACAGGGGAGATGCTCCGGGTCCGCGGTAGACACGCTAGCCGAGACGTTCCCATCGACCACAGCGCAAAGGGAAA
>JBBJNS010000209.1:0-2839 GCA_037720745.1 Candidatus Limnocylindrales bacterium
CCAGAACAGGTGCTGCCACAGCATCGGGTCGCCGCCGCCGGTCGGGTCGAAGAAGTCGGTGCCGAAGTGGCGGTCGGTGAGCAGCATGGTCGCCGCTGCGGCGATGGTCGGGAGAGCGGCGATCAGCAGGTAGGAGTAGACGAGCAGCGACCATACGAACAGCGGCATCCGCCCCCAGCTCATCCCGGGCGCGCGCATGTTGTGGATCGTCGCCACGAAGTTGATCGCGCCGACCAGCGACGAGATTCCGCTCAGGTGGATCAGGAAGATCCACGCGTCCACGCCCCCGCTGGGCATGTAGGCGTCGTCGGACAGCGGCGCGTACATGGTCCATCCGGCCTGGGGCGGCTCGAAGAAGACGCTGCCGTAGAAGGCCATTCCGCCGAAGACCAGCAGCCACAGAGACAGCGCGTTCAGTCGCGGGAAGGCCATGTCCCGCGCCCCGATAATCAGCGGGAGGATGTAGTTGCCAAAGCCGGCCATGACCGGGACGATGAACAGGAAGACCATCGTCGTCCCGTGCATCGTGACCAGGCCGTTGTAGGTGTCCGGGTCGACGACCGTGCCGTTGGGCTGGGCCAGCTGCAGGCGCATGATCAGCGCCTCGACGCCACCGATGATGAAGAAGATGAAGGTGACGAAGAAGTACATGATCCCGATCTTCTTGTGATCGGTCGTCGTCAGCCAGTTGAGCCATCCGCCGGGCTCCTCGCGCACGCCGTGCTCGACCACCTCGGGGCGCACGAGGTTGGCGATCTGCGGCCGTGCCGCGTACTCGGACGTGGCCATCTAGTTGACCTCTCCCTGTCCTGACTTCGAGGCGCCCTCGCGCTCTCGCCGCTGCTGGGCGAGGGCCTTCTGGGAGTCGGTTATCTCGCGCTGACGCCGCGCGACGAAGGCCTGGTAGCGCTGCGGGCTGACCGCCTTGACCACACTGCGCATGTCGGCGTGGCCATCCCCGCACAGCTCGGCGCACTGGCCCTTGTAAGTGCCTTCCTTGGCGATCTTGAACCAGGTCTGGTTGGTATGGCCGGGCAAGGCGTCGGCCTTGCCGCCCAGCTTGGGGATCCACCAGGAGTGCGCCACGTCCGACGACGTGATCTTGAGTATCACGGTCGTGTTGGTCGGCACGATCATGCGGTAGTAGCTGTAGGCGTCGCGTCCACCGGGGTACTGGAAGCGCCACAGGTACTGCTGGCCGTTGACCTGGATGGTCAGTGGTGCCTTCGCGCCCCCGGGGGGCGCCGGTTGGTCGACCGAGGCCACCTGGACTCCCGCGGCGAGCCCGTCCGCGTCGGAGGCGGGCGGGTCCTTGATCGGCCCCAGGTAGAGGAAGGTGATCGCGGCCAGCACCACCAGGATCACGGTGGCGCCCGCCGTCCAGCCCAGCTCGAGCGGTTGGTTGCCGCGGATCTGCTCCGGCTCAGGGCCCCCGCGCCGCTGGCGGAACTTGACCAGCGCCCAGATCAGCGCGCCCTCGACCACCAGGAAGATCGGAATCGAGACGTAGAGGACGATCTTGTAGAGCGAGTCGATGTCGTCGGCGTTGGGCGAGCCACCGGACTCCGGGGTGAAGACGTCGGCCATCGCCCCCGGGGCCAGCGCCAGGAGCACCAGCATGGCCGCGCCCAGCGCGGCAGGGGCGATCAGGAGGCGGGTCGTACGGCGGCGCGAGCGCAAGGCCGCGGCATCATATCCCGCGCTCGCCCCCGTGATCCACTTCGTGGCAGGCGATGCTTTCGCCGGACTGGATGCCATCGCCGGACGGGATGCCCTCGCCGGCCGGGACATCCATGTCCCGCCCGCGGATGCCGTCGCCGGCCGGGACAGCCATGTCCCGCCCGGAAACTGCCGGGCGGCGGTGCTGGCTCGGCTGCCGCCGGGCCACGCTGGCTCAACTTCCGGTGAACTCCGGCTTTCGCTTCTGGAGGAAGGCGGCGACGCCCTCCGCGAAGTCGTCCGTGCGGGCCAGCGCGTGCTGGAGGTCGGCCTCCAGGTCGAACTGGGACTCCAAGTGTGGGTAGAGGCTGGCGTTCAGGGCCTTCTTGGTCCCGGCGTAGGAGCGCGTCGGCCCCGCGGCCAGGCGCCCCACCAGTCGCTCGGCGTCGCCGAACAGGTCATCGTCGGCGTGCACCGAGTTCACGAGGCCCCACTCACGCGCCTTCGGGGCGGGGACGCGCTCGCCCAGCAGCGCCATCTCGAAGGCCCGCGCCTTGCCCGCGGCGGCGGGCAGGAACAGCGTCGAGCCGCCGTCGGGCATCAAGCCGATGTGCACGAAGGCGAGGCTGAAGAAGGAGGACTCGGCGGCCAGGATCAGGTCGCAGGCGAGGGCCAGCGAGCAGCCGATCCCCGCGGCCGCGCCGTGCACGGCAGCCACCACCGGCTTCTCGAGGTTGCGGACGCCCCGCAGGATCGGGTGGTAGACGTCGTGCAGCTCGTGGAGGACATCGGGGCGGTCGTCCTCGGGATCCACCGTCAGCCCCCCGCCCTTGAGGTCCACTCCCGAGGAGAAGCCATTGCCGGCGCCGCGGATCAGCACCGCGCGCACCTGCGGATCGGATGCGCGCTCGTTGATCACCTCGCCGAGCTCCTCCCCGAGCTGGCCGTTCCAGGCGTTCACCGTCTCGGGACGGTTCAGGGTGATCAGACCCACTCCGTCCCGGTGCTCCCAGTCGACGGTCTCGTAGCTCACGCGTTGCCTCTCCGGCTCGGGGAGGGAAACGTATCCTGGACCCATGCTCCTCGATTCGCTCGAATGGCTCGGGCACTCGGGCTTCCGCGTCGACGTGCGCGGTGGAGCGACGATCTACATCGACCCGTACAGGGTCCGAGACGGTCC
>JBBJNS010000210.1:0-2836 GCA_037720745.1 Candidatus Limnocylindrales bacterium
CCGCCGAAGCCGAAGGAGGTCGAGAGCACGACCCGGAAGTCGCCTTCGACGGGGTCGCCCGTGAGGCCGGGCAGTGACTCGGCCGCCTCAGGGTCGACCGTACCCAGGTTGACCGTGCCGGGTGCCCAGCCCCGGCGCAGAGCGAGCGAGCAGATGGCCGCCTCGATGGCACCCGACGCGCCCAACGGATGGCCGTAGTAGGCCTTAGTGCCGGACACGGGAACGGTCGCGCCGCGATCGCCCAGCGCCAGGCGGATGGCCTTCGCCTCGGCCACGTCGCCCAGCGGCGTGGAGCTGGCATGAGCGTTGACGTAGTCGACCTCCGCTGCGCGCAGCCGCCCGTCGGCCAGGGCCAGGCGAGCTGCGCGAGCCGCCTGCCGACCGTCGGGCAGCGGCTGGACCATGTGGTGCGCATCGCTGGTCGCCGCGTAGCCGCGCAGCTCGGCGTAGGGCACCGCACCGCGTCGCTCGGCCGCCTCCGCCTCTTCCAGCACGAGGAGCGCCGCGCCTTCGCCCATGACGAAGCCGTCGCGTTCAGTGTCGAAGGGCCGCGCGGCCACTTCCGGCGAATCGTTGTGCCCGGCACCCAACGCGCGGATGATGTCGAAGGCCCCGAAGGCCAGCGGGCTGAGCGGGATCTCCACGCCGCCCGCCAGCGCAGCATCCGCGCCGCCGCTGCGGATCCGGTGGAACGCCTCGCCCAGCGCCACGGCTCCCGCCGCGCAGGAGTTGGCGGTCGAGAGGATAGGCCCGTGCAGCCCCAGGGCGATGCCCAGGTTGGCCGGCGCCGCGCCGCCGAAGACGGCCAGTGCCAGGTTGGGAGCCACGCCCTTGATGCCGCGCTCCAGATACCGCTCGTGCTGCATCTCCGCGTAGGCGATGCCGCCCAGCGCCGATCCGACGTAGACCCCGACCCGCTCGGCGCGTGGCGCGCCAGGCTCGCCCATGGTCAGACCGGCGTCGACCATGGCCAGCTGGCCGGCGGCCAGTGCGAACTGGCTGAAGCGATCGAGCTGGCGGGCGGTGCGGGCGTCCATGTGATCGAGGGGGTCGAAGTCGTCCACCTGTGCGGCCACCTGGGACCGGAAGCCGGAGGGGTCGAACCTGTCGATGCGCTTGACGGGCGACCGACCTGCCTGCAGGCCCGCCCAGAACGCCTCCAGCCCGATGCCGATGGGCGTGACCAAGCCAAGCCCCGTGATCCAGACCCTGCGCGGCGACCTGGTCACTTCCGCGAGGCGTCCATCGACTCGTCCAGCATCGCGCGCTTGTTGGCGGCGACATCGGTTGGGTGGCCCAGATCAACGGCTCCGACCAGTGCCGACAGATCGGTGGGACGGATGTCATCTGCCTCGGCCAGTTGCTTGAAGGTGGCCAGCGTGCGGCCGGCGATGGGACGCGTGAAGAAGCGGTCGACGAAGGCGGGCAGGAGCCGGCGGCCGATGAGCGGGATGCCGCGCTGAAAGGTGTGCTCGATGGTCACGTCCGAACCGCCGTCGCGCGCGCGGATGTGCCAGGTCACGTCCATGCTCTTGGTCACGCCGCGGACGTGGAAGAACCGCAGGCGCAGGTCGGCCGGATCCGAGGTATCCGCCCATTGCTCGGTGCGCCACGTGACGGGGAAGGGCAGGGGACCGAAGGCGCGCACAGCGACCATCTGGGCCACGACGCGTCCCTCCCGATGCCCGTGGACCGTGACGCGGCGGTAGTGCGGCAGCAGCTCGGGCCAGCGGCTGATATCGCCGGCCAGCGCGATCACCCGTTCCGGGGGAGCCTCGATGCGGATGCCGATGGCGCTGTGCATGGATCCTTCCTCCGGGCCGATCAGCCGCCGACCCGCTGCGGCGCGGCCAGGCCCCGCCCGGCCAGCCGGAGCCCGAGCTCGGCCAGGTCGACCAGCGGCAAGTCGCGTGCCTGGTCGAGCGGGAACCAGGCGCAGGTATCCGTCGAGCCATCGACTTCGTCGCGCAAGCCCCCGCCAGTGATCCGTACCCGGTAGATGACCCGGATGGCGTGCAGCTCACCAGGACGCCCCGCCCGTGGACCGTAGACCTGCGAGTCCACGTCGGCGATGTCGGTGATCTCGCCGGTCAGCCCCGCCTCCTCCGCGAGTTCGCGGAGAGCGCCGGAAGCAGGCGCCTCGCCGAAGTCGAGCCCTCCGCCGGGCAGCGTCCAGTAGCCCGCCTGCGGCTCGAACATCCCGGTCCCGATGCGGCACAGCAGGATCCGTCCGTGCGCATCAAGGCACAGAGCGTACGAGGCGACGCGGGTGCGCTTTTCCTCCATCACGGGGCCAGGAGCCTCAGCAGGAATCGTGGTTGCAGGGCTCGCTGGGGCGGCTGGAGGTCGGCCATGACATCGGCGAATGTGCGGCGTATGTCGTCTCGACGGGCGAGGCGCGAGAGCGCATGGTCCAGCGCTCCGGGACGCGCCAGGAAGAGCTGGAGCAGCCAGGAGAGCAGATCCTTGGGCGCGAACCGCGCGCGCATCCGCTGGTCATACCGCTCCAGGGCAGCCGCGTCTCCGCGCCGCCAGGCGGTGATCGCATCGGCGGCCAGCTCAGCCGATACCAGCGACCGGTGCAGCCCCTCGCCGCTGAGCGGATCGATGAAGCCCGCCGCGTCGCCCACCAGCAGGAAGCCGGGACCGGCTCGGTGCGAGACGCGATGAGCCAGCGGAAGCGCCACCACCGTCTCGTCTGCCTCGGGCGCGTCCTGCCAGGCGGCTCGCGGCGGGGGGAGGGCACGTACGGCGTCGCGGACCGCGGTCAGCGCGGAACCACGTTCGCGAAGGGTGGTGCGCAGTCGGCGTTCACTCATGACCAGGCCGATGTTGA
>JBBJNS010000211.1:0-2831 GCA_037720745.1 Candidatus Limnocylindrales bacterium
CCGAGCGGGCGCGCGGCGCGGAGATCCTGGTGGTGACCGACGATGCGGCGAGCGCCGCTCCGGAGGTGGCCCTGGCGGTTCCGCTGCGAGTGCTGACGGTCGGGACGGAACGTGACAATCAGGCTATCGCGGCGCTGGCCGTGCGCACCGACCCCAGCGGTCTGGTGCGGGCCGTATTCGTGAGCATCGCCAACTACAGCGACTCGCGCGTGATGCGTCGACTGCGCATCCTGGCTGACGGGACGCCCATCACGGCCCGCGACCTGCCCATGGAAGCCGTGAGCCGGGCCGACGTGGTCATCGACGAGCTGCCCGAGGGCACGCGCGTGGTCGAGGCGCAGCTGGCGGAGGTGCCCGCCGCCGAGAACGGCGCACCACCCGGGCCGGCCGACCTGCTCGGCCTGGACGATCGCGCCTGGGCCATCGTGCCGCCCGACCGCATCCGCCGAGTGCTTCTGGTGGGGCCGGGCAATGCCTATCTCCAGACCGCTTTCGCGTTGCTCCCGAACGTGGAGCTGTACGGCGCCACAGCGGACGAGTACGAGGACACCACGGGCAAGGACCGCTTCGACCTCTTCGTCTTCGATGGGGTCCTGCCCGAGGAGCTGCCCGAGGCCGCCATCCTGGCCATCGCGCCCCCGGCCAGCAGCCCGCTCGGCGCCGTCACAGGCACGCTTCCCGACCCGGCCATCGGCCAGGGACCGGCCGCCGAGCCGCTCCTGCGCAATGTGGACCTGAGCCGCCTGCACATCGCCGAGGCGCAGAGCATGGAGCTGCCCGACTGGGCGCGCCTCGTGCTGCCCGGCAGTGGCGCGTCGCCGCTCATCTACGGCGGTCTCCGCGACGGTGTTCCCACCGCCGTCATCGCCTTCGACCTGCGGCAGAGCGACCTGCCGCTCCAGGTCGCGTGGCCCATCCTGGCTACGAATCTGGCTGGGGAGCTGCTCGGTCTGGCGCCGGGCGGCGTGGAGCCGGTCGCGCCAGGCTCACCGGTGGAGCTGGCCATGACGCCGGGGACGGCTGCTCTGCGCGTGACGCGACCCGACGGCAGCGTGGCCGAGATGGCGCCCTCCGCCAGTGGCGCCACGACGGTGACCTGGGTGGAGACGCGGCAGCTCGGTGTCTACCGGGTCGAGCGCGTCCTGGAGCCGGCTCAGCCTGGTGCATCGGACCAGGTCGCGTCAGCGGTCCCCAGCCCGAGTGCATCGGCAGGAGCGAGCCCCGCGGACGGTGCACCGCCCCAAGGTCCCGACGACGAACCGACGTACTTCGCCGTGGATCTCTTCGCACCGGAGGAGTCGAACATCGCGCCCGACGATGGATCCCGTTTGGTGGCCCTGGGGGCGATGGCGGCTCCTGATACGGCCCCGGCCGGGGTCGCGCGCGACGAGTGGTGGCCGATGCTGGTGCTGCTCGCGCTGGCGCTGCTGCTCGTGGAGTGGCTGGTCTATGAACGTGACGGGGCACGTCGCATCGGGGCCGCCATCCGCCGCCGGATCGGTGAGCTCACGCCGGGGCGGCGCAGGGCGACGTGAGCGCGCCCGTCTTGATGCCCTTCACCTTCGCCTCCCCCGAAGTCCTCCTGCTGGGCGTGCTTGTCATCGGCCTCACGCTGCTGCTCAGCGTGGCCGCACGCCATCACCTCTCGCGTGGACGCCGCCGCGCTAGCCTGGCCATGCGCACGCTCATCCTGTCCCTGCTGGTGTTCGCGCTGGCGGGCCTGCAACTGGCGCTCCCGGTCGACCGGCTGACCACGGTCTTCGTCGTCGACCTGTCCGACAGCGTGGGGGCCGGCGGGCGGTCGGTCGGGCTGGCCTTCGTGCGCGAAGCGCTCGAGGAGCGGCCCGGCGGTGACCAGGCCGCCGTGGTGGCCTTCGGACGTGACGCCCTGGTCGAGCGGCTGCCCGCCGAGCTGGAGGACATCGATCGCATCGCCTCCGTGCCGACCCGGGACGCCACGGACGTCGGATCTGCGCTTCGTCTTGCTTCGGCGCTGTTCCCTGATGAGACGCAGAAACGGATCGTGCTGGTCAGCGACGGCAACGACACGACCGGCCACGGGCAGGCCGAGGCTGCGCTCTCGGCCTCGCGCGGGATCCGCATCGAGACCTACGAGGTCGGTCTGGCGGGTGCCGACGAGGTCATCCTTCAACGACTCCATACGCCCGCCACGGCCCGTGTGGGCGAGGAGATGGAAGCCGAGATCACCGTCTCCTCCACGGTCGCCCAGCCGGCCACCGTGCGGCTCTTCGGCGATGGCCGGCAGGTCGGAGTCCGTGAGGTGGAGCTGGCGGCAGGACTCACGCGCGTCGTGTTCACCGTGGAGGCTACCGAGGCGGGTTTCCACACCTTCCGCGCTGTGGTCGAGGCCGGCCGCGATACCTTCGAGCAGAACGACCGAGCCGACTCACACACCGTGGTCAAGGGCGACCCGCGCATCCTGGTCGTGGCCGGCGACGCAGCCAAGGCGGAGAACCTGGCGGCCGCCCTGGAGGCGGAGAACCAGGATGTCACGCTGACGGACCCCGACCAGGTCCCCTCTTCACTCACCGAGCTGGCTGGCTATGACTCGGTGGTGCTGGTCGATGTCCCAGCCGCCGACCTGGGCCAGGAGCGCATGGAGGCGCTCCAGATGTTCGTGCGCGACGTGGGCCGGGGCCTGGTGATGATCGGCGGTGAGGGTTCGTACGGCGCGGGCGGCTATCGCCAGACACCGCTCGAGGAGGCGCTGCCCGTTGACATGGAGGTGCGCGACCGGGAGCGGCAGCCGGACGTCGCGCTGGTCGTGGTCATCGACAGGTCCGGCTCCATGGATGCCTGCCACTGCAACA
>JBBJNS010000212.1:0-2814 GCA_037720745.1 Candidatus Limnocylindrales bacterium
CTGATCTTCATCGCCATCGGGCTGACGGCCTGGGTGACGATGGCGCGCCTCGTGCGCGGGCAGGTGTTGAGCCTCAAGGAGTCGGAGTTCATCGAGGCCGCACGCGCGATCGGCGTCTCGGACCGCCGGATCGTCACGCGCCATCTGCTGCCCAACGCGATCGGCCCCGTCATCGTGGCCGTGACGCTCGGTATCCCGAGCGCCATCCTGGCCGAGGCCACGCTCTCGTTCATCGGCATCGGTATCCAGTCCCCGCGCGCATCATGGGGCAGCCTCATCGATGACGGCAGCCGCTGGATCCAGTCGGCACCGCACCTACTGATCTTCCCCGCCATCGCGCTGGCCATCGCGTTGACCAGCTTCACCTTCCTCGGTGACGGGCTGCGCGACGCGCTCGACCCGAAGCTGCGCGGGAAGCAATGAGCCGGGCTCCGGGGTCACCGGCGCCGAGCGATCGCAGCGGCGAGCTGCGGGACATCGCCGAGGTCTCCACGCCCGAGGGTGAGCGCCTCCTCGCCCAGCTCGCAGATGATGCCGAACGACACGGCGACAGGCTGCTCCAGGTCCGCGACCTCTCCACCTATTTCTTCACGCCGGCCGGTGTCGTCCACGCCGTTGATGAGGTCAGCTTCGATCTCGACTACGGTGAGACGCTGGGGCTCGTGGGGGAGTCCGGCTCGGGCAAGACGGTGACGGCCCTGTCGCTCGCCAGGCTGGTGGCGGAGCCGCCCGGGCGCATCGTCGATGGTGCGGTGGTCTTCGACGGGATCGACCTCCTCCAGCTTTCCAAGGAGGAGATGCGCCTGGTTCGCGGCCGGAAGGTGGGCTTCATCTTCCAGGATCCGATGACGAGCCTGAACCCGACCCTGACGGTCGGCCGGCAGATCGGCGAGTCGGCGCGTACGCATCTCGGACTGTCGCGCCAGGCTGCCGCGCGTCACGCCGCGGATCTCCTTGGGACGGTCGGGATCCCGCGCGCACGCGACCGTCTCGGCGATTACCCGCACCAGTTCTCGGGCGGGATGCGCCAGAGAGTGATGATCGCCATCGCGCTTGCCTGCCAGCCCATGCTGCTCATCGCCGACGAACCGACGACAGCCCTCGATGTGACGATCCAGGCACAGATCATGGAGCTGCTGCGCTCGCTCTCGGTCGAGTTCCGCACCGCCGTCATCCTGATCACGCACGACCTCGGGCTCGCGGCCGGGATGTGCCAGCGAGTGAGCGTCATGTACGCCGGACGCATCGTCGAGAGTGGCGCTGTGGACGACATCTTCGAGCGGCCCCGGATGCCCTACACGGCCGCCCTGCTGGACTCGCGCGCGCGCCTTGACACCGAGCCGGGCGGCCGCCTGCGGACGATCGAGGGCGTTCCGCCGGATCTTCTCGACCCCGCGCCGGAGTGCCGCTTCGCGCCCCGGTGCCCGCACCGCCGGGAGCCATGCACCGTGCGGGAGCCAGCACTGACGCCGCGGCCGTCCGCCGGGGAGGGCCATGCGGCACGGTGCTGGGGCACGGAGCCTGGTGGCTGGATCCCGTGACCGATCGACATCCGGGGAAGGGGCCGCTCGTCGAGGCGGAGGGTCTGAAGGTCCACTTCCCGCTGACCTCCGGGATCCTGCAGCGCCGGTCTGGGGCGATCCGTGCGGTAGACGGCGTCACTTGCGTGATCCGGCGGGGCGACACCCTGGGGCTGGTCGGCGAATCGGGCTGCGGCAAGAGCACGCTCGGCCGGGCGCTGATCCGCCTGCGGGAACCTACGGACGGGCAGGTGCGCTTCGACGGGCTCGACCTGACCTCACTGTCAGCGCAGGAGCTTCGACGCCTGCGGCGGCGGATGCAGATCATCTTCCAGGATCCCTACGGCTCGCTCGACCCACGGATGACCGTCGGGGCCATAGTCGCCGAGCCGATCGAGACGCATCGCCTGGCGCAGGGGGACGCGAAGGCGGAACGCGTGCGGGAGCTGCTGACGCTCGTCGGTCTCGACCCCGCCTTCGTGACCCGCTATCCGCATGAGTTCTCGGGCGGCCAGCGGCAGCGCATCGGCGTGGCGCGCGCGCTGGCCGTTGAGCCCGAGTTCATCGTCTGCGATGAGCCGATCAGCGCGCTCGACGTCTCCATCCAGGGCCAGATCCTGAACCTGCTGATGGACTTGCGCAGCCGGCTGGGCCTGACCTATCTGTTCATCTCCCATGACCTTGCCGCCGTGCGTCACATCTCCGACCGCGTGGCGGTCATGTACCTAGGCCGGATCGTCGAGATGGGGCCGTCCAAGGCCGCCTATGCGTCACCGGCACATCCGTACACTCGAGCGTTGCTATCGGCCGTGCCCGTGCCGGATCCGGCTCTTGAGCGCAGCCGGCGCCGAGTCATCCTGGTCGGCGACGTTCCCTCGCCGGCGGACCCTCCTCCGGGCTGCCGCTTCCACACACGGTGCTGGCTTTACGAGCGGCTTGACCGACCCGAGGACTGCCGCACGGTCGAGCCGGAGCTGCGGATCGTGGCCGGTGAGCAGGCAGCGGCCTGCCACTATGCCGAGCGTGCCCTGGACAGTGATGTCGGCGTGGTCGAGACAGCCGCCGAGCGGGCGGGTCCGGCTCGGCCGATCCGCGCCGCACCCTAGCCAAGCCCTGCGCAGAGGCGTACTGTCACTTGGCAGGGACTCCGTAACCCCGACCCAGACGGGAAGCCAAGT
The DNA here is from genome assembly GCA_037720745.1 of Candidatus Limnocylindrales bacterium. GTDB lineage: Bacteria > Chloroflexota > Limnocylindria > Limnocylindrales > CSP1-4 > Palsa-1032. Next base: position 2,699 of record JBBJNS010000212.1, read on the forward strand.
GGATGGGACAGCCCCAGAAAGCGTCCCACCCCGAAACGCCGCGTCGAGGGCGACAGCTCCGAGTTCGTTCGACGGTCGATCCGTGGCTGACCATGGCGCCGCTCCAGCACGGCCGA
>JBBJNS010000078.1:0-10737 GCA_037720745.1 Candidatus Limnocylindrales bacterium
AGGTGTTCTGCTGGCTGGGATGAAAGGACGCGAGCAGACGGTAGCGGCCCACCCTTGCTTCGGCGGCGTGGCCGAAGCGCGGCCGTGACCCCTCCGGGCGCTGCCCGATGGCGGCCATCGCGCGCAGCGCCCCGTCCCAGGCAAAGGCGCCTAGCGCGACCACCACCCCTACCTCGTTCAGCGCCATCAGCTCGCGTGCCAGGTAGGGCAGGCAAGCGTCGCGCTCCTCGGGTGTGGGTCGGTTGTCCGGCGGTGCGCAGCGGTTCACGGCAGCGATGTACAGGTCGCGCAGCTCCAGCCCATCGGTGGCTTGGATGGAGGTCGGCCGCGATGCCAGGCCGGCACGGTGCAGAGCCTGGAAGAGAACGTCGCCCGACCGGTCACCGGTGAAGACGCGCCCGGTGCGGTTGCCGCCGTGCGCGGCCGGTGCCAGCCCCACCAGCAGGATCCGCGCCGAGGCGTCGCCCATGCCCGGCACGGGACGCCGCCAATAGGACTCGTCACGGTAACGGCGGGGCGGATCGAGCGCGGCGGCCCCTCGCCAGTCCACGAGACGTGGACAGCGGGTACAGACCACGACCTCGGAGAGGACCGCGGCCAGTTCCCGGCGCCTTGCTTCGTGGCCACGCGGTGGCGCCTCTGGGCCGCCCGGCCGGGTCTCAGGCGCTGGTACGGCCCGCATCCTCACCGACCAGCTCAAGGACGCCTCGCAGGGGGATGCTCACCCAGTCCGGACGGCTGTTGAGTTCGTAGGAGACTTCGTAAAGCGCCTTTTGAAGTAGGAGCGCATCGAGGAGCGTAGCCAACTGGAGGGGATCGGAGGGAAGCAGCGCGCTGCCCTGCGCGGCCTCCAGGTAGGCGCTCAAGAACGCCGCCGAGACCCACGTGTACCAGCTGCGCGCCCAGGGCTCGAGCGTGGGCACGTCCTCGGGGCGCACCAGGACCCCGGCCGGGGTGCCCATCAGCGCTGCATAGGCGGCGTAATGGAACGACCGGAGCATGCCCGCCACGTCGCGCAGCGGGGAGCGCTTGTGGCGGCGCTCGGAAAGCGGCCGTCCCGGCTCACCCTCGAAGTCGATGATCACCACGTCGCGGCCCGTCCAGAGCACCTGGCCGGCGTGATAGTCGCCGTGGATACGGATGCGCATGGCGTCCAGCCGGTCAGCGAGGAGCGCGCGGAAGCGTTGCTGGATGGCTTTCTCGCCGGCCAGTGCGCGGTCGACCGCGGGCAGCACCGACTCGGGCAGTGACGCTCGCCGGCTGCGCAGCAGGCTCATCGATCCGGTGGCCTGTGTGCGCATGCCCTGGTACACGGAGCGTCTGTTGAGAGCCGTGAAGGCTTCCGGCGTGAAAGCCACATCGTCGGTCACGGCGGCCAGCGCCAGATGCATCTCCGCCGTGCGCTGCCCCAGTAGGCGCGCGATCTCGAAGTAGCCGCCCACGGCGGCACGCAATCGCTCTGGCGGCTGCTCGCCGGCCAGTCGCAAGAGTGCCGCAGCCGAGGTGGCACCGGCATCGGGCGGCGGCTCCGCTTCGGTGATGACCGTCTCGAAGAAACCGCCCAGCGCGTCGACGCTGTACTCCCAGACGTCGCCCTCGTTGGGCACCAGCCCCTGGAGCAGCCCGATGGCCATCGACTCGCCGCGGGCCGGGGCGTAAACCAGCCAACCGGCCACCGGGGCACCGTGAGGGAACTCCCGCTCGGTCAGCACCCGGCCGATCTCGACGTCGGGGTTCGTGCCCACTTCCAGGCGGCGGTAGAACTTCATGATCAGACGGTCGCCGAAGAGCACCGAGGTATTGCTCTGCTCCGCCCGACTGGGCGACGGATCAAGGCCCACCGAGGCGTCACCGCGCAGACCGCGGAAGGCGGCCGTGGCATGGCCCGTGAGGGCTCCCCCGGCTCGACCGCGGATACGCCTCCGACCTCCGATCACGTCCAGCATGGCGCGGTCGAAGTGCGGATCGAAGCAGGCGTCGTAGAGGACCCTGACAGGACCGGCCGCGCCGTCCGTGACCCGAGCCACGAGCGCGTGCGGCGAGTGCTCCAGGACGCGCTCCGCCTCCTCTGCGCTGGCCAGCGCCAGTGGCAGCAGGTACGTCTCCGGATCGCCGTCGTTGTACAGGATCTCCAGGATGAGCAGCGCCGCATCGAGGTCGCCACCGCTGATGGTCATCCGGTCGGACACGCGCACCTCGCGGATCCGACGTGTCTTGGCCCCGAACCAACGGCGCGCGCGGAGATAAGAGGGCAGCGATCGTAGAAGAGCGCGACGTCGCACGTCGTCCTGGAAGAGGGAGGCCAGATCTCCGGCGGAGGGCAGGGTGGCGGGGCCGGCCTCACCTCCCGCCGTCGTGGCCGGCGTCACCAGCTGGAACCAGTAGAAGGCGTGCGGGCCTAGGGTCACGAAGAAGGGGCGTTCGCCGATGGTCGGGAACTCGACATGTCCGAACATCTCGACTGGCACCTGGCCCGCGAAAGCTGACAGATCAAGCTCCGCGTACTGGACGTAGCGCGACAGGTTGGCCACGACCAGGATCCGCTCCCCCTGGAACTCGCGCACGAAAGCCAGGACCTTGCGGTTCTCCGGGTGCAGGAACTCCAGACTCCCCCGTCCGAAGGCGGGATGCTGCTTGCGCAGCGCGATGAGTCGCTTCATCCACCACAGCAGCGAGTGAGGATTGTCCTGCTGCGCCTGGACGTTGATGGACTCGTAGTGGTATTCGGGGTCGGTGATGATGGGCAGGAAGAGACGCTGGCGGTTAGCCGCAGAGAATCCCGCGTTGCGGTCGCCGCTCCACTGCATCGGCGTGCGCACTCCGTTGCGGTCGCCCAGGTAGACGTTGTCGCCCATGCCGATCTCGTCGCCGTAGTACAGGACGGGCGTGCCGGGCAGCGCGAAGAGCAGCCCGTTCATGAGCTCGATGCGCCGCCGGTTATTACCCATCAAGGGCGCCAGGCGCCGGCGTATACCGAGGTTGATACGCATCTGCGGGTCGTGCGCATACACCCGGTACATGTAGTCGCGTTCCTCGTCGGTCACCATCTCCAGCGTCAGCTCGTCGTGGTTGCGCAGGAACATGGCCCATTGCGCGTTCTCGGGGATGGGCGGCGTCTGCTCCAGGATGTCCAGGATGGGGAAGCGGTCCTCCATGCGCAGCGACATGAACATGCGCGGCATGACCGGGAAGTGGAACGCCATGTGGCACTCGTCGCCCTGCCCGAAGTAGGCCACCGAGTCCTCCGGCCACTGGTTGGCCTCGGCCAGCAGCATGCGGTCCCCGTAGCGCTCGTCGACGTGGGCCCGCAGCTCGCGCAGAAAGGCGTGCGTCTCGGGCAGGTTCTCGCAGTTGGTGCCCTCGCGCTCATAAAGGTAGGGCACGGCGTCCAGGCGCAACCCATCCACGCCCATGTCCAGCCAGAAGTCCATGGCCTTGACGAGCGCGGCGCGAACCTGCGGGCTCTCGAAGTTCAGATCAGGCTGATGTGAGTAGAAGCGGTGCCAGTAATAAGCGTTGGCCACCGGATCCCATGACCAGTTCGACGTCTCGAAGTCCTTGAAGATGATGCGCGCCTCGCGGTACCGGTCGGCCGTGTCGCTCCAGACGTAGAAGTCGCGGTTGACGCTGCCCGCCGGCGCCCGGCGGGCGCGCTGGAACCAGGGGTGCTGGTCGGAGGTGTGATTGCAGACCAGCTCCGTGATGACCCGCAGGCCGCGGCGATGGGCCTCGCGGATGAAGGCGCGGACATCACGCAGCGTGCCGTAGTCCGGGTTGACGCTGGTGTAGTCAGCGATGTCGTAGCCGTCGTCCTTGAGCGGCGAGGGATAGAAGGGCAGCAGCCAGATGGCCGTCACGCCCAGGTCCTGGAGGTAGTCGAGCTGCGCCGTCAGACCGCGGAAATCGCCCTGGCCGTCACCGCTACCGTCGAAGAAGGCGCGCACATGCAGCTCGTAGATGATGGCGTCCTTGAACCAGAGCGGGTCCGGTGCCGTGCCGCTTCCGTCTGCGCCGGCGCCTGCTACCGCGGCCACGCCACGTTGACCACGACGGACCTTGACCGTCACCCGTATGCCTCGAACTGCGACTCCGTGCGCAACCGGCGGATGGCGAAGACGTGCGCCTGCGCGCGGCCCGGCGCGAGTTCCACGCGGTTGTGGGGGCCACGCCATAGGTAAGTCTCGTCGGCGAGCAGGTCATGGACCTCGAACGGCGCCGAGGCATCAAGACCGAGGGACTCCAGCGGCAGCTCGAGGCTGGCGGCATGGGGCGCCGACGGATCCAGGTTCACGACCGTAAGCACGATGTCGGAGCCATCCTCGTTCTGCTTGGAGTAGGCCAGCAGCTGGGGATCATCGATGGCATGGAAGCGCAGGCGCTCGTTGGAGTGGAGCGCCGGATGCTGGCGGCGGATGGTGTTGAGGCGCGTGATGAGGGGGCGCAGCGAGTCCGGCCGTGCCAGGTCCCAGACACGCTGCTGGTACTTCTCCGAGTTCAGGTACTCCTCGCTGCCGGGCTCCCGCGGCCTAGCCTCCAGCAGCTCGTAGGCGGGGCCGTAGATGCCGTAGCTGGCGGTGAGCGTGGCGGCCAGCACGACACGAGCCTCGAAGTTGGGGCGACCGCCCAGCTGCAGTGTCTCGTGCAGGATGTCCGGCGTGTTGGGCCAGAAGTTGGGCCGGAAGTGCTCGTGCACGTCCGTGGTGGTGAGCTCGGTGAGGTACTCCGTCAGTTCCTCCTTGGTGGTGCGCCACGTGAAGTAGGTGTAGGACTGGCTGAAGCCCAGCTTGGCCAGCCGGTACATGACCTTAGGCCGCGTGAACGCCTCGGCCAGGAAGATGAGATCGGGGTGATCGGCCTTGAGCCGCGCGATGGCCCACTCCCAGAAGCCGAATGGCTTGGTGTGCGGATTGTCCACGCGGAAGACGCGCACGCCCTCGTCGACCCAGTAGGCCATCACGCCATGGAGGGCTTCCCAGAGCTCGCGCCAGCCCTCGCTCTCGAAGTCGAAGGGATAGATGTCCTGATACTTCTTGGGCGGGTTCTCCGCGTACTGGATGGTTCCGTCCGGCCGGCTGCGGAACCACTCCGGATGCTCGCGTGCCCAGGGATGGTCGGGTGAGGCCTGGAAGGCGATATCCAATGCCAGCTCCAGGCCATGCTCCGCCGCGGCCCCGACCAGGGCACGGAAGTCCTCCAGGCTGCCCAGCTCGGGATGCAGGGCGGTATGACCACCTTCCTCCCCGCCGATGGCCCAGGGCACGCCAGGATCGTCGGGACCCGGCGTGAGCGAGTTGTCGGGGCCCTTGCGGAAGGCCTGCCCGATGGGGTGGATGGGCGGCAGGTACAGGATGTCGAAGCCCATCTCGGCCACGTAGGGCAGCCGCGCGATGACGTCCCGGAAGGTGCCGTGACGAGCAGCGTCAGGCGAGGCGGAACGCGGGAACAGCTCGTACCAGGCGGAGAAGCGTGCCCGTTCACGGTCGACCACCAGCGGCAGCTCCGGCTCGGCGACCGTGGCCTGAGCGTCGTCAGGGTAACGCTCCATGAGGCCTTCCAGGACGGGCTCGAGAGCGGCTCGGGTGCGTTCCTCGAGTGACAGCGAAGCGTCGCCGATGCGCGCCGCGGCGGCCGACAGGTCAGCACTGTCCCGGTCCGAGGTGCTCGGATCCTCGAATCGTGCGGCCGGATCGGCGGCCCGCGCCGCGGCGGCCGCCACCAGCTCGGCGCCGATGAGCAGATCGACCGCCAGGTCCTGACCGGCCTCGGCGCGGCGGCGCAGGTCACGCGCCCAGGAGCGGAAGCGGTCGACCTGACCCTGGACGGTGTACAGGTACCTGCCGGGCCGCTCCACGGTGAAGCTGCCCACCCAGCGGTCGTTGCCGTGCACGTGGGGCAGCATCGCCTCGACGGTGTGCCGCGGGGCACCCTCCGCGCGCCACAGCAGACGTACGGCGAGCTCGTCGTGACCGTCGCTGAAGACGTCCGCCTCGACGTCGATGCGGTCGCCGGCGATCCGTTTGATGGCATAGCGGCCACAGTCGATCTGGGGCGCGATGCCTTCGATGACCACGCGCCGGCGCCCGTCCTGGCTCACTGCTCCTCCTCCGGGCCGGAAGGGCCGACGCACCAGCCTGCCGCAGCCACGCGCGCCTTCGTCTCTTCAGCAGTCATCAGCCGCTCGGCCGCTCGGCCGGCGTCGCTCTCCGCCGCGTCCAGGATGTCACGGGCGGCCAGGGCGTCGACGAAGCTCTCGAACGCGTCGCGCTCCACGTACGTCTTGGACTGCCACTGGGTGACGCCCAACGACTCGCGGACCTCGGCCTCGGACAGCCAAGCGGCGGGGACGAGCGCTTTCTCCGCAGGCGGGTGCCCCTCGTCGGCGTCCTCTTCGGCAGGTAGTGCGGCCAGGGCACGCGCCAGACGGACGCCGCTCATGGCCGCCTCATCAGCCAGCTCCAGCGCGCCAGCCGAACGTGACAACAGTGGCTCGATGCCCCAGCTCTCCCTCCAGGCCGAACCCTCGCCTTCGGCGCCCAGCGTCGTGCGCAACGCGTCGAGATACACCCAACCGAGGAGGGCCAGCCAGCGCGACCGGTCAGCGCCCAGCCAGTCGGCCACGCTGGTCGACTCGGTCGCTGCCTCAGGTCGCCGGGCGGCCACTGCCAGCGGGCTGAGACGGCGCAGCCGCCGCTCCAGCGTTCGAGTCGCGGCCTCGCTCGCCTCCGCGTTGCTCTCGACGTCCGTGCCCGCCGCGACGCCAAGCGTGGCCAGGCCCTCCGAGGCACGGGCCATCTCGCGCTCCAGCGCAGACTGCGCTTCGACCTCATCCCGCCCCAGCGCACCATCGACGATGCGCCGGAATGCCTGCTCATCGAGCAGCGTGGCCATCGCCTCACGGGCCGGTTCGCGCACCAGATCGCGCAGGGCGTCTGCCACGCTGGCCACGGAGCTGCCCGCCAGCCGCGCCGCCAGTCGGGCGTGGTCGCGGGTCGGTCCGTCACGCACCACGACAGGATCGATGAAGACGCGGCATTCGTAGGCCCGCAGCTCGATGTCCAGGCCGCGCTGATGGATCCCGGCGCAGTCCTGCAGCCACTCCCGGCCCGACCGGACGTCACGCAGGATCAGCCAGGCGTCCTCGTCGCTGGGCAAGCCCAGGCCCTCGGCCAGCGTCCGGCTGTGGAGCTCCCGATCTCCGCCATCGCCTCCCATAGCTGCCGGCACGGAAGTGTGGATCCGTCCGCGCACCTCGGCGTATCGATCGTGGAAGAGGACGAGGGCCCGCCGCTGGCCCTCCCCGTTGGAGTAAGCGTAGACGTCCTCCTCGACCGACCCATCCTCACCGATGAGGTCGTAGAGCAGGAAGTGCTGGGCATCGGCGAAGAGCGACCGCTGATGCAGGAGCGGAAAGATCTCTCGCTCGTGTCGCTCGATGAGCCCTTGGTTCGGCTGCTCGTCGAGGCGTGCGCGGCGGAACTCCATACCGTAGCGCTCCGCGAAGCCCTCGATCTGGCCGTGCCCCAACATGGGCAGCCCGGGGAGGGTGGACATCACCGTGGCCACGCCGAAGTACTTGTCGCCGTCGCCGAACTGGTCGATGGCCGAGCGCTCGTCGGGGTTGCTCATGAAGTTGACGTAGCGCTTGAGGATCTCGGGATCGAAGGCCAGCGTGTTGCGCAGGACCGTGCGGTAGCCGGCGTTGTCCTCATCACGCAGCATGTGCATGAAGGCGCTGTTGTACACCCGATGCATGCCCAGGGTCCGCACGAAGTAGCCCTCCATCAGCCAAAAGGCCTCGGCCAGCAGGAGCGTGTCGGGTGCCTCGGCGGCCACCCGATCGACCACCTCGCGCCAGAACTCTTCCGGCATGAGACGTGCGAACTCCTCAGCCTCGGTCGCCGCGTCGGCGCGGGAGGGGATCGATTCGCCGGAGCCGGGAAGGGGGTACCAGAGTCGCTGGACATGCCGCCGGGCAAGGGTCATGGCGGCGTCGAAGCGGATGACCGGCGCTCGATGGGCGACGGCCAGGATGGTCTGGATGACCGCTTCGCGCACGTCGGCACGCAGGTAGTCGAGCTGAGCGGTGTCGTTCCAGGGCATGCCCGTGCCGTCGTTGCCGTGGAAGACGTAGCGCTCTTCCCCGCTCCAGCGGTCCACGCGCTTGAAGACCACCGCCGCGTCCGAGTTATCGAGGTAGTGATCCTCCAGGTAGATGCCCACGCGCTCATCGGAGGAGAGGTTGGGGCCCTCGAAGCTGTAGGCTGGATAGGGGCTGTCCGCCCGTGAGATGAATCGCTCGGGGTGATCGACCACCCAGCGTGAGTCGATGCCCATGTGGTTGGGCACCATGTCGCAGGCCAGCCGGATGCCGCGCACCCAGGCCCGTTCCCGCAGGGCGGCGAAGGCTTCCTCTCCGCCCAGGTCGGCGCTGATGCGGTAGTCCATCAGCGAATACGCTGAGGCCACCGCCTCGGGGTTGCCACGCATCTGCTTGATGCGCTGCGAGGCCGGGCTGCGCTCCCAGACGCCGATCAGCCAGAGACCGCTGAAACCGTTCGCGGAGAGCCGGTCGAGTTCCTCGTCGGGGATGACATCCAGGGTGCGGATGGGCCGACCGTAGGTGCGGCTCAGTTGGTCCAGCCAGACGTAGGTGCTCTTGGCGAGGAGCACCAGTCGTGGCATCCAGTCGCGGTCGAGACTGTAGCGCTCGGTCTCCGCGTCGAGTCCCGTGAAGCCGGCCAGGGCGCTTGCCTGCGGGGGCCCGGGGCCGCCGATGCCCGTGACGGGCGTGGCCATGGCGGCGGTCTCATCGTCGGCGGCCCCCGCGTCGTCGTCGTCGGCACCTTGCTCCAGCGCCGCCAAGCGGTCCAGGTCGGGTCCCATGCTGTCGACGAGCTCGGCCGTATCTGGCCAGTTCTCGCGGATGTAGCGGAGCTGCCCGGCCAAGGAATCGGGCGCTGCACGCGCGGGCGCCATCAGCAGCGCGACCAGGTCCTGACCGCCCTGGCCATCGGCGGCGGGCATCACCACCGAGGCAAGGCTGCGCCGCAGGCCCTCCACGATCTGAGCATAAGGCGATGCGCGCGCCACCGGCCACTCATCGAACAGCTCGCCGTGGCGCACGAGGGCTGGATTCCGATTGGACAGCCAAAGCAGGAGGAGCTCCTCCAGGACCACCTCTCGATGGGGCTGCTGGCCGGTATGCGCGGCAAGGTACCCGTCCACCTCGACCTCACCACGGAATACCGAGGCCACGGGGAACTCGACAGCGTGAGCCCGCAGCGCCTCGTTCAGCGCGTCGGGGCCCAGATCCCGGCTCAGTGCCCGGAGCGCCTCGTCGAAGATCGAGGTGCCGTCGCGGTCGCGGTGCTGGTCGATGACCCGGTGCATCGCCTCGTGGATCGCGGTCATGGCCTGGACCTGTCCGGCGCGCGGTGGTGGTGCCGCGCTCCTACCCCGACGTTCCGCCATGCGCCGCGCCAGGCGACGTGCGCCGCGAGCGGCCATGGCCGGCTGCTCGGTGGGCGGCAGGAGCGGCTCGTCGAAGCCGTAGCGCTCCCGCGCCAGGCGGGCCACGGGCACCTCCCTCGGTCGCTGGATCGAGGCCCGATCGGTCTTGGCACGCGTACGACCAGCCGGGGTATCGACTCGGTCGTCCTGGTCCAGCGCATCCTCCTCAGTGCAGTGCGTCCATCGAGCCCCCCTGCTGGGAACGATAGCAAGGTCGCCCCAACGGGGGCTCGGCATAGGCCGCATGGGTATCGGTACGCGGTCAGCCATGCGCTAAGCTGCCCTCATTCGGGCTTCGTGCGTCCAGCCGTTCCGGCGCGCATACCGAATGGGAGGGTATGGAGATGTTCCGACTGCGCCGTCGTGCTGCACTGTCGGGGATGAGTCTGGCGATGATGGCCATGCTCCTGCCCGTGGGGGTGATGGCCGGTTCATCTGGCGACTTGCTGCCGGACCTCCGGATGGCCAAGCCGAGCGACATCCGGCTGACCACCGGCACGACCAAGGACGGGCCCGACCGGAGACTGCTGCGCTTCTCGGCACTCATCCTCAACGTGGGCCAGGGGCCGCTGGTGGTCAAGGGCAAGCGCGACTGCGCCACGAGTGCGTGTCCCGAGATGCGTACTGCCCAGCGCATCAAGCAGGCTGACGGAACGTGGCGCGGTGTCGCCACCGACCGGGCCGGCCGCTTCGATGTGGGTGATGGGCACAACCACTGGCACACGATGCGCTTCCAGAACTACGAGCTGTTCCAGATGGATCCGCCGCCGGAAGCGCCGTCCGGACCCCTGTCGGGAGCGAAGACCGGCTTCTGCTTCTTCGACACGAACGGCCATCGACTCGATCTGCCCGGCGCTCCACAGGGGCGGGTGTTCAGCGAGTCCGGCTGCGGTCGATCCGGCTCGACGTCCTTCCGCATGGGTATCTCCGTGGGCTGGGGAGATCTGTACGGCTGGGCCCTGCCCCGTCAGTGGATCGACACGACGGGCATCGATGACGGGCGCTACCTGCTCTGCTCCACGGCCAACGCCGAAGGTGACTGGCTGGAGACGAATACGGCCAACAACCAGGCATGGGCGGAGATCCGCCTCCTTCAGAACGACACGGTGCAGGTCCTGCGCCGCGGACGCTCTGCCTGTTCCAGCCAGTTGGCCGCTCCGCCGGCCGACCTGGGCGAGACGAGTGACGCCAGCGCGGCCGCCTCATCGACCGTGTCGGCGCAGACCG
>JBBJNS010000008.1:0-34820 GCA_037720745.1 Candidatus Limnocylindrales bacterium
GTCACGCCGTATCGCTCGAAAGAGGCGGGGTCGCCTAGGCCTGCCGCGAGGCGGCCGTGAGCCCCCTTGCCGGCATCATCGTTGAGCGGCTCCACGATGGGTCGGCCAGCCGCCTCCGGCGTGGTCGCGACGACATCCGCTGCGCCATCGAGGGTCTGACCGTCCTCCGCCGGCGCCACGGGCCGGCCCGCCGCCAACGACGCGAAGTCGAGGCTCAGTTGCAGACCGCTGCCCTCCCCCAGGAGCGACTCACCTCGTCCCCGGCCCGCGCCCCCTGAGCCGGCCGCTCGTCCGGGCACCAGAGCCGCCGGGATCGGTGCCGAGCGGTCCGCCTCGCGCAGCAGGTCGCCCGGCGCCCGCATGTCCTCACCCTGCATGCCGGGCAGTCGCTCGACCAGAGAACGGAACTCGTACTCGCGGAAGAGGCGCAGCACTTCCGCCCGGTCGTAGTCCCCCAGGCCGGCGATGGACAGGTCGAGCTCGATGGGGACATCTCGCTCGATGGTCACCAGCTCCCGAGAAAGGAAGACCTGGTCGCGGAGCTCGGCCAGCCTGGCGCGGAAGCGATCGGGCTTGAGCGACTCGATGGCCTCGTAGATGCCTTCCAGCGAGCCGTGGTCCTGGAGCCACTTGGCGGCGGTCTTGTCGCCCACGCCCGGCACGCCCGGGATGTTGTCCGTGGCGTCGCCCTTGAGCGCCTTGAAGTCGATCATCTGATGAGGCTGCAGCCCGTAACGCTCGAAGATGCGCTCCGGGTCGTACATGACCGTGGAGGCCACGCCCATGCGGGTGGTCATCAAGCGCGTCTGCGGCGAAGCCAACTGGAGCATGTCCAGGTCGCCCGAGACGATGATGGTCTCCAGCTCACGTGCTTCGGCCTGCCGGCTCAACGTGCCGATGAGGTCGTCCGCCTCGAACCCCTGCAGCTCATGGATGGGGATGCGGAAGGCGCTCAGCAGGTCGCGCACCAGCGGGAACTGGTCGCGCAGGTCATCCGGTGTGGGTCGTCGAGTGGCCTTGTAGTCCACGAACCGCTCGTGGCGGAAGGTCCGCCCCACGTCGAAGCAGGCCATCACGTAGTCCGGCTTCACGTCCTGGAAGCCGCGCAGCACGATGCTCCAGAAGCCGAACACGGCGTTCACGAGCTGCCCCTGGCTGGTCGTCAGGGGCGTCTCGATGAGGGCGAAGTACGCGCGATAGATGAGGCTGTGCGCGTCGAGCAGCATGAGCCGTTGCACGTGCCCGAGTGTAGCCGCGGGAGCTCTGCCCGCGACGGACGTGGTCGTCGCCTAACGGATGGCTCCGTGGCGTCGGATCCTCAGGGACAGCACTCGCAGAGTGAGGACCAGCAGCCCAGTCAGGCCGAGCAGCAGGCCCAGCGTCACCAGCCCTGCGCCGGCCGGCGTGCCGGTCTGGACCTGAGCTGGGCGCTCCCGATCCTCCGCCTCGACCACCGTGTCCTCGCGCGGCGCGGCACTGGCCCGGGGGTCCACCTGGCCTCCCGTCACCAGCGTCGGTTCCGCAGTCTTGCCTGACGCTGCTGGTTCCGGCTGCGCGGTGCTCCCGGGCTCGTCGTTGCCGGCCGGCGCCTCGACGCCGCCGCGGGTGATGACCGTCCGGGTCGAGGGCTTCGCGCGAGTCGGCCGCACGCCGCCGACCCCTCCAGGCTCCGCTCCCCCGGCGGGTGCCGCCGTTCCGCCATCCTCCATGCCTTCGCCGGGCGCGACCGCATCGGGCTCGGTCGCGGAACCGGGCGTGGCGTTGGCGCTTCGAACGTCGTACTCCAGCGCGGCGGGTGAGCCCCCGCCCGTGGCTGGGAGTCCCATGCCCACCACCACCAGCACGAAACCGATGGCCACGGCAGCGGCACCCAGCGGTTGGAGAACGCCCAGACCGGGTGCGGAGAGGCGCTCCATCAGCCGTCGCAGGATGGAGCCGCGGGTCTGTCTCGCCTGCGCCGGCGTCAGACGGAAGTCGCGCGGTCGGCGGGGAAGCGGGAGGCGAGCCGTGGCCAGCGCGATCCGGCGCACCTCGTCGACCAGCGCCGCGCATTGGGTGCACGTGGCACGCAGCGACTCGGCGGCCTGAAGCTCGTCCGCGGAAAGGTCATCGGAGGCGAGACGGACCACGAGCAGGCGGTCGTGGACATCGTGATCTGCGCCCAAGGGCGCTTGGTCATGGCGGGGCATCGAGCCTCCTGACGCTCTACCCGCCGGATCGGTTCCCGGTCGGCCGCGGTCCAGCGCTGGTCGTCGCTCGTCCATCAGTCGCGGAAGAGCTCGATCTGCGGCGCGAGCAGGTCCCGTAGGGCCAGGCGTCCACGGTGGATGCGCGACTTGACGGTGCCCAGCGACACGCCCTGCAGCTCGGCGATCTCCTGGTAGTCGTAACCCTCGATGTCGAACAGCAGGATGGCCGTGCGCTGGTCCGGCGTGATGCGTTGTAGAGCCGTGGCGAGCGCCTCGTCGCGCGAACGCACCATGGTCGCTCGCTCGGGACCCTCAGCTTCATCGGCGGGCGGCTGCCACGAGTCGTCCTCCCACTCCGGGTACGGATCGGCCGGTCTGCGCTTGCGCAGGCGCAGGACGTCCGTGGCGGCGTTCAGCGCGATGCGCGTGATCCAGCTCCGGAACGAGATGCCATGAAAACGGTGCAGGTTCCGGTATGCGCTGAAGAATGCCTCCTGGACCGCATCGGCGGCCGCCTCCCGGTCGTTCAATACGCGAACGGTCAGCCCGAAGAGGTAGTCCTGGTAGAGCTCGACCAGCCGGTTGAAGGCATCCAGGTCGCCCGCCAGCGAAGCTTCGACCAGGGCACGATCACGCACGCGCCGTTCCTCGGCCACCTGACGGGCATGGTCGTCCACCGTGTGACGAGTCCTCCAGCGCGTGTGAGCGTTGCGGACAGCACCACCGTGCGGCCACTTCGGCCATCCGTGCGTCGGCGGCGGAAGTCTAGCATCGGCTCGGGTCGCGCCGACCGCGGAGGGCCTAGAATCAGCTTCCGCGCCGAAGTGGCGGAATGGCAGACGCGATGGTCTCAAACACCATTGAGTGCAAGCTCGTGAGGGTTCGAATCCCTCCTTCGGCACCAAAGGAGCCCGTACCGCACCTGCCTGCAAGGCTGATGCAACGTATCGGCCCGGGATGTTCGCGGTGTCGTAGGCCGGCACGTTGCAACCTTGCCCAGCCCCCATGTGCCGATGCCCGGCGCCCGGGGAGTGTGGCTACCCCAGTGGCCGACTCACGCGTCCGCTCAGTGCGCCCGCCAGTCACCCCAGTGATGCGGGCGGCGCGATGTGTCGTGTGAGACAACCGAATCAGGCCGCCCGCGGCGGCCGCCACGCGTCGCGCCGAGCGACGCTATCGAAAGGAGGCGGGATGCGCCCCATCCGCCTGACAGCCGCAGCGCTTGCCGTGGCCCTGCTGCTGCCCGTATTCGTGCCCGCGACCGCGAGCCCCGTGGAAGCGAGCACCGGAAGTTGCACGGGCTGGACGAGCCGCGTCGAACCGCCCGAGACGATCCGCGTCCTGCGTCGCTCCGGGCAGGTCGTCGAGGTCGGGTTCCGAGACTATGTGGCCAAGGTCATGGTTTCCGGCGAGTGGCCCGATTGGCTGCCGTACGGCACGCTCAAGGCCGGCGCCTTCGCCGCCAAGCAGTACGGCTGGTACTACGCCCTCGAGGGCAATCACCGTTCGACCTACTGGAAGGACGGCAAGTGCTACGACGTCAAGGACAGCACCACCGATCAGATGTATTCGCACTTCGGCAAGCCGACCGAACGTCAGAAGCGTGCCCGCGACCACCTCTGGCACTTGAGCCTGCGCCGCGAGGGCGATGACGGAGACAAGCGCTTCATCCTGACGGGCTATCGTTCCTACGGTGGGTCGTCCACGTGCGGCCAGGACGCGCACGGTTGGAAGCTCTACGCCACCTCCGCGCACGATTGTGGCGATCGCGGCTGGGGCGGCCGCAAGATCCTGCGCCAGTACTACGGCAAGTGGCGGGTCACCTTCCGCTGATCAGCGAGGGGACCCGCATAGGCGGGACGGCTCCCAGCCCATCACCCTGACCGAGATAGTGACCGGCATCGCAGGACTCTTCCTGGGTGCCGGTCTTTTCGTGCACCGGGCGCCCGGGTGATCAATCGAGTCGCAGCTGCGCGATGCCCTCGCCCAAGCGCCGCCTGACGGCCGCTAGCAGCTCAGCGTCATAGGCCACGCCGCTGCGCAGTCGCATCGGTCGCTCGTCCGAGCCGGCCGGGATGTGCAGCACCACCGGCGTATCGCCCGGGTGATCACGAAGGACGTCGCGCAGGCCCTGAAGGGCCTCGACGAGCGACTCCTGGGGAGCACGAGCGAAGCGCACATGGACCTGCTGCCCGACTGACGCTTCGGTGGGCGTCGTCGCCGCCGCCGCCTCCGCCGCCAGGCGGTCGCGCACTTCGTCCGGCCACGGTGGCTCGTCACTGGCATCAGTGGCGATGGCCTCCAGGGAGGCCGGCGCGGTCGGTTCGCTCGCCGGGTCGACCGTCTGATCCTGCGGGGAGGGGGATCCCGAGACTGGTGGGGGCGGGGCGGCAACGGCCGTGCGGGAGGGCCGCGGACCGCCGATCACGACCTCAAGGGTGCCCTCCAGCGTCACGCCTCGCAGTGGCGAGGTCCGCGGGACGGTGCGCACCATGGGCGCACGCGGCGTCTGGTCAACGGACACGGACGCAGCACCCGGAGCCAGAGCAGGATCGTCGGGCGGAGCGGGACCGGCAGAGACTATGGCGGCGTTCAGTGATGGGAGCGACGCGCCGGACCCATGGCCGTTCGCGCTGACGGTCATCGGGCGGCCACGAGTGCCGCGGCGGCCCCGATCGCCCTGCGCCACCTGCCGGGCGAAGACTTCCGGTCCGAGGTCGGCGGCGGCCTCCCAGGTCCACACCGAGTCGGCCAGGAGCACCGTCTCGTCACCCTTGTGGTCCACCCGACCGGCCACCAGGAGGATGGCGTCATCGACCCAGGTCGGTCCGGTCTCCTCGAAGACCTTGGGAAAGACGACCACCTCAAGGGATCCCTGCAGGTCCTCCAGGGTGGCCACGGCCATGGTCGCCTTGGCCTTGGTCAGCACGCGGCGCACCCCGGTCACCACGCCGCCCACGACGATGCGCTGCTGGTCGAGCTCCTCGCCCAGGTCGCCGCTGTAGGCATTGACGTAAGTGCCGATCTCCGTGGCCAGCTCGCCCAGCGGATGGTCCGACAGGTACAGGCCGAGCAGCTCCTTCTCCCAGCGCAGCCGCTCCCGAGCGGGAGCCTCCGTGGCCTGCGGCAGCGGCCGTTCCGATGGCGCTCCGTCGCCCAGGGCGTCGAACAACGAGGCCTGGCCACTGACCCGATCGCGTTGCTGCGCCTGGCCGGCGGCCATCGACTCATCCAGCGCCAGCAGCAGTTGCGCCGGATGGCCGAAGCGGCCCAGCGCGCCCACCCGGACGAGCGACTCCAGCACACGCTTGTTGCCCAGTCGCAGGTCGACGCGCGCGCAGAAGTCGGCCAGGGAGCGGAACTCGCCGTCCTTTTCCCGGCATTCGATGATCGACTCGATAGCGCCCTGGCCCACGTTCTTGACGGCCAGCAGCCCGAAGCGGATGGCCTCGCCCTCGACCGTGAAGTGCAGGCCGCTGAGATGCACGTCGGGTGGCCGCACCTCGATGCCCAGGCGCCGGCACTCGGCGATGGCGGCCGCCACCCGATCCGCGGTGTCACGCACGGCGGTCAGCACGCTGGTCATGTACTCGACCGTGTAGTTGGCCTTGAGATAGGCGGTCTGATAGGCGATGAGGCCGTAGCAGGTCGCGTGGGCCTTGTTGAAGCCGTAGCGCTCGAAAGGCTCGAAGGCCTTGAAGACCGCATCGATGGTATGCGGCGCGACGCCCCGCTCGGCGGCCTGGGTGACGAACTTCTCCTTCTGCGCGCGTAGCACGGACGACTTCTTCTTGCGGATGGCGTAGCCCAGCGTGTCCGCCTCCGGTCCGGTGAAGCCGCCCAGGGCGATGGCCGCCGACATGATGTCCTCCTGGTACACGAAGATCCCGTAGGTCTTGGCCAGGTACGGCTCGAGCAGCGGGTGCAGGTAGCTCACCGGCTCCTGGCCGTGCTTGCGGCGGATGTAGGCCGGGATGTTGTCCATGGGCCCGGGCCGGAAGAGCGCGACCATGGCCGCCAAGTCGAGCACGGAGGTGGGACGCAGGTCCTTGACGTAGCGGCGCATGCCCGGTGACTCGAGCTGGAACACGCCGGTGGTCTCGCCCGAGGAGAGCAGGTCGAAGGTCTTCTTGTCGTCCAGCGGGATGTGGTCGATGTCGATGGTCTCGCCGCGGTGAGCTCGGATGAGGTCCACCGCCTGGCGGAGGATGGTCAGGTTGGAGAGACCGAGGAAGTCGAACTTGAGCAGGCCCAGCGCCTCCACGCCGTGCATCTCGTACTGGGTCATGATCGAGTCGGAGTTGGTGGCGCGCTGGAGCGGCATCAGCGCCGACAGCGGCTCATCGCTGATGACGACCCCCGCGGCGTGGGTGGACGCGTTGCGCGCGACACCCTCTACCTGTCGGGCGAGCTCGATGAGCTTGGCCACCTGCGGGTCGGCCTCGACCATCTCGCGCAGGGGCGGCGCGATCCTGAGTGCGTCTTCCAGCTTGATGCCCAACTGGTTGGGCACGGCCTTGGCGATGCGGTCGACCTCGCTGTAGCTGAAGTTCATGACCCGCCCGACGTCGCGAATGGCGGCGCGGGCGAGCATGGTGCCGAAGGTGATGATCTGAGCCACGTGGTCCGAGCCGTACTTCTGCGTGACGTAGCGGATGACCTCGTCACGCCGCGCGTCCTCGAAGTCCACGTCGATGTCCGGCATGGTCACGCGGTCGGGGTTCAGGAACCGCTCGAAGGGCAGCTCGTAGAGGATCGGATCGACCGGCGTGATGCGCAGCGTGTAGGTCACGATGCTGCCCGGCGCGGATCCCCGGCAAGTGGTCGCGATGCCCTGCTCCCGGGCGAAGCGCGTGAAGTCGGCCACGATCAGGAAGTAGGCCGCGTAGCCCATGCGGATGATCACGTCCAGCTCGTAGTCCAGCCTTCGCTGAAGCCCTTCCGTGATCGTGCCGTAGCGAGCGGCGAGGCCACGTTGGCACTCCTCGCGCAGCCAGCTCTCCACGGTCTGGCCGGCTGGCACGGGGAAGTGCGGCAGGCGCAGCTCGCCGAAGGTGAACTTGAGGTCCGTGGCGTCCGCGATGCGCCGCGTGTTGGCGATGGCCTCCGGCACGTCCCGGAAGAGGGCCGCCATCTCTGCCGCGCTCTTGAGGTAGAACTCCTGCGTCTCGAAACGCATCCGGTTGGCGGTGTCGATGTTTGAGGCCGTGCCGATGCACAGCAGCGCGTCGTGGGCCTCGTGCTGGGCCTTGCGCACGTAGTGCAGGTCGTTGGTGGCCACCAGCGGCAGGCCCATCTCGGGCGCCAAGCGGAGCAGCTTCTCGTTGAGCCGCTGCTGCCCGGGCAGGCCGTGGTCCTGCATCTCCAGGAAGAAGTCACCCGGCGCGAAGATATCCTTGTACGAGCCGGCGAGGCGGCGCGCCGACTCCCAGTCGTCCGTCTCCAGGGCACGGGGGATCTCCCCGTTTAGGCAGCCCGAGAGGCCGATGAGCCCCTGCGAGTGGCGGGCCAGGTGCTCCCGGTCGATGCGCGGCTTGTAGTAGTAGCCGTCCAGGTGGGCGTCGGTGATGAGCCGGCACAGGTTCTGGTAGCCGGTCCAGTCCTTGGCCAGCAGGATGAGGTGGTAGGGCTGCGAGTCCTTGGAGCCCTCGCGGTCGGTCATGGAGCGACGGGCGACGTACGTCTCGACGCCGATGATGGGCTTGATGCCGGCGTTCTGGCAGGCCTGGTAGAAGGCCACCGCGCCGTAGAGGGCGCCGTGATCGGTGATGGCCAGCGAGTCGAAGCCGTGATCCACCGCGTCCGAGACGAGGTCCGTGATACGCCCCAGCCCGTCCAGGAGGCTGAACTCCGTGTGGGTGTGAAGGTGCGTGAAATCGGCAGCTACCACTAGCTCCCCTCGCTCGCTGCTACCACTGGCCAATGGTAGACCGGCCGCGACGTTCGATCTCACCGGGAACCAGGCACGGTGTCCCGACGTCTGCCGCGCAGCGCTCAAGAAGCACCGTGCCACCATGGCAGCGGCCCGAAGCGCGTTCGCGTCAATCAGAGGTGGCTGATGTGTCGCGCCGTGTCTCTGATCCTCCTGGCCCTCCTCCTGGGATGCAGCCCAGGGTCGCCGTCATCTGACACGCGGGCGGAGGATGGGTCGGCGAGCACCCTCACGCCATCGCCGAATGTGACAGCGTCGGCGAGCGCAACGCCGTCGTCGAGGACACCGGGGACCACGGCAGCGCCCGAGGCGTCTTCGCCGGTCCGATCTGGCCGAAAGCCTCGAGAAGATGCAACGGAGCGGGCTACTGCGGCGCGACGCGGATGCCGCGACCCTTGCGGAGGCGGTGATGGCCATCCTTCAGGGCGGCTATCTGCTGTCCGCGACCAAACGTGAGTCGCGATCGATGCGAAGCGCGGTCCAGGTCGCCATGAGCCACTTAGGCTCATTCCGGCCGACGTCGTAGTAACGAGCGCCATTCCTGACACCGAAAGCGTCAGAAGACGACCACCCGACGAGCGCCATCGCGTCGTCGCATCGCCGCGAAGGCTTCCTCGAGACCGTCGAGTCCGATCCGCTCCGTGACCAGCAGATCCAGCGGCAGACGTCCGTCGAGGTAGAGGTCGCAGATCCGCGGGAAGTCCCGGGACGGCACGGCCGATCCGTAGTTCGAGCCCAACAGGCGCCTCCCCTCCTCGACGAAGCGGTAGACATCGATCGACGCTCGCTCGCCCTGGGGCGTCATGCCCACCAGCGTGGTCGTGCCGCCAGGACGTGTCAGGTCGATCGCCAGCTCGACCGTCTCGCTAAGTCCGATGGCCTCGAGAACATGATCGGCTCCGCCCTCGGTCAGCTCGGCCACCAGCGCGGGGGCTCGGTCGGGCGTCGCGGCATGGGTGGCGCCCGCCTCTTGCGCCAGGGTCAGCTTCGCCGGGACGGCATCGATGGCCACCACGGGATGGGCACCGGACATGACGGCAGCCATGATCGACGAAAGGCCAACCCCTCCGGCGCCGATGACGACGACCGACTCGCCCGCCTGGACGGCCGCCGTGTTCAGCACTGCGCCCACGCCGGTCGTCACGGCGCAACCGACCAATGCGGCGATCACCGGCGGCGTGCGGGGGCCGACCCGGATGGCCGCCTTGGCGGCCACGACCTGCCGCTCGGCGAAGGTACCGATACCGCTGTAGGCACCGACCGGCGAGCCATCCGAGCGTCTCAGTCGTACCTGCTGGGGTGACAGCCGGTGGCCGCTGCCACGCGGGTCGACGCACAGCCACGGCTCGCCGCGCCGACAAAGCGAGCAGGCGGCGCACGGCGCGGTCCAGGCAAGGACGACCAGATCGCCGACGGCCAGCCCGGCGACCTCCGGGCCGAGCGCTTCGATCACGCCCGCCCCCTCGTGACCGAACGCCACATCGGCCGGCCGTGCCCACTCCCCGTCGACCACATGGAGGTCTGAGTGGCAGACTCCCGAGGCCACCATGCGGACCAGGACCTCGCCAGCGCCGGGCGGGTCGAGCAGCAGCGTCTCGATGGAGAGCGGCCGCCGCGGGCCACGGAAGACGGCCGCGCGCACATTCATGGCAGGCACGGTGCGAGTATCGCCTAGCATCAGGTGGTGCACGATGAAGCCAAGGGTGAGGCCGCAAGCCGGTTGCCATCGGGGAGCCGGTACGCGCTGAGCGGGAAGTCGGTGCGCCTTCGACCCGTGGAGCCTGCCGACATCGAGCTCATCCACTCCTGGTACGTCGATGCCGACACCGCCCGGCTGGCCGGCGAGAGGCCCAGGAGCCTGGACGCTCGTCAGCGGCCCTTCGAGAGCCATCAGGCCGGCCAGGACACAGACCACTATGCCTTCATCATCGTGCGCCTGGACGATGAGCAGCCCGTCGGGCGCATCGACCTGTTCGAGATCGACCATCTCAACGGCTCGGCCAGCTTCGGCATCACCGTCGCGACGCAGGAGCGCGGCAGGGGTCACGGCCGCGACGCCATCCAGATCCTGCTCCGCTTTGCCTTCGAGGAACTGCGGTTGGAACGCGTCTGGCTCGATACCGACTCGGAGAACACGGTGGCCCAAGCTCTCTACGCCAGCATCGGCTTCGTGCACGAAGTGCGACAACGGCACCGCTACTTCCAGGAGGGCGGCTTCATCGACGCCATCCGGATGGCCATGATCAGCTCGGAATGGCAGGAGCGGTCGAGCAAAGGCCAGCCGGTGCGTCGGGACGCGTGACCGAGGCGCCGCGGGTCGCGAACGCGCGGGCAGCATCTGATGCGCCGGGCGCGGTGTTGGAGGTCTTCCTGGCGGCGCTGCGGCTGGGCCTGACGTCGTTCGGGGGACCCATCGCGCACATCGGGTATTTCCGCAACGAGTACGTGGACCGTCGTCGATGGATCGACGAGCATGGCTTCGCCGACCTGGTCGCGCTCTGCCAGTTCCTGCCAGGCCCCGCCAGCAGCCAGCTGGGCATCGCCATCGGGACGCGCCGCGCCGGTCTGGCCGGCGGACTCGCCGCCTGGCTCGGTTTCACCCTGCCGTCGGCCACCGCGCTGCTGCTCTTCGCCATGCTGGCCACGTCCACCGACCTTGCCGATGCGGGCTGGGTCCACGGGCTGAAGCTGGTGGCGGTGGCCATCGTCGCGCACGCGGTGCTGGCCATGTCCCGAACGCTGACGCCCGACTGGCCACGCCGCCTGCTGGCCCTGGCCACGGCCGCCACGGTCCTCCTCTGGGCGTCCCCGATATCGCAGGTGGGGGTCATCGTGGCCGGCGGGTTGGTGGGGTGGCTGGTGCTGCGCGCACCGACCGTGGAGGCGGAAGATCCCGCGCCAAGCTCGGTCGGGAGGCGGCTGGGCATCGCGGCCCTGACGATCTTCCTGGGACTGCTCGTGGCGCTGCCGCTCATTCGCCTGGCCGCGGACTCCCAGGCACTGGCGTTGTTCGACACGTCCTACCGTGCCGGTTCACTCGTCTTCGGCGGCGGGCATGTGGTCCTGCCGCTCCTTCACGAGGGTGTGGTCGCCCCCGGCTGGGTCAGCGACGATGAGTTCCTGTCGGGATACGGTGCCGCGCAAGCCGTGCCCGGGCCGCTCTTCACCTTCGCCGCGTACCTGGGCGCCGTCTCGTCGGTGCCACCCAACGGTTGGCTCGGCGCCGCCATCGCGCTGGGCGGCATCTTCCTGCCCAGCTTCCTGCTCATCTGGGGAGCGTTGCCCTTCTGGGAGGCGCTGCGCTCATCGAGCACGTTCCGGCGCGCGTTGCTGGGCACCAACGCGGCGGTCGTGGGCATCCTGCTCGCCGCTCTCTACACCCCGGTCGCCACGAGCGCCATCAGCTCGCCGCTGGACGTGGGCATCGTGGCCGCCGCCTTCGGCCTGCTTCTTTCAGGGCGCGCGCCGCCCGTCCTGGTCGTCGTGCTCACAGCCATCGCCGCACAGCTGCTCGACGCGTCCTGAGTGCCGTCGATAGGCCTACGGCCTCGCGCCGAATGGGTGGTACGCGGAGAGGCGCGACGGAGGCAGACTCGAGGAAGTCGATCCCGGCACGTCAAGGCCCGGATCAGTAATCGAAGATCTACCGTTCGGACAGGGTCTCGCGGGCCCCAGCCCGCCTCGTCACGGAGCACCCCCAGCGCCCCGTCGAGTCGCGACCGTCATCGCCTGTCATCCCCGTTCAACGGACAAGGCCCGTCGCCCACGGATGCGTGCTGACGTCGGGCGGAGGCTCTCTCTGATGCATGGACCGATCCGGGATGGCGCCGTTCACGCCACCACCAAGGCCGCTGCGTACGGCTCAGCCTTTCGCCGTCGACTGACCTCCATCCTCGTGATGGCGTTCGTCGCGACGGTCGCCGCTGGCACGATGACCTTCACAGCACCAGCCGAGCAGACTCTCGGCGCGACAAGGGCCCCGCGAGCGGTCGTCATCGTCGGTCCGTCGAGCGGATCGACCCGCGAGTTCCTGGCCGAGGGCCGGCTCTTCGCGAACCAGGCCGAACGAGCCGGCATGAAGGTCAAGCGTCTCTTTCATCCCCGGGCCACGTGGGCTCGCGTCCGACCGGCCCTGCAGGGCGCCAACCTGGTGGTCTACTTCGGACACGGCAACGGATGGCCCAGCCCATATGGGCCGTTCCAGGAGGCGACCAAGAACGGCTTCGCCCTGAACCGCAACGAGGGTGCGTCGCCCTACCAGCACGTGTACTACGGTGGCAACGTCATCCGCGAGAAGGTGCGCCTGGCACCGAACGCGGTCGTCATCCTTTATCGCGCGTGTTACGCCGCCGGCAACGGCGAAGAGTGGCATCGGGTCCCCAGCCGGAGCCTCGCCCTCCGACGCGTGGACAACTTCGCGGCGTCGTTCCTGCACAAGGATGTCCGCGCCGGCGTGGTGATGGCATTTCGCACCAAGCAGTGGGTGAACCTCGCGGCGGCGCTGATGCGACCGGGCAAGACGATGAACAGCATCTTTAGGATCTCCAGCTCCAAGCCTGGCTGGCGGATGAGCGGCTGGATGGGCCGGCGCGACATCTACCGTGAGTCGACGCGCACGCGCGGCGCCTACATCCACCTGGACCCGCATCCCACAGCTGGCTTCTCACGAGCCATCACCGGCGACCTGCGGATGACGACACGCGAGTGGATGGGTCGCTGACGGCCCAAGACAGACGAACGGATCTCCCATGCGCGTTGAACCGTTCGGGTAGGGACGCACGTGGGACGGCGGGGATAGCGTGCACACCACGACAAGGAGTGCACGTGTCCCGCTTGCTCGAGATGTTCCTCGCCGTCCTCGCCGTGGCAGCGGTGGTGGCGCTCAGTTAAGCTCGGTCACCGAAGTGTCTCGCGCCGGTTCGGGTCCCAGTCGCGTCCCTCGGTCAGCCACGGTCGCTCATTGAAGACCTCGCTCAGCCAACGACCCAGCGGTCCCGGGCGTCGTGTGTCGTGGTGGCCCTCCAGGAGGGCATCGAGCGAAGCCTGCACTCGATCGGTCAACTGACGAGCGCCGGCGCGGCCGCGCGCGATACCGTCCAGCGTGACCGGTCCACCGATGGTGACGCGGATCGTCTTGCCCCAGCGGATCCAGCGCGTCCCGCTGATGGCCACTGGCACGACCGGGACGCCGGCGAGCAACGCGAAGTGGCCGACCCCCACCTCCAGAGGCAGTGCTTCCCCCTCACGGTCACTCAGGCGGCCCTCCCCTGCCACGGCGAGCAGCCCGCCGCCACGGAGGACGGTCGTGGCGCGTCGTGTGACGTCCACGATGTCCCGGCCGGCAGGCTGGAAGGGAACGCCGTGCTCGCCCCAACGGATCATCGCGTTGCGCTTGCCCTTGGACATATCCGACTCGCGTGGGCCGAATATGTAGAGCTCGCGGCGTTGGTCCGGCCAGTACCCGATCAGGATCAGGGGATCGGTCCAACTGGGGTGGTTGAAGCAGATGAGATAGGCGCTGTCAGGCAGCTGCTCGCCCCCGTGCACGCGGACGCGCAGGTAGGTGCCGACACTGACTCGGAAGAAGGCCCTGATGGCTGCGTTCTTGAGACGTCCTCGCCGGTTATCCGTCGTTCTCCACCCTCGCGGCTCTCTCTTGGGATCACGCCGAAGCGCGCGGAGTATATCGACGCGTCTGCCGTCGCTGACGCGCGATCATCCCTGGCGTGACCGTGACGATCGGGTCAGGGAGAAGCCGCCACCGCCTCGAGCAGCATCCGCACGAACCAGTCGCGGTCGATCGTGATGCCGACATCGATCCCGGCCCTATCGGAGCTGAAGGGCCTCGTGTCGACGACGGTGCGGCCGCGCGTCAGCCGACCTTCGACCTCCACGGCCACGGGGTAGCGGGCGGTCTCGACTGGGCCCGGCGCCAGGACGTGCGCCACGGCGACGGCATCGTGGATGGGCGGGCCGTCCCAACCGTACCACTCGGCGTGCACGCGCGCGAAGTAGCGCATCAGGTCGGCGAATATCGGGCCGGTGCGGTTGCCTGCGGCCCCCATGGCCGCGATATCGGGCGGGCGCAGGCGCGCCTGGTGGGTGACCTCGAGAGGCATCATGGACAGGGGT
This sequence comes from Candidatus Limnocylindrales bacterium, assembly GCA_037720745.1. Classification (GTDB taxonomy): domain Bacteria; phylum Chloroflexota; class Limnocylindria; order Limnocylindrales; family CSP1-4; genus Palsa-1032. The sequence goes on from JBBJNS010000008.1 coordinate 14,254, forward strand.
ACCCCACAGCGCACGACGACGTCGGCTGCCTCGGGGTCAGCCCAGATATTGAACTCGGCGGAGGCCGTCCAGTTGCCCTCGCCGATGGCGCCGCCCATGAACACGATGGCCTCGATGCGCGGCCGGAGATCGGGACGGGCACGAATCAACTGGGCCACGTTGGTGAGCGGTCCCGTGGCCACGATGGTGACCGCATCGGCTGCTTCAAGGAGGGACGAAGAGAGCTCCAGGGCACTCGCGTCGACTGCTTCGGCCCCCGGCGCCGGCAGATCCGCCCCTTGTAGGCCAGACGTGCCGTGGACCTCCGGCGCGAGGCGCAGGACGCCATCGAGCGGACGGTCCGCACCGGCTGCCACGGGGACCTCCGTTCGACCCAGCAGCGTCAGGACGCGCAGCGCATTCCGCGTCGTCTGCTCCAGCGGGGCATTGCCGGCCACGGTCGTGACGGCCAGCAACCGCAGCTCGGGGCGTGCCAGCGCCAGCAGCAGGGCCAGCGCGTCGTCGTGACCCGGATCGCAGTCGAGGATGATGGACCGCGGCCGCAGTGGTTGGCTCGACGACTCCCCGTGCCTCACTCCTTGGTGTACGGCCGGCAGTCCGGCACGACCGGCCTGTGCCTTACCCAAGGTCCGTGTCGATCGCAGAGTGTTTGGTCCATTCGACGTGCATCTCCCCGTAGAGCGGGCCGTACGGCGCGCCGCCCATCTCGACCGACAGATCGATCTCTCTCCGCTGCACGGTGAGATACGTCAGGACCTGCAACGGGAGGCAGGAGACGAGCGGCATCCAGGCGGCCCCGCCTAGGTCCGGTACAACGAATCGCTCAGGCGACCGAGGCGGTCGGTCCGTCACGAGTCGCGCCGAGATCTCCATCCGAGCCAGCCCGACGAGGAACTCTTGGGCTCGGCCGAGCGCCTCTGCCCCGCCGATCAGGACCGCGGAGTGACCCGGCGCGGCCATCAGCTGAGATCCGTGGGCGAACTCCTCCAGTTCGTCCCAGATCGCGCGCATCGCGCCGCCCTCCCAGAATTTCAGGGCACCGTATCGTGCCGTCGCCCGATCCGGGCCCGCCCCCAGGAAGATCGTCTGCGGGCTGTCCTCTACCCAGCCCGGCAGCTCGGCGAACGCTCGGTCCAGGACATCGCGCGTAGCCTCCGGCCATCGATCGAGCGGCTCGAACCTCATCGCAGCCAGGTGTTCCAGCAGGATGGCCAGGGCGAGAAGCGTCTGCGTGTAGTCACGCGAGTGTGGCGTGTGCCGGGCCAGGGGCTCCGCCATGAGGAGTTCCGCGCCGGCGGCCTCGGCGAGGCGTGACCCGGGTCGGCCGACGACGGCCAGCGCCCGCGCGCCCTGCGCCCGAGCGCGGAGGACCGCCTCGATCGTCCTCGCGACCCCCCCGCTGACGGAGACGGCCACGACGAGCGTCTCCTCGTCGAAGCGTTCGTAGCGGCTCGCCTCCATGCTGGAGATCGCCCTGACGTCGGCGGAGAGGGACCGCCGGTACAGGCTCTCCAGTGCCGTACCCGCGATGATCGAGTCGCCGCTTCCGGTCAGGATGACCTTGCGCGGCGGCGGGCCGAGGTCCAGATCGCCTACCTGGCGACGGAGATCGACCAAGGCACCTTCGAGCGCGGCCGGCTGGTCCTTGATCTCCCGAAGCATGATCTCGTTCACGGCAGCCTCCCGGCGACCGCGAGCCCCGCGTTGCGTGCCAGGACCCCCAGCTCCTCCTGCGTCGCCAGGTGCCCGCGAGAACCCATGGCGGTGGTGCTGATGGCCGCCATGAGGTTCGCCAGCTGCGCGCTCTCCTCGTCCGGCCAGCCGCGAGTCCGGCCGAACGCGAACGCGCCCGCGAAGCAGTCGCCGGCCCCCGTCGTGTCCACCGGGGTCACCGGGGGCGCCGCGATCCGGGAGATCCGTCCGTCCTGCGCCCGCAGGGTGCAGCCCGCCGCGCCGCCGGTCGCGAGGATCGTCGACGGCCCCAGGTCATGTAGCCTCTTCACGGCGGTCAGCGCGTCGCTGCCGAACGCCCGCGCCGCGCGAGCATTGACGAACACGACGTCAGAGGTCGCGAGCATCTTCGGGATGGCCGCGATCTCGACCCCGAGGCTCTCCAGGTCCAGTGCGACGGTGGCGCCGCGACGGCGAGCCTCCTCCATCACAGGCAGAGCAGAGATGCCTTCAGAGGCGCCGACGTGGATGAACCTGACGCCGTCGAGCGCTTCTGGCTGGAACCGCTCGTACTTGGCGTCGGGTGCGGGTGCCGGGAACTCCAGCAGCGTCCGATCTCCTTCCGTGGTGAGGAGGGCGATCGTCCACAGCGTCGGCTCATCGACAAGGCAGATCCATTTCGTGTCCACGCCGCGGGAATGAAGGTCGTAGACGGCCATACGGCCACGGGCGTCGTCGCCGACCGTGGAGACGACGCCGGCCGCTCCCCCAAGCCGCGAGAATGCGCTCGCCGCGTTTCCTGCCATCCCGCCGGCGTACTCCCCGATGGGGACCATGCCGATCCGCTCGCCTACCTGCGGCACATGGGGAACGCGCACCGCAAGATCGACCGTTACTCCCGAAAACGCGAGATACTCCACAGGACGCAACGCGGGCGGGCGAGTCAATCGTCTCGCACGCCGCTGTGGAAGATCAGACGCGAGTTGACCTCGAGCAGCTTCGCCTCCGTGTACCCACCCGTGAACGCAGGACGCCCGCGGAGCTGATGCATCGCGGTCGCGAAGAGCATCCCGGGCACGATGTACGCGAGCGGCGAGTACTCCTCGGAGATGCTGCCCACGATGGGCATGACGACGTCCGCGAGTTCCGTCACCGCCCCATCCGTGGAGCTTGCGACGCCGACCACTGTGGCGCCGATCTCCCGGGCACCCCGAAGCTGCTCCAGGGCACGGTCGTGCGCTCGTCCCTCCGGCGCGAGGATGAAGATCGGCGTGACGCCGTGGCGGGTGAGGAAGATCTGCTCGTGCGCCCACTCCTCCAGCTGTTGGGGGATCCCCTGGAGCTGCGGCTGCTCGAACAGCTTCGCCGCCGCGAACTGGGCGGTCGCCTGGTTCGGGCCAGCTCCGAGGATGTAGAACGTGCTGAGATCCCGGAACCGCTCCGCGAGCAGCCGGGCGATGGGCTCGTTCGCCCGGGCGGTGGCTTGGAGGACATCGCCGAGACCGACGAGCTCCTGTTCCAGAGCGTCCCGCTGGGCTCGGTCGATCGTCGCGCGAAGCTCTCCGAACCGAAGGGCACAGAGGTAGAGGGTCGTTAGACTAGCGATGAAGTTCCCGAGACCGAGAGCGCCGCTGCCGTACGGCAGGCCGGCGAACGGTCCTCGTGCCTCGACAGCCATCTCCGGCACGGTCTGGAGCACCATCGACTCCGCGGCCTGCGCCAGTGGGCTCCCCTCCCGGCCAGTCACCGCGATCGTCCGGCTGCCACACCTCCGGGCCCGAACGAGCGTCTCGATCGTCCTCGAGACGAGCCCGGAGTTCGAGATCGCGATCGTCAGCGAACCGGGAGGCATGAAGTCGACGACGTAGCGGGAGAACTCGAGGGCCTCCAGAGGTTCCGTGGAGACTCCTGCGTACCGGTCGAAGAAGAGGCGCGCGGCGAGGGAGGCATAGTAGGAATCGCCGCAACCCGTGATGAAGACGCGGCGCGTGGAAGCCGCGAGCTCCTCGGTGATCACCTGCTCGACCTGTGGCCTGACACGACCCACGACCTGGCGGATGAGGTCCGCCTGCTTTTGGACCGCGTCGAGCTCGTATGGCTGGACCGCGTCGCGCGGCTCGGCCTCGGCGAGCTTCTGGGCATCTATCGATGGCATGGGATCTCCTTGGTGTGGCCCGAGCGTCAGCCCCGGGCCTCCTTGTCGTACGGCACCCCATCGGCGGCCGGAGCCACGGCACGCCCGACGACGCCGGCCAGGATGATGATAGTGAGGATGTACGGGAACATCCCGAACCACTGGGCGGGCCACGATGCGATGGCACCCCCGAGTTCGCCCGGCGGGGCGGAGATCTGGATCGCCTGTCCGAGCGTTCGGGCAGCGCCGAAGATCAGGGCAGCGATGAACGCTCCGACCGGCGTCCAGCGCCCGAAGATCATCGCCGCCAGCGCGATGAAGCCGATCCCGGCCGTCATCCCATCCTGGAACGATCCGATCGATTCCAGTGTGAGGTAGGCGCCCGCAAGACCGGCGAACGCCCCGCCGAGGATGACGTTGCGGTAGCGGACCCGGATGACGTCGATGCCCACGGTGTCGGCCGCCTTCGGATGCTCGCCGACGGCGCGCGTCCGGAGGCCCCAGCGCGACCGGAAGAGCATCACCTGGAGGAAGATGACGGCGAAGATCACCGCGGTCTGGAGCGGGCCCTGGCCGAAGACGGCATTTAACAGGGGCCCGACGATCGGCGCGTCGTACACCTCCGACGGAAGCCCGATGAGGTTCTTCGGCAGCGTGCGCGCACCGGACACGTCGGCGGTGGAGATGAACAGCTGGTTGAAGTACGCCGTTCCGCCGAGCGCCAGTATGTTGATCACCGTGCCGCTGATGATCTGATCTGCTTTGACCGTGATCGCGAGCCACGCGTGCAGGGCCGACAGGACCATGGAGGCGCCGATCGCCGCCGCCACGCCCAGCAGGGCCGCAGGCAGGTGCCCCATCACCGGGTTCAGGTATGCGCCGACGAGGAAGCCCGTGAAGGCGGAGGTCAGCATCATCCCTTCGATCCCGATGTTCACGACACCCGACCGCTCGCACATCACGGCGCACAGCGCGCCGAAGGCGATCGGCACCGCGAACCCCAGGATGATGTACGGGCGAGTCGTGGCGAACGAGACGAACCACTGCCCAAGCTCGAACAGCGCCTCCCAGTAGCGCGCCACGAACAGCGCCAGCAGCGCGACGAGGAGGCCCAGGAGCACGAGGCGGACCCAGCCCCCGGCTGAAGTGGGACGGGCCAGGCGGCGTGACGCGACGGCGTTCAGCGCGCTCATGCCGCGCTCGGGGCGCGGGTCGGCCCCCGCCCGGCCCGCCGGATCCGTGGCAGGAGGCGGCGGATCACGACCTCCGCTGCCACGAACAGGATGATCGCTCCCTGGACCACGCTGATGATGTCGATGGGGATCCCGGTCTCGCGCTGCATCGCCCCGGCGCCGGCGCGGAGGACCCCGAACAGCAGGGCCGCGCCAACGACGCCGAAGGGATGAGCTCGCCCGAGCAGGGCGACCGCGATCGCATCGAAGCCGTACGTCGTGTTGTACTCGGCGGGGTAGTTCTTCGTGATCCCCAGGATCTCGATGGCGCCGGCGGTGCCCGCGAGGCCGCCCGCGATGCTCATGGTCAGGACCGTGATGAGGGCGGGTCGGATCCCGGCGTAGCGCGCCGCGTCCGGGTTGGAGCCGACGGTCCGGATCTCGAAGCCGAGCGTCGTCTTGAACAGCACGAACCACACGGCGACCGCTGCCGCCAGCGCGACCAGGATACCGGCGTGCATCCTCGTGCCCTCGAGTATCGTCGGCAGCAAGGCAGAGGGCAGCGCGTCGGGCGTCCGGGGAAACGTCGCGCCCGGGTCGCGGAAGTACGTCGCAGCGAGCCAGTTGAGGCCCAGGGCTGCGATCGAGTTGAGCATGATCGTGGTCACGACCTCGTGGGCGCCGCGCCAAGCCTTCAGGAGTCCCGGGATGAAGCCCCAGAGCCCCCCGAAGAGGAACCCGCCGAAGACGGCGACCACGATGTGCAACGGGAAGGGGATCCCAGCCACACCCCCGAAGATGGCACCCGCGAACGCGCCCAGGAAGAACTGACCTTGGGCCCCGATGTTGAACAACCCGGCTCGGAAGCCGAAGGCGACGGACAGGCCGGCCAGGATCAACGGAGTCGCCGAGTTCATCGTGTTCGCCCAGCCCCGAGCGTCACCCAGCGAGCCAGAGAGGAGCGAGGCATAGGCTTCGATCGGCAGGGTGGGTCGAAGGCCCTCCTCCGAGAGCGCACTGGACACGAGGATCAGCACGGCCCCGACGAGAAGCCCGAGCACGATCGCCACCACGGTGCTCGCGAGCTGGCGGCCGATCCCCGAGCCACTCCCTACCAGGGTGGTCGGGTCGACGCTCATGCCACCATGGCTGACCGGCGGGCTGGTCACGCGGGAACTTCCTCCCGGTCGCCCACCTCTCCGGTCGCCATGATCAGCCCGATGCGCTCCTTCTCCGCTCCTTCGGCGTCGACTACCGCAACGAGCCTGCCGCGGAACATGATGCCGATGCGATCGGAGAGCTCCAGCACCTCATCCAGCTCCGCCGAAACGAGCAGCACGGCCGCTCCGGCATCTCGCTTGGCCACGATCCGGTCATGGATGAACTCGATCGATCCGACATCGATGCCCCGCGTCGGCTGGTCAGCGAGGAGGAAGATGATCTCGCGGCTGAACTCGCGGGCGACGATCACCTTCTGCTGATTGCCACCCGAGAGGGTGGATGTCAGGGCGGTCGCCGAGGGGGTACGGATGTCGAACCTCGGGACGAGCTCCGCGGCGCGTGTGGAGATCGCCTCCTCGTCGATCACGCCGTATCGGGAGTACGGCCGCTTGTAGTAATCCGTCAGGCACAAGTTGTCCTCGATGGGATAGCTCAGCACGAGCCCGTAGCGCTGGCGATCACCCGGAATGTAGGCAAGACCGCGCTCGGACAGCTCCCGTGCGGAGCGGCCCGTCACGTCCCGCCCGGCCAGGATGACCGTTCCGGACATCACCTTCCGAAGCCCCGTCAGGGCCTCCACCAGCTCATCCTGGCCGTTGCCGGCGACGCCCGCCAGGCCGAATATCTCGCCGCTGCGCACCTGGAAGGAGCAGTCGGACACGACGGGCGTCCCGCGGTCGTCGCGGACCACCAACGCGGAGACGTCGAGCACGACATCCCCCAGGGTGGCCGGTCCCTTGGTGACAGTCAGTGACACCTCGCGGCCGACCATCATCTCCGCGAGCTGCTCCTCCGTGGCGGTGCCCGGATCGGCCTGTCCCACGACCTTGCCACGGCGGATGACCGTGATCCGGTCGGCGATCTCCAGCACCTCGTACAGCTTGTGGCTGATGAAGACGATGCTGGTCCCTTCGGCGGCCAGCCTGCGTAGGACGCCAAAGATCTCCGTCGTCTCCTGCGGCGTGAGGACTGCCGTCGGCTCGTCCAGGATAAGCACCCGGGCGCCGCGATACAGCGCCTTCAAGATCTCGATGCGCTGCTGAACGCCCACGGACAGGTCCACTACCCTGGCACCGGGATCGATGTCGAAGCCGAACTGGCTCGCCAGGTGGCGGATCCGCGCCTCCGCCGCCTTCGCGTCGAGCAATGGTCCCCTGCCCATCGTCTCGTTGCCCAGGATGATGTTCTCTGCCACCGTGAACACCGGCACCAGCATGAAGTGCTGGTGGACCATCCCGATGCCTCGGGCGATGGCGTCAGACGGGCCGGAGATCTGCACCGCTGCGCCGTCGATGAGGATCTGGCCCTCGTCCGGCCCGATCAGGCCGTAGAGGATGTTCATCAGCGTGCTCTTCCCGGCACCGTTCTCGCCGAGGAGCGCGTGGATCTCGCCGGGACGGACTTCGATGTCGATGCCATCGTTGGCCACGACGCCCGGAAATCGCTTGCTGATGCCGCGCATCTCCAACGCGGGCGCCACGACCCGTGCGGCGGCAGCAGGGTCGATCGAAGTGCCGCCGCGGTCGGTCGCGGCGATGGCCGCCGCCGTGAGGGACTCGGCGTCGGGCACACGGGTGAGAGCCGGATGGTCCGCCGGGAGATGGGAGGGTTCGATGGGGTCGGTAAGTGGGGTCGGACGCTTCGGCGGAACGCTGGTCACGGGCTTCGCACCTCCATCGGAAACAGACGAGCGGCGAGGCCTCCTGAGGCCCCGCCGCTCCTGCCGTGCACCCTGGTCCGGGGGGTTACTCGGTCTTGCCGTCCACGACGACCCCGGTCTCGACCGAGCCGTCCGCGAGGCCCTGGAAGGTCTCGTCCAGCAGCGTCTGGATCTCCGGGGTGACCCTGTCCGCCTGATCGTGATACGGCGCGAGGCCGATCCCGTTCGTGGACGCGTCGTCAGTGTGGAAGCCGGGAGTGAACGCGCCTGCGGCGATCCGCAGCAGCGAGTCCTGGACGGCCTTCACGATGTTCTTCGTCGCGCTGGAAACAAGGCAGGACTGCGCTTCGGGAAGCGTCTCGTACTGGTCGGTGTCGACGCCGATAGCGAGCTTGTCCGCATCGCAGGCCGCGATGAGCGCGCCAGTGCCCGTGAGACCGCCGGCGGCGAAGATGACATCCGCGTCCTCGTCGATCATCTGCTGGGCGGCCGCCTTGCCCTGCTCGGGCTCGACGAAGGAGCTGGTGTACGTGAACTTCACCTCGATGTCAGGGTTGGTCGCCTTTGCGCCGTTGATGTAACCCTCGACGAACCGCTCGACCGGGGGGACGACGAGCAGGCCACCGACCACGCCGATGACGTCGGACTCCGTGATCGACGCCGCGAGCACACCGGCGAGGTAGCCGGCCTGATCCTCGGCGAAGAAGAGGGACTCACCGTTGGTCGCCCAGCTTTCGTCGTGGCCCTCGCCCGGAACGCCATCCACGCTGATGAACTTCCCTTCGGGGAACTCCATCCCGGCATCGCCGAGCGAGTCGCCGAGGAGGAAGCCGACGCCGATGACGACGTCGTAGTCGTTCTCGGCGAACTCCGCGATGTTCCTCGCGTAGTCGGACTGGCTGGTCGTTTCGATGAAGTCTGTCTCGAAGCAGGTGGGTGCCGCCTCTTCCGCTGCGAGCATGCCCTCATAGGCGGACTGGTTGAAGCCCTTGTCATTGACCCGCCCGACATCGGTGACGAGGCCGACCTTCAGTGGAGTCTCGCAGGTGACGGCTTCACCGCCCGATGCCGGGGGCCCGCTGGGGGCCCCGCCGGAGGGCTCGGCCGAGGGCTGACTGTCAGTGCCGCCCGGTGTCGAGGCCTGAGCGTCAGTTGCGCCGGGTGCCGAGGGCTGCCCGGTGGGTGCGCCGACCTGGTTGCAGGCCACAGCGACCAGCGCCAGTACCAGCATCAGACTCAGCGGTGAATGCTTCTTGTGCACGTGGACTCCTTTTCAGTGATGGGGGCGCCGCCCTCTTGGTCCGCGGCAGGATACGCCCCCGCGAGGCGGGCCGCATTCCACACTGGCCTACACGCCAGCGCGGCGAGGCGCCTCTTGACGATCGACCTGTCAACATGTCGGCGTGGACGAGCGTGTTCGTGCGCGTGACATGCTGGACCTCCAGGAGGGCACTGGTCCGGTGCCCGTAGCGGATCTGGATGGGGCACTTGACGCGCTCCGGAAGACGAGGCGGATCGCCATCGTGGGCGCATCGCCGGACCCGGGGCGGCCGTCGCACGGCGTGATGCGCTACCTCCAGCACCACGGCTTCGAGTGCGTGCCGGTCAATCCCACGACTCGTGACGTGCTGGGCGTCCGGAGCCACCGGACTTTGGAGGAGGCGGTCGCGGAGACGGGACCCTTCGACTTGATCGACGTCTTCCGCCAGCCCCAACACACGCCGGCCATCGCGCACAGCGCGGTGGCGACCGGTGCGCGATACCTCTGGCTGCAGCTGGGCGTCGTGAACTGGGAAGCGGCGCGCATCGCCGACGCGGGCGGGCTGCGCGTGATCATGGATCGCTGCACGGCAATGGACCACCGGGTGCTGCGTAGTCGGTGATGCTGGGCGCCGCCGCTCTCCCTCATCTACGGTTCCGGGCGGTCTTATGACGAGGATCGATGCGCCCGCGGTGTCGATTCGGGCCGAGCCGCCACGAATCGACGCCGATCCACGCTCGGCTCGGCATCTTCGACGGGAGCGCGCGAGTCGCCTGGTCACGACTCCTCGTGTATCACCGCCCCCATCCGTGTATCACAAGTTCCTGGCCCGACGTGCCGTAGGCGCTTACCGGACGACGAAGCCTGCCACGATGAGCACGATGCCGGCCGCGATGACGGCTCCCCAGCGGGTGACCGTCGAACGAAGATGACCTCGCATGATGTCGGCCCCCGTGACGCCGGTGTCCACCGCGCTGCGGTGGCCCCCACGCCACGAGTCGTAACGCCGCAAGTTGGCCTCCGTGGCCTGGAGCTCGCGGTAGCGAGCGAGCGGCCGGCGCACGGCCATCGCGCCGCCCACCAGGAGCGCGACTCCGCCGATCCAGAGCGCCAGGTTCAGGAGCATCAGCCCTCGCCGCTCACCCGGCCGAGCGTGTCGCGAAGTAGCCGTTGCACGACCGCCGCGTTGGCCTGGCCGCGCGTCGCCTTCATTACCTGTCCCGTCAGGAATCCGACGGCCTGCTGCTTGCCAGCCGCAAAGTCCGCCACTGCCGCCGGGTTGGCGGCGATCACGTCGCCGACCGCTGTCTCCAGCGCATCCTCGTCGCTGATCTGGCGGAAGCCCGACTGCTCGATGATGGCCGCCACCGGCTGACCGGTCTCGATATGCCGGCGGAAGACATCCTTGGCATTGGTGCCTGAAAGATCGCCGGCCTCGACCGCACGCACCAAGCCGGCCAATCCGGCGGCATCCACCGCTGCGTGGCCATCTCCGGACCCCGTGCCCGCGGCGCCCGAGGACGCCTGGACGCTCCCCCGCAGCCGCAGGTACTCGCCGGTGACCCAGTTGGCCACCTTCTTGGCCGGCAGCGACGGATCGGCCGCCAAGGTCCCTTCGAAGAGCTGCGTAGCCGCCCGGTCGGTGACCAGCACCGCGGCGTCGTAAGCCGACAGGCCCCGCTCCCGGACGTAACGCTCCCGTCGTGCGGCAGGCAGCTCAGGCAGCTCCGCGCGGATCTCTTCCAGCCACGCGCCGGCCACGCGCAGCGGCGGCAGGTCGGGCTCCGGAAAGTAGCGGTAGTCGTCCGAGTCTTCCTTGATGCGCATGCGGTAGGTCTGGCCACGCGTGTCATCCCAGCCGCGCGTCTCCTGGATGAGTTCCTCGCCAGCGTCCAATGCGCGTGCCTGCCGCTCGATCTCGTAGCCGATGGCGCGCTCCACGGAGCGGAACGAGTTCATGTTCTTGACCTCGGTGCGGGTCCCGAACGCCTCGCGGCCCACGGGCCGCAGCGACACATTCGCCTCCACGCGCATCTGACCACCCTCCAGGGCGGCTTCGGAGGCGCCGATGGCCAGCAGCACCAGCCGCAGCTCCTCGGCATAGCGCCGCGCGGTCTCCGCATCGTGGATCACGGGCTCCGTGACGATCTCCATGAGCGGCAGCCCGGAGCGGTTGAAGTCGACCAGGCTGACCCGCCGCCCGCCCGGCTCGACCTGGTGGATGAGTCGGGCGGTGTCCTCCTCGAGGTGGGCTCGACGGATGGCCACCGTGGCCGCGCCCGAGGAAGTCTCGAAGGACAGCGACCCGCCGGAGGCGAGCGGCAGATCGTACTGGCTGATCTGATAGCCCTTGGGCAGGTCGGGATAGAAGTAGTTCTTGCGGTCCCAACGCGTGACGTCCGGCACCTGGGCGCCGATGGCCAGCCCGGTTCCGATGACGTGTCGCACGGCCTGGCGATTGATGACCGGCAAGGCGCCGGGCATCCCCAGGCAGACCGGACAGGTGCGCGAGTTCGGTGCCGCCGTCTGCACGTCCGTGGAACAGCCGCAGAACATCTTGGAGGCCGTGCGCAGCTGAACGTGGATCTCGATGCCGATGACGGCCTCGTAGCGCGCCGCCACCGGCGGCGCCACCGTCTCCTCTGTCGACATCAGCCGAGCGTCCCGACGAATCGCTCGATGCGCACCAAGGCCTCCTCGATGCCCTCGAAGCTGGTGGCGTACGAGGCGCGCAGATGCCCCTCCCCCGACGGCCCGAAGGCGCTGCCGGGGATAGCCGCGACCTGACCCTCGAAGAGCAGTCGCTCGCTGAAGTCCTCGCTGCTCAGGCCCGTGCCGCTGATGCGCGGGAAGGCATAGAACGCGCCGCGTGGCTCGAATGTGGGCAGGCCGATGCGGTTGAGGCCGTTGACCACCAGCCGACGGCGGCGGTCGTACTCGTCGACCATGCGGCGCACGTCCTGCTCCGCGCCCGTCAGTGCCACCACGGCCGCGTCCTGCGCAGTCGTCGGGGCGGACATGATCTGGTACTGATGGACCTTGACGATGCCCTCCAGCAGGTCATGCGGCGCGCAGACGTAGCCGACCCGCCAGCCGGTCATGGCGTAGGTCTTGGAGAAGCCGCCCAGCAGGATCGTGCGCTCGCGCATACCGCGCATGGCACTGAACGCCTCGTGGCGATGGTCGCCGTAGACGAGCCGGTCGTAGATCTCGTCGCTCACCACCAGCAGGTCGTGGCGGGCGGCGATGTCAGCCAGCGCCACCAGCGTCGCATGCGGCAGCACGGCGCCGGTCGGGTTGCACGGGTAGCCCAGGAAGAGTGCCTTGGTGCGCGGCGTGATGGCCGCCTCGACGGCCGCCGGATCCAGCGCGAAGTCGTCCTCCATGCGCGTCGGCACGAGGACCGGCACGCCGCCGTTGAAGACGACCGCCGGCTGATAGGCCACGTACGAGGGCTCGTGCAGGATGACCTCGTCGCCGGGGTCGATGATGGCCGCCATGGCCGCCGCCACAGCCTCCGAGGCACCGACCGTCACGCAGATCTCGCGCTGCGGGTCGTATTCCACGCTGTAGAGCCGCGCGAGGTGTCGCGCGATGGCCCGCCGGAGCTCCAGCGTCCCGAAGTTGCTGGTGTAGTGCGTCCTGCCCGCGCGGAGCGAGCGAACGCCCTCCTCGATGATATGCGGCGGGGTCGTGAAGTCCGGCTCGCCGATGCCCAGGCTGATGACATCGGGCATCGTGGCGATGACGTCGAAGAAGCGCCGGATGCCCGACGGCGGCACGGTACGCACACGTTGCGACAGGCGCTGGCGGGATACGGCCACGGGCTCTGTGGTCATGGATGCGACCTCGACGATGCTGCGGCTACAGACCCGAGTGCGGCCAAGCCCGGCGGCTCCAGCGTGCGCCACTCGGCGTTGGCGGTGATGGCCTCGTAGGCACGGCCGAGCTGGAAGAGGCGCCCCTCGTCCCACGGTTTGCCGATGAACTGAAGGCCGACGGGCAGTCCTTCCGATAGGCCACAGGGTACGGAGATGCCGGGAAGACCGGCCATGTTGACGGGCAGCGTGCAGGCGTCCGAGAGGTACATCGCGACCGGGTCGTCCAGGCGGGCGCCCAGCGGGAAAGCGACCGTGGGGCTGGTCGGGGCCACCAGCGCATCCACATGGTCGAACGCCCGGTCGAAGTCGGATTTGATGAGCGTGCGCACCTTCTGGGCCTTCACGTAATAGGCGTCGTAGTAGCCGGCCGACAGCGCGTAGGTTCCCAGCATGATGCGCCGCTTGACCTCCGCTCCGAAGCCGTTGCCACGCGTGGCCAGGTAGTCGCCCAGCACATCCCGGCCCCGATCAGGGCGGCCGTAGCGGATGCCGTCGTAGCGAGCGAGGTTGGCCGACGCCTCGGCCGGCGCGATGATGTAGTAGGTCGCCAGGCCATAGTCGGTGTGCGGCAGGTCGACCTCGACCACCTCCGCCCCGGCCGCTTCCAGCGCCGCCACCGCCTCGCGCACGCGGGCCTCCACGCCGGGTTCCATCCCTTTCACGAAGTACTGCCTGGGCAGTCCCAAACGCGCGCCGCGGATGGACGCAGCCGCCTCGTCGTCACCCTCGGGAAGCTCCGCGGCGTAGTCGGGCACCGGGATGGGCGCGGAGGTCGAGTCACGCTCATCCCGACCGGCGATGGCCGCCAGCAACAGCGCGGCGTCGCGCGTGTCCCGCCCGAACGGACCGATCTGGTCCAGCGACGAGGCGAAGGCCACGATCCCGTAGCGGCTCACGCGGCCGTATGTCGGCTTGATGCCCACCGTGCCGGTCAACGCCGCCGGCTGGCGGATGGAACCGCCGGTGTCCGTGCCGATGGACAGCGGCGTGTGGAACGCGGCTACGGCCGCCGCCGACCCGCCGCTGCTGCCGCCGGGAACGCGGCTGAGGTCCCAGGGATTGCCGGTGGGGCCCCAGGCCGAGTGCTCCGTGGAGGAGCCCATGGCGAACTCGTCCATGTTGGTGCGGCCGAGGATGACCGCACCGGCGTCCTTCAGTCGCTCCGTGATGTGCGCGTCGTAGGGGCTGATGAAGCCCTCCAGGATGCGGCTGCCGGCGGTCGCCGGACGTCCTCGCTGGAGCACCAGGTCCTTGAGCGCGATGGGGATGCCCAGGAGCGGCGGCAAGGCGGCCAGAGCGTCGGCGCCGTGATCGCCGTTTCGGCCGTGGCGCGCCTCCGTGAATCGCGCATCGGCGGCATCGGCAGAGGCCAGCGCTCCCTCGCGGTCAGTAGACAACCAGGCGTGCATCGGACCGTCTTGACGGTCGATGAGGTCGAGGTGCGCCTCGGCCAGCTCTCGCGCCGATAGGTCGCCGGCGCGGAGCTCGCGCGCCATGCCGTGCGCTGTCAGACGAGTGGGATCGGTCGTCCGGCCTGCGTCGCTCACGAGTCTCCGCCGCGGCTCACCTGGCCTCCTCGGTCATGATCGCCGGCACCACGAAGTAGTCGCCGCTGCGCTCGGGTGCCCCTGCCAGTGCGTCCTCCACGCTGAGACCCGGCGTCACCACGTCCTCGCGCAGGATGTTCTCGACCTCGATGGTCTGCGCCGTGGGCGGGATCTCGTCCGTGGGCAGCTCGGACAGGACGGCGTACTGGTCCAGGATGTGGTTGAGCTGTCCTTCCAGGCGCGCCAGCTCCTCATCCTCCAGCCCGAGGCGGGACAGGAGCGCGACATGCTCGACATCCTTGCGTGAGAGCGTGGCCATGACGGAAGGATAGCGAGGCCGCGCGGTCGGGCGCTTCCTGAGACACTCTAGCTAGGGCGGAGCGCCGTCTACGCAGTGAAGGGCACCTTGAGGATCGAGCCGCCGCGCTACCGACAGCCGCGCACGTTCAACCCGCTGGCGGCCATCAGCCTGGTCATACTGGCGCTGCTGGTGGCCGCCGCCATCTTCGGCGCGAGCGGACTCCTGGACACCCCGTCGCAGACCCCGACCCCGACCCCGACCCCGATGCCGGAACGCTCTGTGCCCGCGACGGAGGAGAACCGTCCATCCGACTCGCCCTCTGCCCTGCCCTCGGCCGCAGCCACGTTCGGCCTCGCGTCGCCGCCAGCAAGTGCCAGCCTGGTGCCGGCGGTCAGCTTCGGCCCATTCCCGAGCGGCACGGACTTCGTCTTGACGCCCCCACTGGCGGCCCCGACGGTGGGGCCCACCGACGCCCCAACGGACCGACCGACCCGCACGCCCGGGCCGACGCCGCGACCCCCCGCGCCGACGCCGCGACCCCCCGCGCCGACCCCCGCGCCCGCACTGACCGACCCGCCCACGGCGCCTCCGACCGACAGGCACACCGCTCCGCCCACACCGACGCCCACGGCCACGGCCACGGCCACACCCACACCCACACCCACGCCTACCGCGACCGCCACGCCTACCGCGACCCCCACACCTACCGCCGCCCCCACGCCGAGGCCCACTTCCACTCCGAGGCCCACCTCGACCCCGACTCCGTCCCCGGGGCCCACGCCCACTGACCCACCTCCACCTACGCCATCGCCCACCGCCGCGCCCACCCCTGGGCCTTCGGTCACGCCCATCCCGGGGCCATCGTTCCCGCCGGGAGACTGAACACGCCAGTCCCCTCCGCCACCGTCAGTGCTCGACCGAGCCCTCCGGCGGCGCGAAGACGACGAGCACGGCCAGCCGTGAGGAGACGCTATGGAAGCGGTGCTCTAGGCCGGCCCCACGAACACGACGCTTCCCGGCTTTACGGGCGGTTGCTCGGTCGCCACCTCCAGGACGGCCGTCCAGCACGTGGTAGATCTCCTCCGCATGCGGCTGCTGCGGGTCGTCGGCGCCCGCCTCCAGGACGTAGAGCCCCGCGCTGAGGCGCTCCCGGCGAAGGAACTCGAGATAGGGTCTTCCGGCGACCATCTGCTCCGCCCGAAGCGTCAATAGCTCGAAGCGCTCGACCTCGGCGGACGAAGCGGCCTGGGCGCCGAAGTCCGTCGGCTCGCGGCTGTCAGCGATGGGATGGCCGCCCCGGCTCGTCTGGTCCGTCGGCTTACGTTGTTCATCCATGATCCATGTCCTTCCCCTCCAGCTTTAGGCGGAAGCCGGCCTCGTCGAGGACCGGAACACTCATTTCCTGGGCCCTGGCCAGCTTGGAGCCGGCGTTTTGGCCGCCCACCAGGTAGTCGGTCTTGCGGCTGACCGACCCGGAGACCTTGCCGCCGGCCGCGCGGATCGCGTCCTCGGCACTCTGTCGATCGAAACCCTCCAAGGTGCCGGTGACGACCAGGGTCTTGCCGGTCAGCGGACCATCGCCCTCCCCGACCACGCGTGGAGCGGGCCGCAAGGGCTCAACGCCGGCGTCCACGAGGTCGGCGAGGACGCCGCTGGTCCCGGGGTCAGAGAAGAAGCGACCGAGTGATGTGGCCACGTTCGGGCCGACGCCTGGGACTGCTTCGAACGCCTCTCCAGGCAGCCCGGCCAGCTCTGTGGCGATCCGCGCCAGCCAGCCGTCTGGACCGCCCATCGGCTCCTCCTCGCCGGGTGGCCAGCGGTCGCGGATCCAGTTCGCCAGGTCGATGGCCGTCTGCTCGCCGATCTGAGGGATGCCCAGCGCGTAGAGGATCCGCGCCAGTGGCCGCACGCGAGCCCGCTCGATGGCCGCCGCCAGGTTCTCCGCGCTCTTGCGCCCGAAGCGCTCCAGCGACTCAAGATCCGCCAGGCTGAGGCGGTAAAAGTCGCCGCGCGTCTTGACCAGGCCGCGCTCCAGAAGTTGGGTCAGCACCATCCAGCCGGCGCCTTCGATGTCCATGCCGCCGCGTCCTGCGAAGTGGCCGAACTCCTGGCCGACACGCGCCGGACAGGCGAGATCGGGGCAGTAGTGGCGGACGGCGCCCTCGTCCTGCACCACTGGCGTGTCGCAGACGGGGCAGGTGGCGGGCATCTGGAACTCGCGCTCTTCGCCTGTGCGCCGCTCCGCGAGCACGCGAACGAGCTCCGGGATCACGTCGCCGGCCTTGTGCAGGACAACTTGATCGCCGATGCGGATGTCCTTGCGCCGCACCTCGTCCAGGTTGTGGAGCGTGGCACGCGCCACGGTGGAGCCGGCGACCTTGGTCGGAGTGAGATGCGCCACCGGGGTAAGCGTCCCCGTGCGGCCCACGTACGGGACGATGTCCTCGACGGTCGTCTCGACCTGCTCGGGCGGGAACTTATAGGCGACGGCCCAGCGCGGCGCACGGCTGACCATGCCCAGCTGGCGCTGCTGGTCGAAGCGGTCGACCTTGACGACCACGCCGTCCGTCTCGTAGGGCAGGTCGTGGCGCGGCTCGCGCCAACGGTCGATGACCCCGATCACCTCGTCCACGGTCAGGTCCGCCGTATGGTTGGGCTCGACGGGCAGCCCCAGCGCGGTGAGTCGGGTCAGGGCATCGGATTGGCGCTGCACGGGCTCGCTCGGAGCGTTGCCGCCGGGCGCACCGGGCTCATCGATGAGCACGTAGAACCAGGCCGAGAGACGGCGGCTGGCGGTCACGGCCGGGTCGATCTGGCGCAGCGAGCCGGCGCCGCTGTTGCGCGGATTGGCATAGAGGGGCTTGCCTTCGAGCTCGCGCTCGGCGTTGATGCGCGCAAACTCGGCCTTGGGCATGAAGACCTCGCCGCGGACCTCCACGCTGACCGGCTCGCTGAGACGCTCCGGGATGGCCTCGATGGTGCGCAGGTTGGGTGTCACGTCCTCGCCAGTGGTGCCGTCGCCGCGCGTCGCGCCCTGGACGAAGCGCCCACGCTCGTAGCGCAGGGAGATGGCCAGGCCGTCGATCTTCAGTTCGGCCACGTAGCGCGGGGCGTTCGTGTCCGGGTCGGTCGTGGGCTCTGCGCCGTCCGTAGCTGCTGCGGTGGGCATCCCGAGGCCCCGTCGGACGCGAGTGTCGAAGGCGCGCAGCTCCTCCACGCTGAAGGCGTTTCCCAGCGAGAGCATCGGCGTTCGATGCTCGACCTCCTTTAGAGCGCCCGTCGGCGCGCCGCCCACTCGCTGGGTGGGAGAGTCGTCAGTACGGAACTCAGGGAAGCGCTCCTCAAGCTCCACCAGCTCACGGAAGAGCGCGTCGTACTCCGCGTCGGTGATCTCCGGCGCGTCGCGGACGTGGTACAGCTCGTTGGCCCGAGCGACCTGCTCGCGCAGCTCAGCGGCGCGCGCCGCGGCGACTTGAAGGTCGGTGCCTTCCTCCTGAGTCATGGTGCCGAGGATACCGAGAGTCCGAGGCCGTCGGATCGTGGCCCGAGCTTATGACCGCCCTGCCAGATCCAGATAGCGCCCCAGGATGAGATCCCAGCCTTCGTCCGAGTCGAGCGCCGCCCGATAGTCCGCCGCTTGGGCGCCATGGCGATCGATCCCGCGGTGCTCGAACAGCAGACGACTGCTGCCGGGGTCGGCGGGCTCGAAGCGGACCTCGATCTCGGACGCTCGCGTCGACTCTGGCACGGGCTCGCGGCCGAAGCCGATCTGCCACGTGAAGACGAGCCGGTGCGGCGGCTCCCAGGCGACGACGCGGCCCCAGTCGCACTGGAAGCCATGCGGACCGCGCTCGAAGCAGCGCCCGCCGACGCGCGGCTCGATGCCGATCCACTCGAGGGCGTCGCCACCCCAGGTGTCCTCCCGCGGCCACCAGCGGCTGAAGTCGCCTACGAAGGTGCCAAACGCCTCCTCCGCCTGGAGCGGGACGGTGTAGTCGCGCCGGATGTCCTCGATCACGGGCCCACTCTACGTGACGCGTCTTGGCAGTCGTCGGGTCAGAATGGACGACATGCGATCGCCTGACCTCCATGTGCTCGTCGACTACCACTACTGGGCCACTCGGCTAGTGCTGGCCGCAGCCTCTGGACTGACCGATGACGAGTTCCGTCGAGCGTCGGGCGACACGACGCGGGACCTGCGAGAGACGTTGGTGCATGCGCTCGACGTGGAATGGAGCTGGCGCGAGCGTCTCCGTGGCCTGCCGCACGAGGTCTGGGCGTCAGACCTGTCGGTGGAGGCATACCCAAGCGTGGAAGTGTTAGCCGAGCATTGGGCTCGGGACGAGACCGAGATGCGGTCCTGGATCGACGGCCTGTCCGACGAGGAGTTGGCGGCGCCGGCGAACGTGGAGGGCGAGATCGACGCACCGCTCTGGTTCTACGTCATGCACATCCTCACTCACGGGACCCTGCAGCGAGCGGACGTGGCGGTGTTGCTCACGCAGGCGGGCCGATCACCCGGCGACCTGGACTTCCTCGACTTCGCCGACACGCTGGACTTCCAGCGCGAGGATGCGTCGCCCCGGGTAGCCGCATCATGACCGTCGAGATTCGCGACATCGCACCCGGCCTGTGGCTGTGGCGGCAGCCGCACTGGGAGTGGGAGGACGGCGCCGACTGGGAGCCTGAGGTGTCGTCGTTCGTGGTCGAGTCACGAGGCGAGGTGGTGCTGCTCGACCCTCTCGCGCCGCGGCCGAGCGAACGCGAGGTCTACTCACGCCTGGAGGCGACCCCGCCGACCGCCGTCGTGGTCATCAAGCCCGACCACACGCGCGACGTGGATCTGTTCGTGCACTGGTACGGCGCTGCCGGCTACGGTGCGTGGCTCTACGAGCGCGGCGCGGCACCGGTGACGGAGCTAACCCCCGTCCGACCCGGTGACGAGCTTCCCGGCGGCCTGCTGGCCCTGTCCGACGGCCGCGGCGGCGTCGAGACCCCGGTCTACCTGCCCGAACAGCGAGCGATCGTCTTCGCCGACGGCATGACCGCGCCGGGCGGCGTGCTCCGCGTCTGGTGGTCACCGTCACTCGAGAAGTGGGGCTTCCCCGCCCTGCGCACGATGCTCGACCTGCCCTTCGAGCACGTGCTCGTATCGCACGGCGAGCCGGTCCATACGCGGGCCGACTTCGAGGCTGCCCTGGAGCGCGAGCCGTGGTCCAGCCCGGCAGTGACCTGAGGCAACCTATAGATGCGGAATGGTCGGGCAGGTGTCTTCCGTACAGTGATGGAGCCGCCGACCACACCGAGCTACGCTGGTGCACATGGCCAGGACGAACGACCGTCCCGCAGGTACAGAGCTGCGCTCGCCGCGGCGCCACCGGTCCTTCCGCCTGCATGAGACCACCTTGGAACAGGCGTCGTCTTCGTCGTTGGACCGGCAGGGCGTCGACCGAAGCTGGCGGGAACGGGTCTCGACGTCTGGGAGGTGGTCGAAACCCTTGTTCGCACCGCCACCGCATCGAGTTCGCCCCACGCCGGTCTGATCGTCAAGTCCCATCGCGCATTCCCTCGGTCGAAGGACTCGATAGGCCTGCTGGTGGTGGGGGTCGATGCGTTGCTGACCTCGCATTCCAGCGACGATGCGCTGGTGGATCGCGTGACGTGGCTGTCCTCAGGAGACTCATGAAAGGCGGCGGTACGATGTTGCCATGAACGGCCC
>JBBJNS010000079.1:0-10714 GCA_037720745.1 Candidatus Limnocylindrales bacterium
TGAGCGAGTCCATCACCGCCATGAGGAGGTCGAAGAGTACGCCGCGCACCTCCGGCTGAGCAGGACCGCCGGCTGCCCCGCCACCCTGGACTAGCGCAGGTACTGCCTCGCCGTCGTGCGCTTCAGGAAGCGACCGGCTCCCTTCTCGCCCTTCCATTCCCCGTCCTCCACGATGACCTCGCCGCGTGATAGCACTACGTCGCTGCCGCCCATCACCTCTCGCCCCTCGTAGCACGAATAGTCAACGTCCATGTGGTGCGTGGCGGCGGAGATGGTGTGCCGGCGAGTCGGGTCGTAGATGACCAGGTCGGCGTCCGCGCCCGGCGCCACGACGCCCTTGCGGCCGGCCAGGCCGAACATCCGCGCGGGGGCGGCGGAGATGACCTCCACCCAGCGCTCGCGGGAGATGCGGCCGCCCGCCACGCCACCGTCGTGCAGCAGGTCGACGCGATCCTCCACCCCGGGCAGCCCGTTGGGGACTTTCCGGAAGTCACCCCGACCCAGCTCCTTCTGGCCCTCGAAGTCGAAGGGGCAGTGGTCCGTGGCCACCACCTGGAGGTCGTCCTTGAGGAGGCCCGTCCAGAGCTCGTCCTGGTGGTCGGCCGGCCGGAGCGGAGGGGAGCAGACGAACTTGGCGCCCTCGAAGCCGTTGCCCATGTCGTCGAGCGAGAGGAAGAGGTACTGCGGGCACGTCTCGGCAAAGGCCATCGCGCCGCGATCCCGCGCTGCACGCACCTCGTCCAGCGCGTCGCGGGCCGACAGATGCACGATGTAGACGGGCACATCGGCGGCTTCCGCCAGGCGGATGACGCGGTTGGTCGCCTCGCCCTCGAAGATGGGATAGCGCACCACGCCGTGGTAGTAGGGGTCCGTGTTGCCGGCATCCACGGCCTGCGCCGCCACGACGTCGATGGCCAGCCCGTTCTCGGCATGCATCATGATCAGCGCGCCGTTCCTGCCGCTCTGCTGGAGGGCTCGGAAGATCTGTCCGTCGTCGCTGTAGAAGACGCCCGGATAGGCCGTGAAGAGCTTGAAGTCGGTGACGCCCTCATCGACCAGCTGGTCCATCTCCGCCAGCGTCTGGTCGTTGACGTCGCTCATGATCATGTGGAAGCCGTAGTCGATGCAGGCGTTGCCCTCCGCCTTGGCGTGCCAGGCGTCCAACCCCTCGCGCAGCGACGCGCCGCGCGATTGCACGGCGAAGTCGATGATGGACGTCGTTCCCCCGAAGGCGGCCGCGCGGGTGCCGGTCTCGAAGGTGTCCTTGGCGAACGTCCCGCCGAAGGGCAGCTCCATGTGTGTGTGCACGTCGATAGCGCCCGGGATGACCAGCTTGCCGGTGGCATCGATGGTCCGGTCCACGCCCTGTCCGAGGGGCGAGGCGGCCAGCCCCGTGCCGATCGCCGCGATCGTCTCCCCGTCCACGAGCACGTCGGCCAGCACCGAGCCATCGGCGTTGACCACGGTCCCTCCGGTGATGAGTGTCCGCATCCGGCTTCCTCCCTCTGGTCATGGCTTCGGCTCCGCATCGTAGCGCCGCCGCATGGTAGTGCCGCCCGCCCGCCAAGAGTCAGTCAGCGCGTGGCAAGCCGGTGGCGAACGGCAATGCCGATCCTATGATTCACGCTTCCGGGCGGTAGTACATCGATCGCCTATGCCCCGATGGGCATCTATCGGGACCCGTCCCACCGCGGGGTCCCATATCCCACGCTCAAGGACAGCTACTTTGACTCATGGCGGATCCGTCAGGGCGAGCGATGCCTGCTCTAGCACCGCCGCCATCGGTAGACGAGGGGAATCACCGCCCCCCGCCTCGCGGCGACCAAGAGGCCCGGGAGCGCCGAGCGCACTGATGCACCGACCCGACTCATGGACCGTCACCGGCCCCCGCCTCGCGGCGACCAAGAGGCCCGGGAGCGCCGAGCGGACTGGTGCCCTTGCCTCGTCGTGTAGGGTTTGACCTTCGGTCCGGGACGTCGTGCCCGGACGGAGGGGGAGGGACGCGTGCTGCGTCGGAGATCCGTTGCCGCTTTCGGGGCACTCTTGCTGGTCGCGACCGGCTCGCCGTGGGTGGCCGCCTCAGAACCGGCTGGCTCGCGCAGCGTGGATGCACCCTTCGAGGGCCGCGTCGCTGGCGCCATGACCCTGGCCTCTCCCGCGGAGCGGTCCATCCTGGCATCTCTCCCAGCGGGCGCCCGCATCGCATATCACGCGGAGACCGGGCGCGTCCGGTTCCTGGGCGGCCGTTCGGACCGGCCGCTGGCGACCGTCGAGGGCCTCCACTCCCTGGGATCCGGTCCCGCCACCACCGCCCAGCTCACACTGGCATCGGCGGCGCGCGTATTCCTGCGGCACAGCGGCTCCCTCTTCGGGCTGGACGGTCCGTTCGCCGCCTCCCGCGACCTTCAGGTCGACCGTGTCACGCCGGCCGATCGGGGACGATCCATCGTCCGCTTCCAGCAGCGATCCGGTGGCGTGCCGGTGTTGGGCGGCCAGCTCAACGTGCAGGTCTCGGCGCGTGGCGACATCGTGTCGGCCGCAGGCGAGCTCCTGCCAGCCGAAGACACGCCGACGACCACGCCACTCCTCTCCGGCAATGCGGCACGACATGAGGCTCTGCTCGCCGTGGAGCGCGACAGCGGCATCGCCCGGCGTCATCTCGACACGAGCACGCCTGAGCTGTGGATCCACGACCCGCGCCTCCTGGGCGGGCCGGGCGTCCCGGTCGCGCGGCTGACCTGGCGCGTCGATGTCTCCGCCGGCGCTCCGGACCAGCCGGAGCCCGCCACCGCCCGAGTCAGCGAGATCGTGCTTGTCGACGCAGCCACAGGCACCGTCGCGGAGAGCATCACCCGGTTGCCGCACGGCCGCACGCGACGCGTCTGTGACTTCCGGAGTGTCCGCAGCGAGGAGTTCCAGTGCACCTCGCCCTACCGCCGAGTTGAGGGCCAGGGCGCCAGCGGCATCGCGGAGGTCGATCGCGTCTATCGCCACATGGCCGATGTCTACTCTTACTTCACTGATCAGTTCGGTCGGGACAGTCTTGATGGTCAGGGCCTCCCCCTGGTCGCCACGGTCCGCTACTGCATGCCGACCTGGTGCCCCATGCGCAACGCCTTCTGGGACTGGGAGATGGAACAGGCCACCTTCGGCGATGGCTGGGCCGCGGCCGACGACCTGGTGGGCCACGAGTACACCCATGGCGTCCTGGACCACGGCGCGCGGCTCTTCTACCACTACCAGTCGGGCGCCATCAACGAGTCGCTGGCAGACATCTTCGGTGAGCTCATCGACCTGTCCAACGGCCACGGCGACGACCGCTCCAGCCAGCGCTGGCTGATCGGCGAGGACCTGCTGGGCACGGGCGTGCTGCGGGACATGCAGCACCCGCCCGCATATGGCGACCCTGATCGCGTGCGCAGCCCGTACTACTACTCGGGACCTGGCGACGAGGGTGGTGTCCACTCCAATAGCGGCATCGCTAACAAGGCGGCCACGCTCTTGGCGGACGGCGGATCGTTCAACGGCAAGACCGTAAGGGCCCTGGGCCTGACCAAGACGGCCGCCATCTTCTATGAGGTGATGGTCAACGGGCTGACCTCGGCGGGGGACTTCAACGACCTCTTCGACGCGCTGCAGCAGGCCTGCCTGGACCTCAACGGTGTGAAGGGCATCACCTACGCCGACTGCAAGTCGGTGAAGGATGCGGTGGTCGCCACCGAGATGAAGGAGCAGCCGTTGGGCGCGGCGCCTCGTTCGGCTCCCACCTGCGGTCCGCGCCAGTACCCGGTCGACGCGTTCCATGACGACATGGAGGATCCGTCGCGCGGCGCATGGGCGCCGGTGGCCTTCGGTGGCAGCGCCATCACCTGGTACTACCCCCAGAACACGCATCCGCACAGTGAGTGGGACGCGACCTGGGCTTCGTCGGGCACGCGCAACCTGTTCGGCGACACGCCCAAACGGATCAGCGGTTCGGCCATGGCCATGACCGCAGGAGTGGCGCTGCCCGCCGCCGGCGCGTACCTGCGCTTCGAGCACGGGTTCGCCTTCGACTACGGAAGCGCGCGCTACGACGGTGGCATCGTGGAGTACAGCGTGGACGGTGGCGCCTGGACCGATGCGCGCAGCCGCTTCACGCACGGCGGCTACAACGGGACCATCGCCAGCGGACGGGGCAACCCGCTGGGGGGCCGTTCGGCTTATACCGCGCGCAGCAATGGGTACGGCGCGGCGCGCATCGACTTCACGGACCTCGGCGGGCGCTCCTTGCGGGTCCGTTTCCGGACCGGCACGGACGATCGTGTGGCGGGTTACGGCTGGTACGTGGATGACGTGCAGATCTACCGCTGCGCCTCGGACACGGACGCGCCAACGGGCAGCGTCGTGATCGACGATGGTGCCGCCACGGCGCCGACCGCCACCGTGCGTCTCGGGCTGAGCGCCTCGGACGCCACGACGCAGGTGGTCAAGATGCGCGTCTCCAACGCGCCCGACGTCTCCAGCAAGGGCAAGCTCTCGGGTGCGCTCCAGCTGCCCTTCCGATCCGGGCTGGATTGGTCACTCGCCGATACGGTCTACGGTGGGAGCGCGACCAGGGGAGATCGGCGCGTGTATGCCCAGCTCCGAGACGAGGCCGGCAACTGGTCGGCCGTCTTCAGCGACCAGATCAACTGGTAAAGTCACTCGTCGCAGGCTTGGGCGGCGCATCGCGGTAGTCGCGCGCAGGGAGGTCAGTCATGATCGAGCACGATCCATCGACGGTGGAAGAAGGCTGGGAGGTGTGCGGAGTCGATGGCCAGAAGATCGGTTCCGTCAAGTCGTCGCAAGCGGATGCGCTGGTGGTCGAGAGCGGCACGCTCTTCAAGAGCGAGCTGTACGTGCCCGTGTCGTACATCGAGGGCATCGCCCAGGAGCGTGTGACCCTCAGCGTGACCAGCGACAAGGTCGAAGCGATGGGCTGGGACAAGCCGATGGAGGAACGCACCGTGACCGACGAGAACGGCCAGGACCAGGCACCCGGCAGTGCCCGGATCGGCACGTCCGAGCCCGACATGCAGGAGCCGGTGGCGACGACCGAGGGCACGCAGCCGGGCTGGGTCGACGCGTCAGCGGACACCGGATCCCGCGACCGTGCGGGCAGCACCTCCGTGGCGGCACAGGCGACGGAGCCGACTGGCGATCAGACGGCGCCTGTCGCGCGCCCTGCGGACGCCCTCAAGGACTCCACTGCCACGCGCGCCGACACGACGACGATGACCGGTGCCGGCTATGGCGCCGGGGCGGGGGCTAGCTCGGCGGGCGGCCTCGGCGCGCGGAGCGGCCCCGATGCTCAGGCTGATCGAGCAGGCGGCTCGGGACGGGGCGGGACCAGTGATCTGGCGCCGCCGGCCGAGACGCAGGAGCGGCCCAAGCCAGGTTGATCCGAGGGTCCCCTCAGCGCGCGAGAGGGTCGCTACTCGTGCTGGACGTCTAGGATGACTTCCACTTCCTGAGCCGCTGACTGGAACGCCCAGCCGGCGGCACTCACGCGGTGGCACCCTTCGCCGGTCACCCCGACCACGACCCTCACGGTGCCATCGTCGGTGGTCGTGGACAACTCCTGGATGGAGGTCAGATCGGGGCTGCCCTCGAACGCGGTGGGTAATTGGACGGGGCCATCGAAGCTGAGCACGATGGCTCGATCACCGGAGGTCGGCGCGGGCAGGCCGTACCGCTCGGTGACCTCGCTGCCGGTCATGCTCTCGACGGTCACCGTCGTCGCTCGCGGCGCGTCCGTGCGGCGCAACTGGAGGACCAGCGCCAGCTGATCGAAACCGCCGCGTGGACCCCAGCGCGAACGCACCAGGCGCCAGGCAGACGACGACGCATCGGCCACCGTGGCGGTCTCGCAGGTGAAACCGGTGGCGGCGGGCGGCATGGTCGAGGGCATGGGTGAGGCAGACGGTGGGACGCCGGATGTCGCCTGCGGCGTCGCGACGGGGGCCGACGGCGAAGCCGGCGGGCCGGGGCTCGTGGCCGCAGGCGTGGACGGCGCGGCACTGCCCGACGCGCCGGGCGATGGAGCGAGACTGGCTGCGCGGCGTGGCGCGGCCGAGCCCTCGTCGCTGCCCGGCAGGAGGCCGCTGTTGGCGGCCACGAAGCCGATCCCACCGAGCAGCGCGACGGCCACCACGGCAGCTAGCAGGGTGCTCAACGAGGTGCCCTGTCTCGCGTCGAGCGCACGTCGGGTAGTGGTGCCCAGCACCGGGTCGGTGGGCCGGCCGAGGGGCGTGCCGCACCAGCGACAGAAGCCCGCGGCGGCACCGTTGGGAGAGCTGCACAGCGGGCAGCGCACTTCGCCACTGCGCGAGTCGGCCGCCATCCAGGGCGCTTTTCGGCCGCGCCCGCCGCGCTGGGGAGCCGTGCCGCCAGGGTCCATCATCCGGTCGATGGTCGCACAGGTGCGCCCGGAAGACCGGTGTCGCTCAGTCGGTGTGTCCTCGGAGCGCCCGCACGGCCGGGATGATCTCGCGGCCGTACACCTCCAGCGTCTCCTCCTCGTCGCCGTTCATGAGGTAGATGTTGAACTGCGTCACGCCGGCCTCGGCCAGGGCGGTGAGCTTCTCGCGGTGCTCATCGACACTGCCGATGACGGTGAACCGATCGACCACCTGGTCCTCCACGAAAGCGGCGTTGCTGGAGCCGACCTCAGCGTGGTGCAGGTAGTCGTAGCCCGCGCGGTCGTGGATGTATCCCGTGAGCGCCTCGGGCAGCTGCTCCCGTGGGTACTTGTTGACGAGGTCCACGACATGGTTGGAGACGAGGGCGGGGAACCAGCGCACCCGGTCGCGGGTCTGGTCGCGCTTCCCCACGTGGGCCGGCGCCGCAGCCATCACCTCGATCGTGGCTGGGTCACGGCCGGCGGCTCGCGCCGCTTCATGTAACTGCTCCACGAACCAGCGGATCAGGTCCGGGTCGGCGACCTGGAGGATGACCCCGTCGGCGATGCGCCCGGTGAGTTCCAGCGCCTTGGGCCCGTAGCCAGCGACCCATACCGGCAGCTTGCCGCCGGGCGACCAGGGCAGCTTGATGGAGGTGCCGTCGGAGTCGGCCGAACGCCCCTCGACCAGCTCACGGATGAGTTCTGTGGCCTCACCCAGACGCGCCATGGTGGTCGGCGGCCGTCCCTCCACGCGTCGTGCCGAGTCGCCCCGCCCGATGCCCAGGTCCATGCGCCCACCGGAGAGCTCGTTGAGGACAGCGAGGCTGGAGGCGGTGACGGAAGGCTCGCGCGTGGCGGGGTTGGTCACGCAGGTGCCCAGCCGCATCCGCGTGGTGGCTTGCGCCATGAGCGTCAGCAGCGGGTAGGGGTCGCGCCAGAGCACGTGGGAGTCGAACAGCCAGCCGTAGTCGAAACCGGCCGCCTCCGCCTGGCGGGTGAGCGCGATCGTCCGTTCGAGGGAGTGGTCGGGTTTCAGCGTGAAGCCGAACTGCATGCGTACCTACGTCTCGAGGCTGGGCGGGGCTGGCAGGCGGTCCGAGGGACCTTAGGGCCGGACGAGGTCGTCGTAGGCGTCGGGTCGACGGTCGCGGTAGAACTGCCACGTCTGGCGAACCTCCTGGATCTTGTCCAGGTCCATCTCGCGGATGATCAGCTCTTCCTTGTAGGCGTCGCCAACGTCGCCGATGAACTGCCCGCGCGGGTCGGCGAAGTAGCTCTGTCCGTAAAAGTCGTTATCGCCCAGATCCTTCTCGATGCCCACGCGGTTGATGGTGCCCACGAAGTAGCCGTTGGCCACGGCGTGGCTGACCTGCTCGATGCGCCACAGGTATTCGGACAGGCCGCGCGACGTGGCGGAAGGGATGAAGACCATCTCCGCGCCGTTCAGGCCCAGCGCTCTGGCGCCTTCCGGGAAGTGCCGGTCGTAGCAGATGTAGACGCCGACCTTGCCCACCGCCGTCTCGAAAACGGGATAGCCCAGGTTGCCGGGGCGGAAGTAGTACTTCTCCCAGAAGCCCTTGACGTGGGGGATGTGCGTCTTGCGGTACTTGCCCAGGTAGGAGCCGTCGGCATCGATGACGGCGGCCGTGTTGTAGTAGATGCCGGCCGCCCGCTCATCCTCCTCGTACATGGGCACGATGAGCACCATGCCGGTCTGCTTGGCCAGATCCTGCATCCGCTTGGTGGTCGGTCCATCCGGGATGAGCTCCGTATAGGAGTAGTACTGCGGATCCTGCACCTGGCAGAAGTAGGGGCCGTAGAAGAGCTCCTGGAAGAGCATCACCTGCGCACCTTGGGCAGCCGCCTCGTGCGCGGATCGCTCGTGCTTCTCGATCATCGATTCCTTGTCGCCGGTCCACTCCGCCTGGAGCAACGCGCCACGCACGATTCGGGGCATCCCTGGGGGCCTCCCTCGGTGTTGGGAACGACGGCTGTGAGCCGGTCGGACGGTGTCGTGTAGTCGAGGCGCCAGCTTACACTGAGGCCGCGCGAGCCCTCTCTGCTGGCGGGCCTCGGTGCCTCCGTGGCGGTTCGTGCCCTCGGGCGACCCGAGTCGGCCGTCTCACCCTCATAACGCCCGTGTCACGAGCAGATGACGGAAGTGCCGCCGGAGGCGGCTGCCCGGATGTCGCGGCTCCCGTGGCGGCTCACTCGTGCGGCTCTGTAACGCAGCTGGGAGGGTCGCTCCGGCGCGACCATGGCGCTACTTCCCCGGCCGCGGTCAGGCTCAGGGGCGAGGACGCGGCGCGACCAACGGAGGAGCCCACCATGGACGATCGAACCGACCAGACCGCGACAACGGACGAGACCCAGCCCGAGGAAGGCGGCCGGGAGGCGGGCCCGTCAGGGAGTTGGGGAGGCGGCACTTCGGAAGGCGCACAGGGCGGACAAGCCGGCGAAGGCGGACACGGCGGCGAGGGCGGCTACGGCGGTGGGTCGACCGGCTTTGATGAACCGCCGGAGCAGGGCCTCGGCGGCGAGCCCATGAGCGACGAGGAGATCGAGGAGCAGCCGCGCGGCGCTTGAACCGCCCCCGGTGGTCCTCGGCTGACGGGCTGCGCTAGCCGCCCTCGGCCCTCAGCTCGGCCAGCCGGTTCCGCAAGCGGACCTCGATCGACTGGTACCGACCATCTCCGGCGAGGTTCTCCAACTCGCAGGGGTCACCGGACATGCCCTTGGTCCACTCCCAGCAGGGGCCGTTCGAGACATCGTAGAGTTCGCGCTCGCCCGTCTCGTATTCCACGTAGTGCCAGCGGCAGCCACCTGACGACTCGAGCGCGCAGCCGGCACCAGCCAGCTGAGACTGGCCCGATGTCGCGACAGCGAACCAGGGTGGAACACCTCTGCCGCCGTCAGGCATGTCCGTGAGGAACGCGTCGCGCTCCATAGCGCCGCTCCCCGTCAGCCAGGGCACGAGGCTCTGCCCATCTGGGGCGGACTGGCCGTTGGGGTAAGGGCCCAGCGCGCAGCCCGCCAGCTCACAGGCCGTGGGCGCCAGGTCGATGTTGAGGACAGGTGCCGCTATCCGCCGGGCCTTGGACCCAAGGGCAGCCGGCCAGGAGGCCATCATCGGGACCTGCGTGGCATACGGCGTGCTCTTCCGCTCCAGACGATGCGCTCCGAAGTTCATGCCGTTGTCGCTGCTGAGCACCAGCAGCGTGTTGGCCAGGCGACCCTGATCGGCCAGCTCTTCGCGCAACGCGCCCACCAGATCGTCCACCGCCAGCAGCGTGCCGCAAACGTCGCGCAGATCCCAACCCGCCTCTTTCAGGCGTGGGAGGGCGCGTACGTAGGCGGGCTTGTCGGACACATCCTTCTCGTTGTAGTTCGGCGGGGCCCACGCTGGGACGGCCTCACAGCCGGGATCATCCTGGTGCCGCGGCGCCGGGATGGTGGGACCGTGTGGCGCGTAGACCGAGACGAAGCCGAATAGTGGCTGACCAGCCGGCGCCCGCTGAAGGGCCTTCACGGCCTTGCTCCGCAGGACATCGGTGAAGTAGTCCTCCGGGTCCGAGCCGCGGACTTGCGGCGTGGGATTGCCGTTGTTCCAGATGCGGTAGTCGTAGTAGCCAGGTGCCATGGCGTGGAAGCGGTCCCAGCCCGGTGGCACGTACGGCGCGATGCCCTCATACCCGTTGAGGTACTTGCCCGTCCAGAACGTGAAGTACCCCGCGTCCTGGACCTGCGTCGCCACGGTCATCGAGTCATCGAAAAGGGACACGTCGTTCTGGGTCACGCCATGGTTGAAGGTATGCAGACCCGTGAGATAGCCGGCTCGGCCGGGGCAGCACAGCGGCGACTCGACGTGGGCGTTGCTGAAGGTCAAGCCGCCCTCCACGAACGTCCGCCGGATGTTGGGCATCAGCTGCCAGAGGCGTCCATCGATCTCCGGCAGGTCGTCCACCAGCACGACCACGATGTCAGGGCGTCCAGCCGGCGCATTCACACCCGCCTCTAAGGTCGGGACTTCCGTGGGGCCGGGTGCCGCCGCGACCGCAGAGCCGCTGAAGGCAAGGATGATGAGCGACAAGACGAGTGCGCGGCTGTGCATGGTGACCCCCCTTACGGCTCGATCTGGGGCTCGAGCCTGTATGCCGACCCGCCCGACCAGAGGCCCGGGGGTCTGGCTCATTCTCCTCCTCCACGCAACCCCCCCCGCGTGCGATGCTGGTAGCGGCCCGAATGGACCATCACGAAGGGCACAAGACCGATGACCGACGAGCGATGGGG
>JBBJNS010000213.1:0-2792 GCA_037720745.1 Candidatus Limnocylindrales bacterium
CTGGCCCAAACCGTCAAGGGCTGGACGCTGGGCACCGCCGTCGAGGCGCGCAACATCACGCACCAGGCCAAGAAGCTGACGGAGCAGGAGCTCAAGATCTTCCGCGACCGGCTCCAGTTGCCCATCGCCGACGCCAAGCTCAAGGACGCGCCGTACTACCACCCCGGGCCGGACTCGCCGGAGATCCGCTATGTGCAGGAGCGACGGGCAGCGCTGGGCGGCGCCATCCCCAAGCGCGTGGTCCTGGCCAAGACCTTCGAGCTGCCGGGTGATCCCGTCTACGGCGAGTTCATGAAGGGTTCGGGCGCGCAGGAGGTCTCCACCACGATGGCCTTCGCCAAGCTGTTGCGCAATCTGCTGCGCGACAAGCAGATCGGGCGGCGCATCGTGCCCATCATCCCGGACGAGGCACGGACCTTCGGAATGGACCCGCTCTTCAAGGAAGTGGGCATCTACTCCGCGCTGGGCCAGCTCTACGACCCGGTCGACTCCAACCTGGTGCTCTCCTATCGGGAGGCCAAGGACGGCCAGGTGCTCGAGGAGGGCATCACGGAGGCGGGCTCGTCTGCCTCCTTCCAGGCCGCCGGCACGAGCTACGCGACGCACGCCGAGCCGATGATCCCCTTCTACATCTTCTATTCCATGTTCGGCTTCCAGCGGACGGGCGACATGTTCTGGCAGTTCGCGGATGCACGGGGCCGCGGCTTCCTGCTGGGTGCCACGGCCGGCCGCACGACGCTCAACGGTGAGGGGCTGCAGCACGAGGACGGGCACAGCCCGCTGGTCGCGTCGGTCATCCCCAACATCCGCGTCTACGACCCGGCTTTCGCCTATGAGACGGCCGTCGTGGTGCGTGACGGCATCCAGCGCATGTTCGGGCAGAGTCCGGAGGACGTCTTCTACTACCTGACGCTCTACAACGAGAACCTGACGATGCCCGAGCGACCCGACGGACTCGCGGACGAGGACATCCTCCGCGGCCTCTATCGCTTCCGCGACGCTCCGGAGATGAAGGGCGATGCCGCGCCTGCGCCGACGGCTACCATCCTGGGCAGCGGCTCGATCATGAAGCAGGCACTCGCCGCACAAGAGCTCCTGGCGGAACGCTTCGGTATCGCGACCGAGGTCTGGAGCGCGACCTCGTACCAGCTGTTGCGCAATGAGGCGCTGGCAGCCGAGCGCTGGAACCGGCTGCATCCGGGCGAACAGCCGCGTGTCCCAGCCGTTACTCACCTGCTCAACGAGCCCGGCGGTCGTGGCCCCATCGTGGCCGTGAGCGACTACCTGCGGGCGTGGCCCGACCTCATCTCGCGCTGGGTGCCGGGCGGATCGTGGCGTTCGCTGGGCACCGACGGCTTCGGGCGCAGCGACACGCGCGAGGCGTTGCGCCGCTTCTTCGGAGTGGATGCGGAGTCGGTGGCCATGGCCGTGATGGCGGAACTGGCGCGCTGCGGGCAGATCGAGCCGGAGCGGGCCGTGGCGGCTGCGCAGGAACTGGGCATCGACCCAGAGGCGCCCTTCTCGCTCACGCACTGAGCCGGCGTCGGGCCGGCCGCTCTTCCCGCTAAGGCCGAGCCGTGCTGCGTCTCGTGCTGGCCATGGGCCTGTCGCAGTCGGGCTTCCACGCCTTCATCGCGTCGATGCCGCTGGCCATGGCTGCCGTTGGGCGCCCGGACGGGGAGATCGGCGCCATCATAGGTTCGGCGGCGGTGTTCAACCTCGTGGCGGCACTGCTGTCGGGCGGGTTGATCGATCGGTACGGCGGCCGGACCGTCTACCTGGCCGGGACCGCCCTGCTGGCTCTCGCCGCGCTCCTCCTGGCGACCGGCCTGGTCCGTGCCGATGGCTCCGTGCCGGAGCTTCTGGTCGTACGGCTGCTCCAGGGTGTGGGGCTGGCCGGCGTACTGCCGGCGGTGGCCAGCATGGTTCCCGGCATGGTCTCGCGCGAGCGGCTGCCTACCGCGCTGGCCTTCGTGGGCGTGGCCGCCAACGTGTCCCTGGCGCTGACCCCGCCAGCGTCCATCGCCCTGCTCCAGGAGTACTCGCTTCAGGCGGTGGGTGCCGCCACGGCCGTGGTCGTGGCGCTGGGCATGGCGCTGCTCTATCCGGTGGTCGATGCGGAGCGAGAGGCGCGGGCCGCCACGGCGGCGGGCGGTGGAGCGCGCGGCTTCCGTCCTGCTTGGCACCCTTCCTGGGCGTCGCCGCTTTTCATCAGCTTCCTGTTCGTGGCCCATTGGGGCGTCGTCACTGGGTACCTGCCGCAGCGCGCCCAGGCGGCCGGCGCGGACATCGGCCTCTTCTTTACGGGCGACGCGCTGGCGCTCCTCGCGGTGCGCGTGCCGGCCGGCTGGCTGGCGGGCAAGATCGGCGTGCTGCCACTGGTGCTGGTGGGCGTCGTGGTGACGTGCGCGTCCCTGTCACTACTGCTGCTGCCGCCGACCACGCTGCTGCTCGTGCTCTCCGGCGTCGGCACCGGAGCGGGCGGAGCGCTGTGCCTGCCCACCATGATGATCGAGCTCTCGCATCGCAGCGACGCCACCAACCGGGGCAGTGCCTTCGGGCTCTACTCGGTGGCGTTTGGCTCGGGCATCGCCGTCGGTAGTATCGGCGTGGCACCGTTCTACTCGGTCATCGGCTTCGAGGTGTCGCTGGGCATCGGAATCGCGGCCTGCGCCGTCTCCGCGCTCATCGCCCTCTTCGACCGTGCCATGCGCCATCCTCCCGAGTTGCTGCCGGCAACCTCGGTCTGAACCTGGGTCGTCCTGGGCGGGCCACGCGTCCGGGCGTGCGAC
>JBBJNS010000214.1:0-2767 GCA_037720745.1 Candidatus Limnocylindrales bacterium
GGCCTGGTCTACAGCGTCGAAGCTGCCGGCCGGACGGCGAGCGTACGCGAGACCGAGAAGCTGGAGGGTGAGTTCGTGGCACCCCTTCAGGTGCTGCGCGCATACGATCGACTGGAGACCTGGAGCAGCCTGACCTACGACTACCTCGTCGAGCGGGCACGTGGCATCCGGGCTGGAAGCTCGCAGCCGACGTGAGATGATGGCGCCGGCGACACCGTCATGAAGCCTCGCGTCCTCTCCAGCATCATCGCGCCGCTCCAGGCAGCCTGTCTCTTCGTGGGGCTCGTTTTTCTGCTGGCGGCACCGACTCGCGCGGCGACCCCCGGGTCCGTGGTCATCCTGCCCACCACCGGCGTGGTCGACCAGGTCATGGCCGGCTACCTCAGCGACGGCATCGCTCGAGCGCATCGCGACGGTGCCGAAGCGGTGGTGGTGCAGCTGGATACGCCGGGCGGCTCGCTCGATTCGACTCGGGAGATCGTCAAGACACTGCTGGAGGCGCCCCTTCCGGTGGCCGTCTGGGTGGCGCCCTCTGGCAGCCGAGCGGCCAGCGCCGGTACCTTCATCACGCTGGCGGCGCACGTGGCAGCCATGGCGCCGGGCACCAACATCGGTGCCGCCACGCCGGTCGGCGGCCAGGGCGAGGACATCGAGGGTGCGCTGGGTGACAAGGTCATGAACGACGCGATCGCGTCGATCACGGCCATCGCGGAGTCTCGGGAGCGGCCCGTCGAGTGGGCTGTCTCCACGGTCGAGAAGGCGGCCTCCTACACCGTCGACCAAGCGCTGGAAGAGGGCGCCATCGACCTCAAGGTCACCTCCATCGAGGAGCTGCTGAGCCGGATGGATGGTCTGACCGTGGAGGTCAAGGGGCGGCCCGTCACGCTACAGACGGCTGGGGCGCCTACCGAGGAGCTGCCCATGAACCCCCTCCAGCAGTTCCTCCACCTGCTGACCGACCCCAACATCGCCTTCATCCTCTTCACCATCGGCTTCTACGGCATCATCTTCGAGCTCCAGAGCCCCAACTTCGTGACCGGCATCCTGGGTGCCATCGCGCTGATCCTCGCCTTCATCGGCTTCGGGAGCCTGCCGCTGAACATCGGCGGGCTGCTACTCATCGGCCTGGCCATCGTCATGTTCGTGCTGGAGCTCACGGTCACCAGCCATGGTCTGCTGGCCATCGCCGGCATCGTGTGCTTCGCGCTGGGCGCCGCCGCGCTATACACCGAGCCAGGCACGCCCACGGCGCCCGATGTGGAGGTTGCGAAGCCCATCATCGTGGCCATGACAGCGCTCACGGCGGCCTTCATGGGGGTGGTCGTCTACTTCGCGCTGCGCACGCACAAGCTCGCCCCGGTGGCCATCGGCGGCATGTCCCAGGGGCCCATCATCCCGGTCGGTACCCCGGCCGCGGTCCGCCGGCCGCTGGCGCCCGAAGGTTCTGTCTATGCCGTGGGGGAGGAGTGGACCGCGCGCACCGTGGAGGGCGCGGCCGTCGCGCGCGGGACCCCGGTGCGTGTCGTGGGGCAGGACGGCCTGACGCTGCTGGTCGAGCCGGCGGACGCGGGTATCGCCAGTGTGTGACGATAGGCAGGAGTAGCAGGAGGTCTCGTGGATCCCGTCACCATCGCCGCCATCGCCCTTGTCGGGGTCGTCGTCCTCGTTCTCGTCTATCTCTCCGTGCGCGTCGTCAACGAGTACGACCGCCTCGTCGTCTTTCGCTTCGGACGCTCCAACCTTTCCCTGGTCAAGGGCCCGGGGCTCGTCTTCCTGATCCCGCTGGTGGATCGCCCGGTCCGGGTCGACCTCCGCGAGCAGTTCATCGAGGTCCCCAGTCAGACCACCATCACCCGTGATAATGCGCCCATCAACATCGATTTCCTCATCTACTGGCGCATCACCGACCCGCTCTCCAGCGTGATCAAGGTGGCCTTCTTCGCCGGCGCTCTGCAGGGCATCGCGACGACCACGCTGCGTGCCGTCATCGGCGACATCCTGCTCGACGACGTGCTCTCCAAGCGCGACCAGATCAACGAGGTACTGCGCACCAAGCTGGACGAGCAGACCGAGCGCTGGGGCGGCAAGATCACCACCGTCGAGATCCGCGAGATCATCCCGCCGCGGGACGTCCAGGAAGCGATGAACCGGATGCTCTCCGCGGAGCGCAACCGACGCGCCGTCATCACCGAGTCCGAGGGCGCGCGGCAGGCCAACATCAACGTCGCCGAAGGCGAGAAGCAGTCGGCCATCCTTCGCGCCGAGGGTCGTCGCCAGGCCTCGATCCTGGAGGCGGAAGGCTTCAGCCAGGCGCTGGAGCGCATCTTCCAGGCCGCCCGCACCGTCGATGAGCGGACCATGACCCTGCAGTACCTGGAAGCGCTCAAGGCGCTGGGCGCCTCGCCGTCGACCAAGTTCATCCTTCCGTTGGAGCTGACCGACCTGGCGCGACGCGTGGGCGACTATGTCGACCGAGGGTTCAGCGCCGCTAGCACGGTGCGCAGCGGTCCCGCCGCCGAGCACACGCCGGACTCGCCGTCCATGGGCAGCACCGGTGGTCAGCGGGCGGGAGAAGTGCCGCTGGCATAACCCGGAAACGATCGGCGGCGGCGTTCCGAGCGGGAAGGCTGGGAGGGCGAGTGCAGCCCGTCTGCCACATCGTCGGGCTGCCCGACACGCCGCTCTCGGAAGCCCGCGAGCGCGTCCGCGGGGTGCTGATGAGAACGGTCTCGGCTTCGCCTCCCTCTCGGTCCTGGTGCGTGCCTGG
>JBBJNS010000215.1:0-2763 GCA_037720745.1 Candidatus Limnocylindrales bacterium
CGTGATGATCGGCAGGGATCGAGTGCCGGCGCCGCCCTCCGGACGCTGGGGGCAGGCGCCGACCCTATACTCCCGGCCTGATGTCACTGAGGGACTGCACCATCGCGACCGTGGGGTCGGGCGTGATGGCCGAAGCCATGATCGCGGGGCTCCTCAAGGGGGAGGAGGTCGGCCCGGAGCAGGTCATCGCCTCCCACCCACGCGCCGAGCGCCGCGAAGAGCTGAGCCGCGTGCATGGCATCCAGGCCGTGGAGTCGAACGTTGATGCCATCGAGCGCGCCGATGTCATCGTGCTCGCCATCAAGCCCCAGATGCTCCTGCGCGTGGGCCGGGAACTTGGTCCGGTGCTGCGTGAGGGGCAATTGGTCATCTCCATCATCGCCGGCGCCACGACCAAGGCGCTGGGCAACGTCTTGGAGCATCGTCAGGTGGTGCGCAGCATGCCCAACACCCCCGCGCAGCTGGGGCAGGGCATGACGGTCTGGTTCGCCACGCCCCAGGTCACGGAGCAGCAGCGGGCACAGGCGAGCTCGCTGCTCGGCAGCTTGGGCAAACAGCTGGAGGTCGACGACGAGAAGCTGGTGGCCATGGCCACGGCCGTCAGCGGCACCGGCCCCACCTACGTCTTCCTGGTGATGGAGGCGCTGGTCGACGCCGCGGTCCATCTCGGCTTCCCCCGTCACGTCGCACACGACCTCGTGGTGGAGACGCTGGAAGGCAGCACGGCCTTCGCCAAGGCCACCGGCATGCACCCTGCGCAGCTGCGCAACATGGTCACCTCGCCGGGCGGCACCAGCGCCGCCGCGCTGCATGAGCTCGAGTCGGGGAGGCTGCGGACGGTCCTGTCGGAGGCCGTCTGGGCGGCCTTCCGCCGCACCGATGAGCTCGGCCGGCAGCTCGAGGCTGACACGACCCCCGACTCCCGACCCTGACGCCCGACCCGCCGGCCAACGACCCGGCCCAGCGGGGTTGGCTCAAGCTCACCCTTGTCTTCGCTGCGGCCAGCTTCATCGAGACCGTCGGCTTCGGGCACTTCATCGCGTTCTTGCCCCTGCTGGTTACGGACATCGGCGTTCCGGCTCCGGACGTGCCCACGACGGTAGGGCTGCTCTCGGCCGCCGCGCTGCTGGTGGGCATGCCGCTCGTTCCGTTCTGGGGCGCCTGGGCCGACCGGTACAGCCGCAAGCTGATCATCGTGCGCAGCGCGCTGGTGGAGGCGGTCCTCTTCGGATTCCTGATCTTCACCCACGAGGTGTGGCAGCTTTTCGTGCTGGTGCCGTTGGTGGGGCTGGTGCTGGGCAATACCGGCGTGATGCTGGCCGAGATCACCGATCGGACGCCGCGCCATCGCCTCGGCTTCGCCATCAGCCTGGTAGGCACCGCGGGGCCGCTCGGCTTTGCGGTCGGACCGGCCTTCGGCGGATTCCTGGCCGACCGGTACGGGGTCCAGTCACTGTTCCTGATCGACGCCGTGCTCACGGCCGGCGTGGTGGCGCTCCTGGTGTTGGGCTACCACGAGCGCGCCGACCGGCCACGAACCACACAACGGGTGCTCACGCTGGTGCGGCGCTCGCTGGTGGCGGTGGTCCGCCATCCACTGGCGCGGGCCATCTTCCTGGCCTACTTCCTGTTGTTGCTCGCGCAGCGTCTGCCGCTGCCCTTCATCGCTCTGTGGGTGGAGCAACTGAACGGGCCCGTAGGACTGGCCACGGTGGTCGGCCTGGTGGCGGGCGGGTACGGCCTCGCGTCGGCCATCGGTTCGCCGCTGGGTGGTCTGCTGGGCGATCGCATCGGCTACCGGCGGGTCTTCGTGGCGGGCGTCCTGGCGGTCGCCGTCTGCCTCGGGCTGATCGCTCTCTCGCCCAGCCTGGTCCCGTTCGCCCTTGCCTACGCCGCCTACGGCGTCGGCTTCGCTACGGCCGGCTCGATGCTGTTCACCATGCTGGCCACGGGACTGCCTGCGGAGATCCGCTCTCCAGTGCTGAACCTGGCGTTGTTCCCGCTCTACGTCAGCGGCGTCATCGGATCGCTTCTGTCCACCGCCGTGCTGGCCGGCACGGGCGGTGACATCCGGCCGCTGTGGGCCATCGCGGCGTTCGTGGCCGTGCTGGCCATCGCGCCCGCCGTCCTGGCCATGGGTCGCGGCTCGTCGGGCGATCCGGGTCGCGGCTCGCCGACCGATCAGGGCACGCTGTAGCCGACGAGCCGGGACTCGATCTCCCCCTCCGGACGGGCGCTGAAGCCGAGCTCCACGTCGACCGAGCTGCCGCCGGGCAGGAAAGGGATCTCGATCTCGCTCGTCTCTTCCTCCCCGTCGACCATGGCCTTGACCTCCACCACGACATCCTCCGCCGCGTCGCGGCCGGCGTTGGTAAGCGTGCCCGGTATGGACCAGCCCAGTGCGATCGCCCGCCCCTCTTCCGGGCGCAGGGCCAGGGCGGGGTCGGTCGGCACCGTCGCACCAAGACCCTCCAGCATCAGGAGGATGGCCACCAGCCCGATGGCCAGGGCGCTGACCGTCAGGGCGGCCCATTCGAGCGCGTTATGCCTCACGACGTTCCCTCCGCTCCTTCCTCCTGCGGTGCCCCAGCCTCGCCGCCGCCCACCAGCAGACGTCCCACCGCGGCGCCCAGTGATGCCACGAAGCCGAGCATGACGGTCATTCCCAAGAGTGCCCGTAGGCCCGTGCCCTCGGTCCGATCGAACGACCAGAAGAGCAGCAGTGACACGCCCAGGCTGATGGCATACGCAGCCAGCGTCTCG
>JBBJNS010000080.1:0-10494 GCA_037720745.1 Candidatus Limnocylindrales bacterium
TCGCCGCGTGCCCTGACGATGTCTGCTGCGGCGTTGCCCTCGAGGCGGACCCGTTCGGCCTCGCCCTCGGCTTCCTTGATGACCGCGTTGCGCAGGCCGTCCGCGCGAGTGGCGGCAGCCTGGGCGTCCGCTTCGGCCGGCTTGATGATGCTCGCCAGCAGCTCCTTCTCACGCAGGTCGGCGCGCAGTTGCGCCAGCTCGGACTCGGTGCGCGTGACCTCCTGAGATGCCTGGGCACGGGAGAGCGGCTCGGACTGCTCGGCGCGGGCCTGGGCGGAGGCGGTCTGGACGTCAGCCTCGGCCTGGACCAGTGCCTGGTCGCGCTGGGCGGCGATCTCGATCTTGCGTGCCTCGGCCTGGGCCACGGCCGACTCCTGCTCGGAGCGCGCCTTGGCGATGGCCGCGTCCCGCACCACGATGGCCAGCTTCTGAGCGCCCAGCTGCTCGATGTAGCTCGTCTGGCCGGCCGTCACGACGTCGCTGATGCTCTGGATGGTGAACGAGTCGAGGGCCAGGCCGGACGTGGTCAGGTCACCGGCTGCAGCATCCTGGACCTGCGCCAGCAGCTTCTGGCGGTCGGAGATGAGGTCCTCGATGGTGAGCGTGCCCACGATGGCGCGCAGCGAGCCCTCCAGGACGTTGCGCACGATGGAGTCGATCTCCGTGTCGCTGGCGTCCAGGAAGCGCTCGGCGGCAAGGCGGATGGATTCGACGTCACGCCCGATCTTGAAGGTGGCCACGCCCTCGACCCTGACCTTGAGGCCCTGGCTCGTGACAGCGTCGGGCAGGCTCACCGGGATCTGCCGCGCGACCAGCTTGAGCCGGCCGGCCTTGTGGATGAGCGGCATCACGAAGGTGCCGCCGCCGACCACCACGCGGATGCCGCGGTCTGCGCCGGGGGCCGCCGCCTGGTCGCCGCTCTCCGTGCGCACCTTGGCGCCACGTGAGCCGGCCACGATGAGCGCCTCGTTGGCGCCCGCCACCTTGTAGCGGCTGGCGGCGAAGGACGCCAGGAGGGCGAGTACGACCACCCCCACCACGATCAGTAGCGGGCCGGCCCCGATGAAATCGAACATGTCCCCTCCTCGATATGTCTGTGACGCGTGGGTTAGGAGCGCTAGGACTCTTCCATCGGGGCCACGACCAGGTCGCCGCCCACGAGAGCGACGACGCGAACGCGCCGGCCGGACGGGATGGCCTCATCGGCGGTGGCGCGGCGTTGCATGGGTGCACCATCGAAACGGACCACGACCGTGCCGTAGCCGCCCGGCGCGATGCCCACGGTCACCTGTCCGATCTCACCGATCAGGCTTTCGCTCTGGGTGGCGCCCGGCGCCTCCGCTGAGCCAAGGCCACGGAAGACGATGAAGACGACCAGGGAGCCCACGGCGCCCGTGGCCGCCCCGACCAGGCTGGCCGGTGCCGCCTCCATGCCCAGTCCTTCAGTGCCGAAAAGCCCGCCGACACCGAACATGGCCACGAATCCCAGCAGGATGGGCAGCAGCGAGACGCCGCCCAGGTCCAGATCGACGTTGAGGGAATCGAAGACGCCGCCCAGCACGTCGCCCAGCAGCACGCTCACCAGCAGCAGGATGCCGCCCACGGCGAGACAGCCGAGGAAGATCATGTTCGCGATGTCGATGGCGATCACGCGGCCCCTCCCGTGCCCGATACCGCGGCGCCCCCGTCCTGGGACTCCTGATGCCGCTCGTCGTCAGGCCCGCGTGAAGTATCGCCGATGCCGTCTCGTCACGGACGCCCACGTGTCGGTTTCTCGGATGTTGCGTAGAGCGCACCAAGCAGGGCAAGAAGTGAGGTCGTCATGATGCAGCGGTGCCCACGGGGCCCCACGCCCGCCGACTTCCTACGATCGACGAGCACAGGGCACCAAACGAAGGAGGAAGCGACGTTCCCAGCGAGCGCAAGAGCCGCCATCCGTCGTTTGGCTCGCCCGACGCAACGGACGCCGATGTGACGCGACGGCAGCCCGATCCTTACGCGGCGCTCAAGGACGACGCCTGGCGCGAGACGGCGGAGATCGACGCTCGCCTGGAGCGCGGCGACATCGATGAGGCAGGGTGGCACGCCGAGGTCGCGAGCCTCATCGTGCCGACGTACCTGTCGGCAGAGACGCCCTGGGAGGGCTCGGGCAAGAGCGGAACTGAAGGGGACTGGAAGTACGCGCGCAGCCACATCGGGCACGCCATCGACCGCGACGGCTCCTTTCTCGACATCGGCTGTGCCAACGGATACCTGCTCGAGTGTCTGCCGCGCTGGACACCTCACGCCGTGGACCGGTACGGCCTGGACATCGCCCCCGAGCTGGTCGACCTGGCGCGCCGTCGGCTGCCCGAGCTGCAGGGTCGGCTTTGGGCCGGCAACGCGCTGGACTGGGAGCCGCCGCATCGGTTCACCTATATCCGGTCGGGCTTGGAATACGCGCCGATCCATCGGCGTCGCGAGCTGGTCGAGCGCCTCCTCCGCCGGAGCGAGCGTCTGATCATCGGCGTCTTCAACGAGGAGGCCCACTCCCGGCCGACCGAGGAGCTTCTGCGCTCGTGGGGTCACTCGGTGGCGGGCCGGAGCGAACGAGGAAACCGCAAAAAGCCTGGGATGGACTACCGCGTCCTGTGGATCGACTCGGCTCGGTGAGCACGGCGTTCGGTCGAAGAGCGGCGATAGCCAGCGCGCTACGTCTCGCCTTGATGACGTGTGAGGGTGGCGCCATGGCGTCGTCGCCGTCTCGGGGAGTGGCTCCGGCGGTAGGATTCGAACCTACGACATGGCGGTTAACAGCCGCCGGTCTCGTGGCCCGTATTGAACACGGATGTGCCCTCTTCCGCCGACCGAATCAGTCACGCAGTCAGTCACGACGCCCGAGTCCGTGGAGCTCTTGTCAAGACGTGTGGAAATCATCCCTTCCGCACGTGGGCTTGACGTCGTCTGATCAGGCCGCCATCGGCACCTCCGCCCGGCGCGCCGGGTGCTCGACCAGCATCCCGTCGCGGAAGCGAGTTCCCGTGAGCAGCAGGGTCATGAGCGCGGCACCGCCGTTTAGCTGACGCCAGTGCTGACCCAGGCGCTCGACGATCTTGAACACCAGGTAGAGGGCGTTCTCGCGCAGCCGCGCCCGCTGGCCACGTCGGTCCGGATCCGCACGCATGCGAACACCGACTCCACTACTTCGGAGGTCCGCAGGTGGCGCCAGTGCTCGGCGGGGTAGTCGTAGTAGGCCACCAGGCCCCCCAGTCCCGCAGCAGCGTGGCCGCGGCGTCGGCCTGGCCGCGGGCGCGGAGCCAGGCGAGGGTCTGATCCCTCTCCTGCTCGGCCTCGGCCCGGGTCGGCGCCGCCCCCGTGTGCCACGCTTGGACAATGTCCGCCACGCTGACGACTCGGATCGGCAGACCGTCGAAGATGGGCCAGTTGGTCGCGTGAGGCCTCCGGACGATCGGAGCTCGAGCTGGAGCGTTGACCTCCGCGAAAGTGTCAGCTAACGTCGTCTGATGTGACCCGCCTTGGAGCCTGCGCCCGTGATCGTCCAGCTCGGCCTGGGGCGGTTCAGCCGAACAGATCGCCTGACGCGCTCAACGGTTCACCGTCCACGAAAACCGGAGCAGCTCCAGATACCGACGACGGTTCGTGCCGTGACGGCCTGTGGCCGGACGTGTGAACGGCACCATGGGCGCCGAATCGACCTTTGCCTTGGCTGGTCGCGGTCGAAGGATGCGCGCCCTCCACGACGAGGCGTCGGCACGCCCCGCCAAGCTGATGGCCGGCGGGGCAGGCGGTCTTGGGTCCGGGTCAGGTCGAGCCCGGGTCACCCGGCTGGGCGCCCCATAGCGACCAGCAGGTAGGCCTGGATGCGGGTGGGTGTGATCAGCGCGATCGCCTGGCGCACCCCGCCGCGTGCCTACGGGCCCTGGGAGCAGGTCGCCTCGAATGTCGCCGAAGGGCTGGTGGCACGGGGTCACGAGGTCACCCTCTTCGCCACGGCCGATTCCCTGACCGCCGCTCATCTCGAGGCGGTCGCCCCGGCCGGCTACGAGGAGAACGCGCAGGTCACCCCCAAGGTGTACGAGGCGCTCCACATCGCCCGGGCCATGGAGCAGGCAGATCGCTTCGACCTCCTGCACAACCACTTCGACTTCCTGCCGCTCGCCTGGTCTCGACTGATTCGGACGCCCCTCCTGACGACCATCCACGGCTTTTCGTCACCAGCCATCTTGCCCGTCTACCGCGAGTACGATGGCCACGCCTTCTACGTGTCGATCAGTGAGGCGGATCGAGACCCGTCCCTCGACTACGTGGCAACCGTCTACAACGGCATCCGCCTGGCGGACTTCACTTTCCGCCCGAACCCCGGCGAGTACGCGCTGGTCCTCGGGCGGATCCACCCCGACAAGGGCGTTCATCTGGCGATCGAGGCGGCGACGGCCGCGGGCCTGCCCCGGACGATCGCAGGGCTCGCCCAGGACACGGACACCGTCCGGCGTCCCGGCGCGCCGCGGCCCGACGGCGATCTAGTGAAGTTCGTGGGGCCGGTCGGGCCGGCGGAACGGGAGTCGCTGTTGGGTGGCGCGCTGGCCCTGCTGCATCTGGTGACATTCGACGAGCCGTTCGGACTGGCCATGGTCGAAGCGATGGCCTGCGGGACACCCGTGATCGGGATGCGCCGCGGGGCTGTTCCGGAGGTCGTCGTGGACGGCCAGACGGGCGTCCTGGTCGTCGATGTCGCCGGGGCGGTGCGGGCGCTCCGGGTCGTGGCCGGCCTCGACCGAGGCCGGTGCCGAACGCGGGTCGAAGAGCACTTCACGGTCGATACGATGGTCCGGGGCTATCTCGACGTCTACGCCGAGGTGCTCGAACGGTGGCCCAGCCGGCGGGTGAACGCGCCGGAGTTCGGACCGCCCGAGGTGACCGAAGAGGTTTGGCGCCCCGACTAGCTACCGGCGCTCAGTCTCCCCGCCGCCGTTCCTGGCCCCCCGGACAGGCAC
This sequence comes from Candidatus Limnocylindrales bacterium, assembly GCA_037720745.1. Lineage (GTDB taxonomy): Bacteria > Chloroflexota > Limnocylindria > Limnocylindrales > CSP1-4 > Palsa-1032. Next base: position 4,995 of record JBBJNS010000080.1, read on the forward strand.
GAACGTAGTCGAGCACGGCGCTCAACCGGGCCGTCGCAAGACCGATCCGGGTGTCGGCCGCTCCGTAGTACATGCGAACCTCGTCACGGAGCTCGTCGACGATCCAGCCGCACGGGAACACGACGTGGTCAACGTCACCATCGCGCTCGTAAGGCTCACGCGGGCCGAAGGCCCACTCGTCGCTTCGGCGGAGCACGATCGTGGGGTCCTCGAGATCCAGGAGCGCGAAGCCGACACGATAGATCGGGCCGCTGGCATTGTGGTGGGCGCCGTGGTACAGGACAAGCCAGCCGTCCGGGGTCTCTATCGGTGGCGGTCCCAGGCCGATCTTGCCCGCGTCCCACCAGGCGCCATCCCGCGCCTCCAGGAGGAGCGCATGGTCGCCCCAGTGGCGGAGGTCTGGCGAGTAAGAGACCCACATATGGGCGCCGCCGCGCAGCGGCGTCGGTCGGTGGATCAGAGCCCATCGACCGGCGAGCCGCCGCGAGAACAACGCGGCGTCCTTGTCCTCCGGAGGCATGATCGGGCCGAGTCGCTGCACGCTCCGGAAATCGGTCGTGGTGGCAAGGGAGACCAGCGGCCCCCGTCGGCTGAAGGCCGTGTAACTGATGGCCCACTCATCGCGCTCGGGCAGCCAGGTGAGCCGGGGATCCTCGCAACCCCAGATCTCCTCGGGATGACGATCGGGTTCCGCTACCAGCAGTGGTGCGGGATCGAAGCGCCAGTCGGTGACACCGTCGACGCTGCGCGCCACGTGAAGGTGCGAGATGCCCCGGAGGTCTTCCACGCGAACCAGGAGGAGCGTCTCGGCCCCGACCTGGGCCGCCCCCGGGTTGAAGATGGCGTTGGCCGGGTAGGGCAGATCCTCAGCCGTGAGGATGGGATTGTGTGGGCTGCGTTCGAACAGCCCATCAGTCTGCGTAGAGGTCACAGCGGCAGGTGCACGGGCACAGCATCGCAGACGCCGGCGTCGCTCGTCCTGCGCAGCTGCCGGATGCGCTCGAGGGCGATCAGCCACATCAGGCTGGACTCAGCACCCTGGTTTCGATTGACGCCGGACGGCGTGAGCCCGTCGTGGCACGCTCCCCGCTCCGGGAGGGCGATGACCATGTCGCCGTCGTTACGACCAAGGAACCAGCTATAGCAACGCTCCATGGTCGATCGGTGGCCCTCGTCGCGGGTCACCTCAAGGGCAGCCTCCGCGGCCAGGAGCAGGGCGGTGGCCTCGATCGGTTGCTGATCGTACCGAGCTCGCACCCCTTCGCGAGCCCACCAACCGGCGTTGCCCACCACGGACACGTGGCCGGTGGTCGATGTCTCCACGTCCACGAGCCAGTCCAGGAGATCCAGCCCGCGGCGGACCATGTGCGGGTACCCGAGCCGGTGCCCGCCGATGATGAGCGCACGGGGGATGAGCCCGTTCTCATATGTCAACGCGGTCTCCGGCCACGGCCACGGGCCGGGCTTCGTCCCCGACTCGACCCCGTGCCAGAGCGTCGCCGCCAACCGCCGGTAGGTGGCCTCCGTGTCCCTGTCGAGACCGCTCCGGGCCGCCGCGTCGCAGCCGATCAGAGCAGCGGCCTGGGGCCGCAGGTACCTCAGGTCCGCGGTGGCGGGCAGACCCCGTCGGAAGAGTGAGATGGCAAGGCTGCGGAAACGATCGTCGGCCACGACCCCGACCGCCTGCCCGAGCGCCATCATCGCCCGGGCATGGGCGTCCTCTGAGCTCAGCCCGATGAGCCAGTCGCCGGCCGCGGCCCGGAGATTGCGAACACGTCCGCTGCCGTCCGCGAAGGCATCCTCGAGGAAGCGGATGGCCCGCCAGGCGCTGGGCGCGACCTCCGCCCAGCCGATCTCGGCAGCGTGCAGGAGATCCACAAGGAGCGAACGCGCCACATCGTCGGTGCAGTAGCCGTGGGTGAGATCGGGCACGGCGCCCAACGCATGCTGGATGATCCCGATCTCGTCGGAGATCGCTTCAAGATGGCGCCTGCTGACTGGATAGAGTGGGGCTCGGTCAGACACTGGTCGCGGCCAGCACCGCCGCGACGGGTTCCGGGGTGGCGGGCCTGCCGGCGATCCTGGCGAAAAGGCGACGGTAGGCGTTCCCCACCTCCGGCCAGATCATCGCTCGGCTGTGGCTGTACGCTCGCGCTCCCAACTCGGCGCGCAGCTTCGCATCTCGCAAGAGCGCGATGAAGGTCGATGCGAGTGCGGTGGATGATGCGGGCGGCACGAGGATGCCCCGACCCTCAGCCAGCAGCTCGGCGGCGTAGGCATAGGGGGTCGAGACGATCGCCTTGCCCGCGCCCATGGCGTACGCGAGCGTGCCGGAAACGATCTGCTCGAGATTCGGATACGGCGTCACGAAGACATCGGCGGCCGCCAGCCAGCGACTCAGCTCCACCCGACCCAGGAACCGATCGACGAACTGAACGTGGTCGGCAAGGCCGAGCGCGTCGATCCGGTGGACCAGGTCCTGGCGGTACGTTTCGCCCTCATGGCGGAGGAGCTCGGGGTGGGTTGCTCCAAGGATCACATACCGGGCGCTCGGGACGGCAGCCACCACCGCCGGCATAGCCTCGATCGCGACTTCATAGCCCTTGCCGTGCCCGAGCAGGCCGAAGCTCAGGATCACCGCGTTGCCGCCAAGCCCAAGACCCGGCTTCATCGTTTCCGGATTGACCAGCGGCAGATCGTGCACGCCATGCGGGATCACGTCGACCCGGCTCGGATCGATCCCGTAGGCGCGGGTCAGCAGCGCTGCTGCGGCGCGCGACATGACGACCGTCGCTGCCGTCGCGTCGACCAGCTCGACGAGGATCCGTCGCTGCCGGAGCGTTGGCTGACGGAGCACCGTGTGCAGCGTCGCCACGGCAGGGATCTCCAGAGCGTGGAGGAACTCCAGGACCTCTTCGCCGTCGGTCCCACCCCAGATCCCGTACTCATGTTGGATCGACACGACGTCGATCCCGCAGTGCGTGAGCGCACGGGCAGTGCGGGCATAGTCTCCTGCATCGTGGCGCCGGATCCTGTGGTGAACCTCAGGCGGATACAGCAACTGGAGGTCGGGCGGGCTAAGCGCCACGATCTCACCCCGGCCCGCGACTGCGGCCAGATCACGCGTGAAGGTGGCGATCCCGCAGCGCCACGGGGGATAGGTCGAGACGAAGGCGGTTCGGATGAGGTAACTCCGATCGTTACGGACGGGCGCTGCGGAGACGGCAACGGTGCCCCCACAAGATCAGTGGCGGCTGCCGAGCTCGAACGCCACGGCGGCCTCGCCGAGGCCCACGATCCCGATCGCGCAGAAGCGGGCGAGGCTGGGACCGGTCTGATCCGGCGCACTGACTGTAGCGCGGATGATGGTCGACCCGGGCAGGGCGTTCGGCGCTACTGGGCCGCTCCTTCTGGCGCGTCCCGGTGGTTCCGCGGGACAGCGCCGCTACAGCGGCACGCACGATCATGCGGTCGGGGAAGCTGCGTCGAGTCTACACCTCCTCGCGAACCCGGCTCACAGGGTCGTCGTGATCTCCATCGCGGACGGGCCGATCTCGCGGCGCAGGCACACCGAACACACCAGGAATAGCGTGCACAGCCGGCCGGAACGCGTTCGCACTCCCGTTTCAGGGCGGATCCGGTCAGGCCGAACCACCCATCGAAAGGGGCCATCGGACCCTGCCGCGCCCGGCCCATGGACACCTATGCTCAGGACGATGAGAACCACCGACGCCCGCTCCGATCCCGTCACGCTTGTCCGACGCGGACCACATCTCGTCCGCATCCGGGAGATCCGACCGACCGACCAGGCCGACCTCCAGCACTTTTACGCTGGGCTCTCTCCAGAGAGCCGGCGGGCGCGATTCCTCTCGGTCAGGTCCGGGCTCAGCCAGGCGCAGTCGATTTCATTCTGCACGAGGCGGAAACCGTCGCCGGGCAGTCCTGCGCCCTTGCGGATGACGACAGAGGTCAGCGGCGGCCTTTCCGCGGCCGAACGTTCGGTACACCGCGTCCTGATCACTTCAAGTCGTCGCTGAGCTTGGGGCGCCAGTACTCGTGCGTCGTCCGCCGGGCGCGATCCCACATGGCTCGCTCATCCTCGGCGTCGTCCGATTCGATGAAGCCGACCTTGATCATCGCGTCGCGGAAACCGTCGCCGGGCAGTCCTGCGCCCTTGCGGATGACGACAGAGGTCAGCGGCGGCCTTTCCGCGGCTGCCTCCTCCCTGGCGATCCGGTAGAGGTACCGGCCGATCATCGCTCGACCAGCGCCGAGTTCGAGGTACTCGATGGTCTCGTCCCGCGAGGCTACTTCGATCAGCTTGGCGCGTAGGTCGGCGCGGAACGGGTACTTGTCGGTGCGTGGCATCTAAGAGACTCCTATATCATCCAGGAAGCTGTGGTCGTGCTCAAGTACGGCTATTCTAACTGAAGTCTTAGACTTGTCAATGACCTCATAGAGTGGTAAACTACCCTTGCGCCGCGTCCCGCGCTCGAACGTCGAGGCGCTCACCCCTGAGGGCAAGGTGCATCCTCATGGCCATCGCTGGCGACCGGCTCGAGGCGGCCTATGCGATCGCCTTCATGGGGCTTCGCTCATCTGAGATCCTTGGGATCGCCCGCTCCGACCTCGACCTCGACAACGGGACCTTGACCATCCGCTATCAGATCTCAGGGTCCGGTCGGAGAGCGGCAAGAGTCGAGACGAAGACCGCGGCCTCGGCGGCCACCATCCCGCTGCCGCCCTTCATCGTTGACCGGCTGCGTGCCCACTGCGTGCGCCAGGCCGCAGAGCGGCCCTTCGTGCCGTTCGGGGACTCGTTGGTGTTCGTCACCGGGAAAGGGCTGGCGATCAACGGCTCGTGGTTCACGAAGCATTTCCAGTCGCTGCTGCTGCGGGCGGGCCTGCCGAGGATGAGACTTCATGACATGCGCCATGGAGCGGCGAGCTTGCTCGTGGACGCTGGGGCGCACCCGCGGGTGGCGCAGGAGCTGCTCCGTCACGCGCCCGGTAGCAGGGTCACGATGGAGCGATACGCCCACGTCACCGCGGGGCAGCAACGCGAGGCCGCGGATCTCCTCGAGAAGGCGGTCGCGGGGGCCTTTCCGGAATCAGTCACCGAGTCAGTCACGGGACTCACGGAAAGGGTCGTCTCGAGTGGGCTGGAGAAGGCCGGAATGGTCGATCCACTCGGGGAAACTGGCTCCGGCGGTAGGATTCGAACCTACGACATGGCGGTTAACAGCCGCCCGCTCTACCACTGAGCTACGCCGGACCGAGGTGTCGCGCCCGGGGCGGGGCCAGCGACGGGCACCCCCAAGGTGCCGCGCCAGAGGATAGCACCGAGTCGCGGGGCGGCTTCTCAGAGGGGCCGTCAACCCTCGCGGCGCTTGCTCTTGGCTACGTTGGCGTCCGGGTCGATCTCGATGTCGTGCTTTTTGGCAGCCGAGAGGATCTTCTTGCGTGCCTTCTCCTTGGCTGCGGCGCTCTCGAAGTCGGT
>JBBJNS010000216.1:0-2668 GCA_037720745.1 Candidatus Limnocylindrales bacterium
GGCCGAACGCGTCCGCCTCGAGGGCAACGCGGCAGCAGACATCGTCAGGGCACGCGGCGAGGCCGAAGCCGATGCACTGGCACGACGCGCCGAGGCGTTCCGTCAGTTCAACGAGGCGGCCATCATCCAGACGGTCCTCGCCGAGCTGCCCAAGATCGTGGCCGCCGCGGCGCAGCCGCTGGGCAACATCGCCAACCTGACGGTGCTCTCGTCCGAGGGCGCCACCGACGTGGTGCGCACGGGAACGCGCACCGTTGCTGAGGCTGCGGCGTCGGTGAAGGCACTCACCGGCATCGACATCCCTGCCCTGCTGGGCGACCGCTTCGGTACCGACGGCACGGACGGGGGCGCTCCACGCAGCCCGAGCGCCTCGCCAGCCAGGGGCGCTTCGGGAGTGGCCAGCCGGCGTGCCGCGCCGGACGCCACTGATGGGACGCCCGCCTCCGCGGTGGGCTCGGCTCCCGCCCAGTCGGACGTCGCGATGCCTGACGCGATGCCCGCGGCACCGGCCGATCGACCGGACAGCGAACTCGAGGATGCGCTGCGCCGCGCCGGCTCCTTCCTCCGTCAGATCCCCCGCATCGAGCAGTTCCGCGGCACCACGCTCGGTGAGTTGCCGGGCCTCCTGCCCCTCCGGGTGCGATCCTCGGTGGAGCGGGCGCGCGATCAGCTGCCCGATACGGTCACCTCCATGACCGTGGGTGACATCCTCGATCGGACGGCCTGACCCGTCAGTCGGAGGCCTCGCTGCCCTCGCCGGGACTCGTCACGGGGCTACCGGGTCGATTGCCCCACTCCTCCCAGGAGCCGCCGTAGCTCTTGACCTCCGTGAGGCCGGCCAGCTCGTGGAGCACGAACCAGGCCAGGGCGGCGCGCACAGCGCCCTGGCAGTAGGTCGCGCGCACCTCGGCTGGGTCGACGCCGCTGCCACGGAGGATGGCCAGCACCTGCTCGGTCGGCCGCAGCGTGCCATCGGCGGCCACCAGATCCTCGAAGTTCCGGTGGCGAGCGCCGGAGATGTGGCCACCCCGTGCCGCTCGCACGTCCGTACCCAGGTACTCCCCCGCGGTGCGCACGTCGAGCAGGCGGGTAGGCCCGTCAGCATTCGAGGCCTCGCTGCTCCAGGCCAGCACCTCGTCGTATGACGCGAGCAGGGAGTCATCCCGTTCGCCGAGCGGCTGCGCTGAGCGCTGAGCGTCCGCCAAGTCCGCCTCGGGCACATCGCGCGTCGTCTCGCCGCCGGCTCGGCTCCATGCTTCGAGGCCGCCGTCGAGGATGTGCAGTCGATCCGCCGGAAAGCGATAGAGACGCAGGACCCAGTAGCCACGGATGGCGTGCCGATTCAGGCCGACGTCGTCGTACAGCACGATCCGGTCGCCCTCCCCTACGCGCCAGCGGCGGAGGAGTCGCTCCACGTGCTCGCGGTGGGGGATCAGCCACTCGCGATCGGCGTCGCCGGTCTCCGCGGCCCTGCCACTGAGCGCGAGCTCGCGGTGCAGGTCGCTGTAGATAGCGCCTGGCAGGTGCCGCTTGTTGTAGACGCGCCGGTCGGGCGACACGTGCACGACTCGGACGTCTGCGTCTCCAAGGTGATCCCGCAGCCACTCAGCTGAGACGAGCGGCCCGACCGGGACCGGTCTGGCACGTTTCGGCACGGTCACCCTCCGGTACGACAGATGGTCCGCACTAGGCTACCGGCTGCGTGAGACGATGAATGCCCAACACGCAGAGGAGGACCACGATGATCGGTCGGATGACGCGCGGGGCTCTCGCTGGCGCTGCCGCGACGTGGCTGATGGACCAGGTCACGACCGCGATGATGAGCTCACAGAGGGCGCAGGTAACGGCCCGCGAAGAAGCCGCCCAGCCCAACGGCAAGGGCGCCCTGGAGAATCTCGTCGGCCGTGTCGAGAATGCGCTCGACATGCCTTTGGATGACAAGCAGCGCTCGATGACGCTGCAGGCTCTGCACTACGGCCTGGGCATGGCACCCGGCGCGCTGTACGCGGTGCTGCGCCGTCGACTGCCGCTGATCGGAGCCGGTGGCGGATTGCTCTATGGCGCAGCACTCTGGGCCATCAACGATGAGTGGCTGAACTCCGCCCTGGGCCTGGCGGCGCCCTTCGGCGACTACCCCCCGGAGACACACGTCAGGGGGCTGGTCGGTCACCTCGCACTAGGCGGCGCGACCGACTCGCTCCTCGACCTCCTGGGCGGCTGATCCTCGCCACGGCGGGCCAAGCGTCCGTCGAGGCGTTGCGCGACGCCCGCGCGCACCCGCGGCCACAGCTCGCAACGCACCAGGCTGGACACGCGTGCTACCGTGACGCCGATGGCGGGCCGCCCAGAACGGCCCGCCGGACCAGGTGGGGTATCGCCATGCGCCAAAGGCGTACTGGATCCGAGCCCGCGGCGCTTGGCGTGCCGGGTTTCGATGAGTGGCTGCGCACGCAGCTCAGGGTCAGGAGGATGTCGCAGCGGCAGTTGGCGCACCTGTCCGGTGTCGACCACTCGACCATCTCCCGCCTCGTTCTGGGCCTGCGTGCTCCTTCCTTGGCGACCGTATCCAAACTCGTGCAAGGGCTCCGCGGGTTCGGTCACGCGATCGACACGCCCGAGCTATTCGATATGGTGTCCGCCACCGACAGCCACCCCACGGCCCGCGTCG
>JBBJNS010000081.1:0-10249 GCA_037720745.1 Candidatus Limnocylindrales bacterium
GGTTCCTTGGCGGACCACTTGGCGGCGAACTCGGAGGGCGTCACGCGCTTAGGCTACGGCACAGCCGCACCCAGCTTCGGTGTCTGCCCGGCATACTCCCCAGTAGTATATTCTGACACCGTGATCAGCCCCCATCAGGAGAGGTTCGGGCTTGCCTGGGAGGCTGCTGATGACACCCCTGTCGCACCACGACCTTCGACCACAAAGGAGCAGACCACAATGAACATCCGACTTCGCGCCCCACTCGTCGGCGCGCTCGTGATCACGCTCACCGCCTGCGCAGGTGCAGGCCCCGCCGGCCCGCCGTCCGGCGCTCCGGATCCCACCACACCGGCTGGCGCCTCGCAGGCAGCCGCCAGCGCTTTCGATCAGGCCTTCATCGACATGATGGTCCCGCACCACCAGTCAGCCACCGAGATGGCCAAGTTGGCACAGGAGCGCGCTGAGCATGAGGAGCTGCGCACGCTAGCCGGGGAGATAATCGCGGCCCAGGCCGCGGAGATCACCCAGATGCGGGACTGGCGCGAGGGGTGGTTCGGCAGCCCCGAGACGCCGCCCATGGATGCCATGCCCCTCCTGCCGGGCATAGAGATGGAGGACATGGACATGGACATGGGCGACGGGGCCACCATGGACATGACCACGGACATCGAGGAGCTGCGGGACGCAGATCCGTTCGACCTGGCCTTCCTCGACGCCATGATCGCCCATCACGAGTCGGCTATCGAAGCTGGCCAGATCGCCCTCGACCAGTCCGCGAATCCGGAGATCCGCTCGCTCGCGGAGGAGATCATCAGCTCACAGCAGGCCGAGATCGACCAGATGACAGCGTGGCGCAGCGAGTGGTACCCCGAAGGTTGACAGGGCCGGTCACGGCGGATGCGCCGCCAGTAGGACCGCCGCGAACACGACCGTCGGAACGAGGGCCGCGAAGACCATCGCGGCGACCGATAGGGTCGGCGCCGCGACGACGGTATAGCGACGGTGCGCAAGGAGCAGAAGCGGCAGGACGGCCAGGGACAGCGGCGCCGCTGGAGAGGCGCCAAGGACTGCTGCCGCGCCTTCAGCGACTATGAACAGCACGATGGTGATGGCATGGATCGATCGCAGGGATCGCGCTGAGAGACGCGTCTGGAGCGTCCGCTTGCCTGTCGCCGCGTCCGCCGTGCGATCGGGCCACGCTGTCGCCATGACGCTCGCAAAGACCACGAGCGCGAAGGGCACGAACGCCAGCATGTCGAGCGCCGTCACCGATCCTCGAGCGATCGCTACGCCGTAGAGCGGAAGCAGGAAGCCGCCGAGCAGCGCATTCGTCAGCTCGCCGAGGCCCCGTCGAGAGGCTGCGACCGGCGGTAGGGAGTAGGCGAGGCCGCCGACCAGCCCGGTCATCAGCAGCAGGAAACCAGCATCAGGCAACGCCCCCCCCAGATGGAAGGCGAGTGCTGCGACGCTGGTGGCCACGGTGGCGATGACGGCCGCGCCTCGGGCGACGCTTGGATCGATGATGCCAGCCGGGAGGACGCCGCTCCCTCCGGAGAACCGCGTCCGCACGGTGAGCGTATCGGTGCGGATGTCCACGTACTCGTTCGTCAGATGCACGCTCACCGCGGCGAGGAGGAGAAGGAGGCCGCCGACGGCGATAGCTGCGGGAGGCGCATCGCCACCGCGCACGTATCCCAAGAGCACGCCGCTGGCGTAGACCAGCACGATCAGTCCGAGTTGCGCGGGCCGGCTCATCTTGAGTAAAGCGAGGGACGTCAGCGCGAGCGACGCATGGAGTGCGGGCGGCCGGCTGGTCACGGGCGGGGACACCTCACGCGGGCTGGCGACTTGTGCGATATCGTCCCTCAAGTCGATCCACCTCGGGCAGTCGTGCGTCAGCCAGGCGACGGGAGAAGCTATGAGTCGACCTGCGAAGGTCCCGTCACTGCGCCCGGCCAGGCTCGACGCAACGACGATGGCGCCGATGCATATCGTGCACGTGGCGACGGTCACGGACACATTCCGCTCCGCCCCGGACCGGATCTACCGCGTGCTCAAGGGTGTCGCCGAGGGTCACGGTGGGGAGCTGGAGTGGGCGGAGGTCATCGACCGCACGGGGGACCGCCTGCTGTGCGACTTCTGGACCGAGATAAAGCTAGCGCGTGGCCACAGCTTTCGCTTCCGGACGCGAGAGACGGTAGAGCTGGACCCACCCTTCCAGCTCCACTACCGCCACCGCAGCGGACCTTCTCGAGGACTCGCGGAGACGATCAGCATCGGCGCGGCATCGAGCGGCCTCGCGCGCGTGACGTACCGGGCGTTCTATGCCTCGCCGCGGCGTCCCTTCAGCCTTCTGTTCGCGTTCTTCGCCAAGCCGGTCGCGCACCTCTTCATGCGTGCGCACTACCGAGAGCTGCGGCGGTCGGTCGAGCGCAGTCGCTAGATGAGCAGGTATCCGAACCAGTGCGCAGCACGTCGGAGGGGCAGCACCGATGCCGGCGGGCTGGGAAACGAGCTCACGTGCGAGTCGCCTCAGAGGTCGGCGGCGACCGATCACACCCGCCTAGGGACGCTGCCTGTCACACCCCAGCGTGCAAAGGTACCGATGAGTGACGCGTAGGTCCTACGGACACGCGGACCTTGGCTCGCCATCATCGATGTGGGTCGCCTGCCGCGTCCTGTACGTCCGGATGCCGACCTTCCCGTCGACCCGGCACGACCAGCTGATCGGACATCCGAGCCACTCACCTCCACTCCCCTGGCCCCCAAGCTGCACCGGACTCGAACGGTCGCGGTCGCTCGATCGCGGCTGGGCGGGCGGGGCGTCAGGCGTCAGGCGCCGGGCGGCTGGACCGCCCGTGGACGGGTCGCGGCCACGGCTGTCGTCATCGGCCTTCTCGCGCTGACCGCCGGTGCGCTGGCATTTGGCCAGTCCCAGTCACGCGACCAGCTGCACGATCGCTTCGACCTCCGCACCGCCCTCGGGGGGCGCTTCGTGGAGTCCTACACAGCGGACATCCTAGGCCGCCAGGTCGATGTCGCGTCGCTCGAGCTGGCCGGCGCGGAGGTGTCCGACGCTGACTTCGAGCGCGTCGTGGGCAGCTTCGGCTTCGAGGCCGCTGTCCTGCTTGACGCGGACGGGAACGCTCTCAAGGCCGTGCCGGCCATGGGCGAGGACGCTCGACGCGGACTGGGCACGAGATACGCTCACCTGGCCTTGGCCATGTCCGGAACGCCAGCGGTATCCAACGTGGTGGCATCGGCTGCTAAGGGAATCCCCATCATCGCCTTCGCCGCGCCCTTCGACACGCCGCACGGTCGCAGAGTGCTGAGCGGCGGGTTCGACGTGGCCGACTCGCCGCTGAAGGCGTACCTCGAGAATGCGATGCCCTTCGCCGCCGCGGCCGTGTACCTCGTCGACGCTCGCGGCTTCGTGGTCACGAACAATGGGGACGGCGACGCTGACCTTACCGCTCTGAGCGACAGCGCCCCGGAGCTGGCGGCGGGCCTTGCGCGCGGCGCGAGGACATTCCTGCAGGATGGTCGGGATCATCGTCTTGCCGTGCAAGCCATCGCCGGCACACCGTTCAGGCTCGTCGCCGCTGTGCCCGTGACCACCCTCTATGCGCCCATCAGCGGCCCTGTGCAATGGACGCCATGGATCATCTTTGCCGCTCTGGTGATGGGCGCCGGATACCTCCTCCGAGTGCTGTCATCGCAGGCCCGCTCCCAACTCCAGCTGCTTGCCCTCACCCGTGAGCTGGAGCGAAGCAACCGCGAGCTGCGCGACTTCGCGGCCATCGCGTCTCACGATCTGCAGGAACCGCTGCGCAAGATCCAGGCCTTCGGCGATCGACTGGCCGAACGCACCGAGGGCACGCTCGATCCGGAGTCCTCCGACTATCTGCTCCGGATGCAGCGAGCCGCCGCTCGGATGCAGGCGCTGGTGCAGGACCTGCTGGAGTATTCGAGGGTCTCGACACGCCAGGCCGGGTTAGAGAGTATCGACCTCCACCGGGTCCTGGCTGGTGTGGTGTCTGACCTGGACGAGCGCGTCCAGAGCTCGGGCGGTCGGGTGGAGATCGGGCCCTTGCCCACCATCGTGGCCAGCCCGCTGCACATGCGTCAGCTTGTCCACAACCTCATCGCCAATGGCTTGAAGTTCCAGCGCGACGGTGTCGCGCCCGTCGTTCGCGTGGAGGCAGTGCCTGCGCTCAAAGGCTGGGAGTTCCGTATCAGCGATAACGGCATCGGCTTCGAGGATCGCTATGCGGAACAGATCTTTGTGCCGTTCCAGCGCCTCCACGGCCGCCAGGCATATGAAGGGACCGGCATCGGACTTGCCATCTGCCGTCGCATCGTCGAACGCCACGGTGGCACGATCACTGCCCAGAGCGAACTTGGCACTGGCACCACTTTCACCGTCACGCTGCCCGCGGTCGCTCCGACCCCATCGAAGATCCAGCTCGAAGCGGCGACCGTCGTCGGGCGCTGAACGAATGGGTACTAGGCCGGCGGCCACTCTTGCCCCAACCTAACAAGACACATCCCTATGGATGTGCTCTCGCCGACCAAGGTCGTGGAGGGGAGAGAGGACGGTGCCATGGATCTGACTCTGCGCGCGAGGCCGCGATCGATGGTCTCGACGGCTGTGGAATCGGAAAGCCGCTTCCGAGGCCTGCTGGAGGCAGCCCCCGATGCCATGGTCGTGGTCGACCAGGCGGGCGCCATCGTGCTGCTCAACCTGCAGGCCGAGAAGCAGTTCGGCTACCGCCGCGACGAGCTCGTCGGCCAGCAGGTCAAGAACATCATCCCCGAGGGCTTCGCTGAGCGGCTCATCGCCGACGACCTCCGCTCGGCTGCCGACGCGCTGGAACAGCAGATGGGGACCGGCATCGAGCTCATCGCCCGACGCAAGGACGGCAGCGAGTTCCCCATCGAGATCATGCTCAGCCCGCTGGAGAACGCCGAGGGCATCCTGGTCACAGCCGCCATCCGCGACATCAGCGTGCGCAAGGCCGCGGAAGCGACCCTCCTGCAGAAGGTCGAGGAACTCAATCGCTCCAACGAGGAGCTGGGGCAGTTCGCCTACATCGCCTCCCACGACCTTCAGGAACCTCTGCGCATGGTGGCCAGCTACACGCAGCTCCTGTCCAAACGCTACAAGGGGCGATTGGACGCCGACGCGGATGACTTCATCGCGTTCGCCGTTGATGGGGCCAGCCGCATGCAGCAGTTGATCCAGGACCTGCTGACCTATTCGCGTGTGGGCACCAAGGGCATGGAGATGCTGGAGACCTCGAGCGAGGACGCGCTGTTCCAAGCGCTCATCAATCTACGAGGCGCCGTGGAGGACAGTGCTGCCGTGGTGACACACGACGCGCTGCCCAGGGTCATGGCCGACAGGATGCAACTGATCCAGCTCTTCCAGAATCTCGTTGGCAATGCCATCAAGTATCAGAGCCCCGGAGTGCCGCGCGTGCACGTCTCTGCCGCCAGGGATGACAAGACCGATTCCCTGACGGGCGTCTTCAACCGTCGAGGTCTCGACCGAGCGCTGGCACCCTTGGCTTCGTCCGGGCGGCCCCTCACCGCCGCGATGATCGATGTGGACCACTTCAAGGCCGTCAACGACCGATTCGGACATGCCGATGGCGATCGTGTCCTCAAGCGCATCAGCGATGTCCTTGGCGCCACCGTGCGCCGGACGGACGTGGTCGCTCGCTACGGCGGCGAAGAGTTCGTGGTCATCCTGAGTGACAGCCCCCTCGACGTCGGGTTCGCATGGGCCGAGCGCGCCCGCACCGCTATCGAGGCACCGGAGGTCGATGACGGCGGCATCCGCGTCACGGCCAGTGTCGGCGTGGCTCAACGTCGTGACGGAGAGTCCTTCGACGATCTTCTGGCGCGCGCGGACTCAGCCCTGTACGAGGCCAAAGCGGACGGCCGCAACCGCGTTCGCGTCTCTGCCTGACGTCATCGATTGGTCGGGGCGACGGGATTCGAACCCATAACCTCGTACTCCCAAAGCACGTGCGCTACCGTTGCGCCACGCCCCGACCGAGTTTCACGCTCAGGAACCGCACATTACTCTGGTTCCTGGCCAGATGAGTAGACGGCTCGAATAGCATATGCTGGTCCGGCTTCCGACCCTTCCAGCTGGCGCGAGCGAACCGTCCGACGCTGGGCTGCGCACTGGCGCTTCTCGACCGACGCCGATTAGGACGACGGCGACTGACGAGCCGGTGCCGCCGCGTTTCTCGCCGGATGTCGTGGCGCGCGACTGGAAGGACACTTCCCGCTAGTTCGTGGGCCAAGTGTCCGCAGCCCTGCTGGGATGCTTGGCGAGTGGACACCGTTGCATCATCCGCTAGGACCGGGAACGACCTCCGCATTCGGCGTCTGAGCCAGCGCGTGACCGCGGCCGCAGTGGCACGAGCCGGCGGGTGGAGCCGATCACGCGTCTCCGCGATCGAGGCGACGTATCTTCCCCCGAGTCGAACGGTGGAACGCTACTTGGTGGCCCTCGACATCGCCACGGTAAGTCGATGACCGGCGAAGAGCGGCAGCGCTGGGGCAGGATCGGCGGACTGACCGCCCATAGCCGCCACTCCCCCGTCGAGATGACCGCAGGCGCACGGCGCGGCTTCCGTGAGCGCTTCCGGCGACTCGTGGACCCGAGTGTGTCCTGGCGCCCCCGGAACGCGAGCGACGGGCCGAACGAGCGATGCGCGCCCACATGCTGACCCTCAGTGAGAAGAGCGCGCGAGCCAGTCGCCGATCCCCTATGGCTGAGGAGTCGCCGCTCGAGGCGGCCTAAGAAGAAGGCCCCCGCCAGTAGGACGCCGAGGACCTTCCCGCGTCGCGACCTGGCGGCGCCCAGCTGACGACGGCTCGCATAGCTAGATGGTCATGGGGGGTCTGTCACGTCCACGCGACATCGGGGCGCGGAAGTGATATGCCCATCACGGTGCGTTCTGACATCGGGACGAACGCCGACTGGCTTCGGGTACGAAAGTCCCATTCCCTGCACCGATCGTGACCCTGAGACTTCGGATCCGACGGCCCCGTATAGCGAGGGGCGGGAGCGGGGACGGCCCCTCTCAGCAGAGGGTTCCCTGGCCCAAGCGAGCGGGCCGAACGAGCCGAACAGCGACGTAGTCTCGCGCCAGCGAAATCGGAGAACCTCCATGCGACGTCTACGGACACGACGTGCCGGCCCCGGGCTCGGCATCCTCATCTCACTGGTCGCTCTGCTTGTCTCGACGGTGCCGGTGGCGGCGGCGGGCGAGCTGGCCGGACACCATGGCGGCGAGGCATATGGCACCCGCGCCAACGCGGTCGCCGGTGACATCGCCGTCAAGCTCGGCCGCACGGCCTACCAGGTCTGCCCCTGCTTGGGTACCGACGGCGAGATGATCTCCAACACCATCGATACGGTCCAGGCCGGCGAAGCCGGCAACGTCTTCCGGGCCGCGGTCGCGGAAGGCATCGCCCAGGCCGACAAGCCGGCCGATGGCACCGCCTACACCAAGCTGATCGCCCAGATCACGGACGTCAACGCCCTGGACGGGGCCGTCACGGCTGATCTGATCCGCGCCAAAGCGTTCGTTCGAGCTACCGAGAACGGCTTCACGACCTCCAGCAAGGGCTCCCGCATCGTGGGGCTTCGGGTCCTGGGCGAGCTGGTCGATGTCCGCGCCGGAGCGCGAGTGGACGTGCCCGGCTTCGGGTATCTCGAACTCAAGGACGTGGACCTGGGCGGTGACGGCAACGTTCGCCGCACCCTCACGGTGGAGATGCTGCGTATCGTCATCACCAGGAACAACAGCCTCGACATCCCCGTCGGGACGCGCATCATCGTGGCCCACGCACAGGCCGTGTACAGCCGGTTCGAGCCGGTCGGCCTGGTCACCGGCAGCGCCTTCGCGGCTGATGCCACCTCCAACGTCGCGAGCGTCGAGAACCGCGTGGGGCGTGCCGCGGCTCTCTACATGGGCTGTATCAGCAGCGACTCCTTCCGGACCAACAACGTCGAGCAGATCGACGCCCCCGGGCTCCTGGCGACCGGCACCGGAGTCACCACCTTGAGCTCCAAGGTCGACTCGGCACGCGCCCTCGCCAAGGGGACCTCGAGTGTCCAGGCGGTCGACCTTCTGGACGGCTTCCTCAGCGCTGACCTCATCGAGGGCGTCTCACGCACCGAGCGGCTCGCGAACGGCAGCCGCAGCGCTTCCTACCAGGGTTCTCGCTTCGTGAACCTGCGCGTCGCCGGGCTGGCCATCGGGGACGACGTGGATCCCAACACCACGATCGCTGTCCCGGGTGTCGGCAAGCTCGTCCTCTACGAGACTGTGACCAAGTCGACGCCGGACGAGATCGGCGCCGGCGTGACCATGATCCACCTGACCGTCGACACAGCCAACACGCTTGGCCTGCCAGTGGGGACCGAGCTCCGCATCGGCTTCGCTCGGACCAAGGTCCAGACCCCGTAAGGCTTCGGCTACAGCTACCTACACCGGCCGGCGGTCCTCCATGGGCAGCCGGCCGGTCCTTTCATGCCCGGCTCTCCCTGGTCTGTGCTCTCGACGCGTTCGTCGCGCGTCACGCGCCCGTAGCTCAGTGGATAGACCGGATGGCTTCGGACCACGCGGCTCCTAGCGGTGCAGGCTGCAGCGTGGGTAGGGAAGCGAATCGCACTTATCCGCTGCCAGGGCTGTGTGACACTCTCATGGTATTACTCCCTGCCCTCCACCGCGAGGTGGACTGGTGGGGATTTTCCCTATCCGGGGTGGAGATCGACAACGCGAGTCGCTGTCTACATCGACTGGCAAAACGTCTACCACTGTGCGCGCGAAGCGTTCCATGACGAGCAAGCGGACCCGTCGCGATACGGAAGCGCCCGGCCTGGCCAGGCGTCGCGGGTGTCGGGTCCTTCCGGGGTACACGAGGCCGTAGCGGCCGCCCTTGGGGAATGGCGAGCGGAGAGGCTGGACGAGGGTACGTGCAACGAGCGGTGGCGCTAGGCTTCGCCCCCCATGCCGGAGGAAACCCCACATGCCGGAGGAAAAGGCGCTCATCGATACGACTGATGACGAGATCTACGCGGCGCTCCGTTCGGAGCACCACCGTAACGTCGTCCCGTCCGTCGCCTTCCTGCACGAGGAGCTGAATCGCCGAGCGTCCGGTGCGCGCCGCAAGGGAGAGCGCGAGACTGTCACTCTGGGCGATCCGCATCGCCTCCCTTTCCGCCGTGGTGAGTGCCTTGGCCGTCCTGTACCAGGTCGCGAGCCGGAGTGGATAGGCGCCGGGGTAGTGGGTCAGTGCGAATCGTAAGGGCCAGGAGGTTGTTCCCGGCCCAAGGGTCTACGTGGGGCAGTTGCCGCAGCAGTGCTTGTCGCAGCAGCAGGCGTCACATCGCGTGATCATGGCGTTCCTCCTTTTGAAGCGTGATGAGAGGTCGGGGCGGCTCTCCGGCCGCTAGCTGGCCCGCTAGATGGGCGAGCCGGTGGTCCAGATAACGAAGATCATCGGCACGGCGCGCGATCTCCTGGCGCTTCCCGGCGATGGCCGCGCGAAGCTCATCGGAGACTTGGTCGCACCGACCTTCGGCACACAGGCTCGCCAGCTCGGCCGCCTGGTCGAGCGGGAGGTCGAGCTGCCGTAGACCGATGAGCAGGCGCAGGCGCGCGGCGTCGGCGTCGCTGTAGTCGCGGTAGCCGTTGCGGCTCCGCTCGGGACGTGGCAGCAGCCCTTGCCGCTCGTAGAAGCGGATGGCGTGGGCCGTGGCGCCGAGCCGGTCGGCTAGTTCCCCGATGCGCATGAAGGCAGCCTAGACCCTAGAGCGGCTCTAATGTCAAGTGCCTCAGTCCAGCAGCGCGGCGGTCTCCTCGCACCAACGAGCGGCGGCAATGGCACCAGTACGCCTTCGATCCGTCCGAGCGTCCGAGCGTCGGGCTGCGGAGCCGGGAGTGGACGGCTGTGGGCCTCACCGAGCTGGAGGTCCTGGTGGCGAGCTGCCTTCGGGAGATCAAGGAGGGACGGGCGCCGGGATAGTGCGGTGTCTCGGGCTCGTGAGCTGGTTCCCCTCATGCGCGAGGCACCCTGCATGGCACAGATTCGGACCTGAGCGTGCGAACCGCAGGATAATCGGCCGTTTCTCGCTCGCTCGCCTGAGCGTGAAAGGTGTCCGACCTACACCGCTGGGCGCCAGGATGGTCCCAAAGCACGTGCGCTACCGTTGCGCCACGCCCCGACCGGGTGCCCT